>CAJWZD010000001.1 GCA_913049685.1 uncultured Fidelibacterota bacterium
TGATTAATTTGGGGGTGGCTCGGGACGGAATCGAACCGCCGACACAAGGATTTTCAGTCCTCTGCTCTACCAACTGAGCTACCGAGCCACTAAGTGTGTTTCAATGTTTTGAGGCCAGCAAAGTTAGTCGGGCTAAGTATCAAATTCCAAATATTATTAAAATGCGTTTCTCTAAAATAAATAAGATAAATTAAATAAAAGTTGATTTTTATTTATCTCCTCATCAACATAAGATGGTACATAAGAATCATTTGTTTTCTTTTTTTGGTAGGAAAACATATAGGCCATATCTAAAATAATTCTATCGTAAATAGGAATTCCCAAACCAAATGACGTAATAGCTTGATCCTCAGATCCACTTGTTTTAGCTGTTGGTATATAGGCTATTCCAAATCGAATGACGCATCCAAAAGTGCTAGTAATGGGAAACAGATATTCGCCCCCAAATCTAAGTTGAGTAACATTTTTATATTCCTCAATAATTAAATCGTTTTCATTTTTTAAAACAGCATATTCTTCTGAATCTGAAGCAAAATCTTTCAGATTAAATTGCATTTTACTCCAATCTTGAATCCTGAAAGCTATTGAAAGTGTAAGGTTTGATTCTGAAACCAATGCTGCTCCAAAATCAACTGTTGCTGGCATGAATACTATATAATCATAATAACCTAACTGAATAGCATCACTATAGTCTGAGTTATCAAAAATTAGTCTCTCTTGGGTTCCATGGTTTTCTTCAACAATAATATTATAAGGAAGCGCTATGCTTAATCCAAATCGGAATGGTGACAAATTATATTTAACACCTCCTCGTATATTTATAGCCTTGGTTTTCGTTTCAAGACTCTGAAACAGTTCATAATTTAAAAAATCCGAAGGAAATTCTTGAAAATTATCCGCAATGTCTTGCTGGAGAAATTCAAAATCATAGCTCTCAATTCCCGTCATTCTCGATAATGATAATCCTGCCGATAAGTTGGGCGATAGAGCTATTCCAAAAGAAAAAGTAATTTGATCACGTGCTCCATTGCTCATTATTTTTTCATATCTACGAACACCTTGATCAAAAGCATAGTTCAATAACTGACCATCAATATCTATTGGAAACTCAAGACCATTGTTTGCATTACTATATCCTGAAAAAGACATTAACCCGTCATAGTGGTGAATACGGTTAAATCCAAAACCTAAAACAAGACTTCCTCTGACAGTAGCAAATGGATAAATAGCACCTATACCATTAAATCTTGACAGATTAAATGGATTAACATGCAACTTTTCTAGATATGAGGTATTGTTTTTATATCGCAAGAAATATGATTCAAAATAAAACGAGCCATTTTTTATATCAGCAAGTCCAGCTGGATTCCAATACATACCAGCAGGACCATCTCCAAGCGGCGCGAAAGCACCTGCCATTGCTAAAGACCTAGCGCCATATCCAAGTTCGTTTTCCACAATATGTATTGCTTCAGATGCTGACTGAGATTGCAATTTTAGAAAGGGCGACATGAAAAGAATGAAAAGATATTTTTTCATTTTTTCTGAAATGAAAATATAAATTATCTTCTTTTAGTAGCGCGTCTTCCGCCGGATGTTCTGGAAGATGAGCTTGATCGAGAAGTGCTACCTGAGGAGGAACTGCTTGATGAATAGCTTGATGATGATCGTGATGATGAAATTGAACTACTGTTCGTATATGATGAGTTAGTGTTGTTATTGTTTGATGAACTAGAAGATCTTGTTGTTTGAAGTATTGTAGTGGATCCTTGAGACCTGTTTCTGGAAAAATTTCTTTTTTTTCTGCTACCAGTAGAAATGAGTGAGCCATAGCCTACAGGATCATTTGTATAAAGATATGGCGCATAACCGTAACTATTATATCCATTATAACCGTAACCATATCTGTAGCCATTTAATCCGGTATAAAAAGGATCATAGTAACTATTGAAAGCTGAAAAAGATGAATAGGGTGAATAAAATCTGCGTTGCATAGATGAATACGATAAGGGCATGCTTGCCCTACCATCCTGAGCATAGGATTCAGCCTTAAGGCTAGGAATAGCCCGATTATATGTATCGTAAAATTGCTCTTCCTCATTAATCTCTATTTCAGGATCAGGGTAAAACATAGCCAATTGGGTATAACAACCCTGAAAAAAAAGAGTAAAAAGGACAATTGAGCTGATTGCTAAGGTTTTTTTCATCTCGATTAAAATTACTGCATAAAAGTTGATTTACAAAGTAAATGACTATTTTTTAATTCCACCCAAATCCAATAGAAATGCATACTCAAGCGCAGATTCTCTATACCTTCTGAACCTACCCGATTTTCCGCTATGCCCAGCTTCCATATTCATATGAAGATATAATTTATTATCCCCTTGCCATGCATCTCTTAACTTTGCTACATATTTTAAAGGTTCCCAGTACTGTACCTGAGAGTCATAGTAGCCAGATGTTACAAGTAAGTTAGGATATTCAGTGTCCGTAATTTGATCGTAAGGCGAATACGATAGTATATAATCGTAATATTTTTTTATTCTTGGATCGCCCCACTCTTTCCACTCACCCGTAGTCAGCGGTATAGTTGGGTCTGCCATCGTTGTGACTGCATCCACAAAAGGTACTGCAGCGATTGCGCCTTTCCAAAGCGATGGCTCCATATTTACAACAGCTCCAATGAGTAAACCACCTGCGCTACCACCTAGAGCAAACAACTTATCTGAATTTGTAATTTTTTGATTGACCAGATATTTTCCTGCATCTATAAAATCATAAAACGTATTTTTTTTGTTCAACATTTTTCCATCATCATACGACTGCCTGCCAAACACTTGTCCGCCTCGGATATGTGCAATAGCGTAAATGAATCCTCTATCAAGCAAACTAAGTCTAGATGATCTAAAAAATGGGTCAATGGTATTTCCATAGGCCCCGTAACCGTACAACAATAGATTCTGAGCTTCTGGCTCCTTAAGGTCTTTTCGATATACGATTGAAATAGGAACAGAATTACCATCTCGGGCAGTAGCATACATTCGCTTAGACATGTATTTATTTGAATCATATCCTCCAACTACTTCATCTTGTTTTAATAAACTGCGTTGTCCTGAGTTCATATTATAATCAAATGTGGAGGTTGGCGTCACAAGCGATGAGTAAGAGAACCGTAAAATATCAGTGTCAAACTCTTCATTTACTGAGACCCAAGATGTGTAAGTCTCCTCGTCAAATTTGATATATTCGTCATTTCCAGTTTGCTGATTTATCATTCGTAACTGTCGTAGTCCATTCTTGCGCTCATTGATGACAAGATGATCTTTAAACACTTCAAGGCTCAGAAGGTGCACAGTTTCACGATGAGGTAGCACTTCTTTCCAGTTTGAAATTCCAGTCCTGGTATCAGGTGTTTGCATTAGGCGATTATTTTTAGCTTTCCAGTTAGTGGTGATATAAAACCTGTCTTTATAATGATCTATGCTGTATTCATGATCAAAATCTCTTGGAGTAAATCGCTTAAACTCTCCATCAGGATTATTTGCATTAAGAATTTGATAATCCGTTAAAAGTGTGCTTGAATGATAAATGATAATGAATTTGCCAGACTTAGACCGATAAACACCATTATAGAATGTTTCATCAGTTTCATGATATACCATTACATCAGAATTCTCTGTGCCTAGCTTATGACGCCATATCTTTTCACCAAGCAAGGTTGTTTCGTTCTTACTGGTGTAGAATACAGTTTGGCTATCGTTTGCCCAAGCAACACTTCCGGTACTATTTTCAATTGATGTTGCTAAAATATCTCCTGTTTTTAAATTCTTGAAGCGTACTTCGTAAACTCGCCTACTTACAGTATCGACACCAAATGCCAGCCATTTGTTATCTGGACTAATTGACATACCTCCAATTGAAAAATAGTCGTACCCCTCAGCAAGAGCATTCTCATCAAGTATTATTTCTTCTTCGGCATCTAAAGAGCCTTTTTTTCTACAATGAATTCGATACTCTAAATCTTTTTCGAAACGTGAGTAATAATAATAGCCATTCTTAAGATACGGTACCGACTCATCGTCTTTCTTAATACGTGATACCATCTCCTCAAAAATAGTATTTTGAAGTTTTTTTGTGTGCGAAAGACTTGACTGAGTATATTTGTTTTCTTGAGAAATATAGTCAACGACCTCCTGGGTTTGAGAGTCTAAAGCTTTTGCGTTTTTCTGATCGTCTGTTAATCGCATCCAATAATAATTATCTATTCTCGTATCCCCATGCATAGCAAGCTCATGAGGTTTGGTAATTGCGTTTGGTGGTGATTTAATTTTTGACATACATCCAAATAAAGTTAGTGAAATAACACATAATTTAATTTTCATTCATAGTCCTTGTTTAATTTTCATTCAAAATCCTTGATGCGGAATTAATATTATTACTAGCCCGATCTAAAGCCTTGGCTACTTCATTTATATACAAACGTACTTCATCCCATTTTCTTTCTTCGAGACCTTCACGAATGCCGGGAAGCGTTTTGACACCGTATCCTGTATAATAACCGGGTGCATATAACATATTCCTAAACCATTCTCTGCGCGGCAGACCATTGTTATTTGTAAATGCTTGATCTACTTTTCTGAGCAGGGAATTAATCTCAGATTTCTTTTCAGCCGATAGTGATCCTTTTTTGAATTTTAATAAAACCTCTTCATATTTCCACGCGCTAGATGACAGTCTAGCAAAAGCGTCATCCAATGGTTTAAAGTCAAACTCGGGAACCTGACCTAATCTTTCAGGCTGCAAATATGTTTTATTGGGATTCCGTGAAATTGTGAAGTCATTGTTGTCCAATAACTTGTTTCGCAATTTGGTGCTTTGTTCTACAGTTTGAGAAAGTTTTTTATTTTCTTCGATAAATTTTCCAATATTTTCGACCATATTTACAAATCTAAATGGCAAGATGTCAGCCTCAGATAATCGAAGAACCAATCTACCATTTACCTTAGAGAGCGTAGTGCCATAAATAAAATCTCCATCACTAAATCTCTTATAATGCTCATAAGTATCATATAGCGAATGATATGCGCCTCCACCGCTCTCACCCCCAAAGGCCATATTTAAAGCTGGTACACCAGCATGATGAAGAAATGCTGTATAATCAGATCCTGCCCCCATTGCATAAATTCTTAGATCTGTACGCTCAGATTCTTCATTAAGCTCAGAAGCTCCGACATTAAATTCGCGGACTCTCATACGCGATCTGAGTCTACTATCCAGAGATACATCATGGACAGGATCCTTAACGTCTCGAATGACTTCATTAATGAACTTTTCCAATGAATGTGATCCACCCATACTCAAGTAGCCAGCACCTGTTCCATCAGTATTGATGTAGACAACCATATTTTCTTTAATGTCTTTAAGATTATGCTCTACCCATTCTGTTGATCCAAGCAATCCTGGTTCTTCCGCATCCCATCCAGCATAAATTAAAGTTCTTTTAGGTCTCCATCCTGTTTTGGTTAGTTCTCCAATCGCACGTGCTTCCTCCATTAGGGAGACCATACCGCTAATAGGATCTGAAGCACCATGCCCCCATCCATCATGATGGTTTCCGCGCATAATCCATTCATCAGGATACACTGAACCAATCATTCTACCAACAGGGTTGTAAGCAGTACGAAGGCTCCAATCAAACTCAAGATGAAGGTTAACTTTTGCAGGTCCTGGACCAATATGATACGTTATGGGAAGTCCACCTTTCCAGCTGTCTGGAACAACTGGGCCTTTAATTGCTTTCAAAAGAGGAAGTGCATCAGCATATGAAATTGGCATAACAGGAATTTTCATAATGGTTGGCGCGTCATCAATTGAAAGACGTTCGGCATCTTTGGTTGCAGCATAGCCAGGGGTAAGTGCATCACCCGGGCGTGCTGGCATATCAAGAACAGATCCTCTTTGAATACCGTATTCATTACGATATGGACCTACTGGATATACATCGCCAACAACATAACCATCATCTTTAGGGTCAGAATACATGATACATCCTATTGCTCCATTCTCATGAGCAATTTTAGGCTTGATTCCTCGGAACGATCGACCATATTTAGCAATTACAATTTTACCTTTAACGTTAATCCCCATACGTTTTAATTCTTCATAATCTTCGTTTAGACCATAGTTAACAAATACCAATTCAGCAGTTACGTTACCATCAGCTGAGAATGCATTGTAACCTGGAAGAACATCCTTCGTCATTTCAGATGATTTGTCTCCCTCAACCGCAGGTTCATACAATTTCAGCTCAACTTTGTTTGGTGCAACCATAGAAAGCTTTCTAACTTTTGGAAAGGGCACCAAAACCTCGAACGTTTCAACTGCTGATTCAAAGCCCCACTCTTTAAACTTGTTAGCGGCATACTCTGCATTTTGCTTGCTCCATGGAGAGCCTACATGGTGAGGTTTTGATGACATATGCTTCATCCACGTATCTAGATTTTGCGGATTCAATACTTTGTCAAATTGTAATTCAAGTTCATTTTGCTTTGACTTGTCAAGCGCAATATCGAACGTCGAAACCATTTTAATGCGAGGTAATTCTGATTCAATAGCTAACTGTTGAGTGCAGCTAAAAAAAACTGTAATAATAATTAAATAAAATTTCTTCACTTTTGTAACTCCCTTAATTTGGGTTTTATTCTACTAGAATAGCGTGATTTTGATACTACTTTTTGTGGATCTTTTCTTAAAATTCGTTGCTCTTCAACCGGTAAAGCTGCAAAGTCTTTGCACTCTTTTGAACAGCACCCGTCAAAGCTAGAATTACATTTCTTGCACTGAATAAAAAGTATATGGCAAGCATCATTACCGCAATCTATATGATTATCAGCAGGAGCGTTGCATTGATGGCATTTTCCAATAATATCATCAGTGATTGACTCACCCATACGATCATCAAAAACAAAATTTTTGCCAAGGAATTTAGAATCTAAACCTTTTTCTTGAACGTCGTGAGCATATTGAATAATACCCCCATTAAGCTGACTAACATTTTTGAATCCGCTTTTGATTAAATACGAACTAGCCTTTTCGCATCTTATTCCACCCGTACAATATAAAAGTATTGGATCGGATTCATGACCATTAAGCATTTTTTTAACTGTTGGTAAAAGCTCTCGCGAAGTGTCAACATCTGGAATGATTGCTTCTTTAAACCTTCCAACTTCGCTCTCGTAATAATTGCGCATATCAACTGCGATCGCATTATCATTTTCGAGTTTGTCATTAAACTCTTGAGCGCTTAAGTGATTACCAACAATGTTCATGTCAAAATCGTTATCCTTCACCTTGTAAGCTACAATTTCATCTTTAACCTTTATTATAAGCTTATAAAATGATTTGCCGTCTTTTACTGCACGCTTAACTGGAATATCTTTAAAGGCATTATAGGAGTTGATACTTTGTATGAATGTGTCCCAATTTTGCTCTGGACAACTTACTTGAGCATTTATACCCTCTGAGGAAACGTAGACTCTGCCAAAAATGTTTAATTGAACCCATTTTTTATACAGCGAATCCCTTAAAAGAGAAGGATCTTTGATTGTAACGTATCTATAAAAGGAGCATGTAGCCCTATTAAAGGGTTCAGCTAACAACTCTTCTTTGAGCAGCTTTCTATCTTTTTTGTTGTAGAGTCTTTCTTTATTCATTTTTTATAATCTCTATACCGGAATATCCTGGTATTTTTTTAACTAATTCCTTACCCATCAATATGCTTGGAGTATAATACCCTTTTTGACTGAGATCCTGCAAAAGATATTCCGCAACAACAACAACTCCTGCAGCAGTTACATTGTAGCCGTCTCCGGTGGAAAATCGTGCTGTAACGACCTTCCCACTAAGGCCTTTTACTTCGCCCCAAAAAAACGACTTTCCTTTTTTTCGAATTTCTGCTGTTGGTTGTTTCCAGTTTCGTTCGATCCAATTTTGCAGCAATTTGATAACCCATTTATTGTTAAACAATCCAATAAATCTACGGTACCGTTTTATTTTTTTAACGGATCGTGGAGAACGCGATAGATAGAACTCAATGTTTGGTATGCCTGTGCTATGATATGCAGTGAAAACATCTCCCCATGGAATTGTCATTGTATTGAATTTACCTATACCAAAATCAATGACTTTCTCCTTGTACGCAAGAGGTACTTTTTTAATTTTTCCATCTTTACGAACTTTGCCACCTAAAAACAACCCCTGTGTAGCTGTTTTTGCAGTTCCCTTACTTGCTTTTGACCCGGTATGGTGCCAACCCATTTTTAAGTGGGTAGCATCGGGACATTCATCTTTTAAATATTTTGCAAGGCAATCAGTTGGAATAACATCTGATCCTACTCCTGGGCAAAGAACTATGCCAGCGGATACAGCTTCTCTGTCACATTGGTTTGCATAATCGTAAACAGAAATTTCGCCAGTAATATCAATATAATGTACCTTGGATAGTATGCAGGCCTGTATCATGGTTTCTGCGGTTTCTGAAAAGGGTCCAGCACAATTTGCTAAAACGGCCAATCCTTTTATTTGACTCGCAACCTCATTAACACTAGATAATGAGAATATTTGAAAGTCTAAATCAAATTCTTTAGCAATTTTTTCAATTGAAGGGGACCGACCGGCCAAAACTGGTTTTAAGCCGCGCTTGAGCGATTCTTCAATAGCGAGCATTGCTGAGAATCCGTTAGCGCCATATATCATCCATTTTCTTTCATTCATAACAGATGATTATAGAAGGTTAAAGGGTTAAAAGAAAAGAAAAAGCTACAAAAAATAATTAATCGATTTCGTAGTTCGCATTATCACGGTCCATACCACCCTGTCTGCGCTGTCTGCTATAGCTACTTTTATCTTCCATCTTACCAAATCGATACTCCAACGTTAGTCTAACGGTTCGGGATGAAAAATTTCGTACTGACTCTTGGCTCCAGGAATCATTTTGGAGGCTAAAACCGAATCCGGACATTGCAAAAGGATCGGATATATTCAAATTAAGATTAAATCGTTCTTCCATAAACTTTTGCTTAATAGACATACTTGACCATGTCATTGCGTTAAAAGTTCCTATCGGAATTTCTTTTTTCGGTTGATGCCACATAAAAAACGAAATTTCGGTTTTTGGTGAAACATTATACATGGACGTTATTCTGAAATTATTCGTACGAGATGTATTATCGTATACATCACCATAAATGTCAGTATTAATATCATCCCAATAGGTATTTCCTCCAAAAATCAGTCTTAATTTTTTACCCAAAGAGCCAACAATGTTATATTCAAATCCTTTAGTTTCCTTAGTGCCAATATTTCTATAAGAGGCCAGTGAGGTGCCATCATCATTGACTTCTTTATGTCTCGTGATTTCATCGGTTGTATTCCGATAATATGTGCCAAAACTCAGTGAAAGACCCCTATTGAATCTGGAAAAGTTTAGCTCATATGAGTCCGTATATTCTGGCTTTAGAAAAGGATTTCCTGAGCGATAATTTCTGTTGTCTTGTCTAGAGATAAAAGGGTTCAGCTGTCTGCTACGTGGGCGCTGAACACGTTTTGAGTAACTAGCTTGAAGTTGGATAAATTGAGGGGCCCCTAAGGTAAATGATAAGCTGGGGTATAAACTAGTATAATCATTTTTAAACTTTGTTGGGTTGCTTTTAAGGTCTGAAAGCATATCTACCGCCTCATAGCGTAGACCCGCATTATAGCCAACGAGCCAGTACGATCCTCCATATTGGATATATGCTGCATTGACAGTTTCATTAAAATTGAAATCATTTGAAAACTGGCTATCATTAACAAATCGATTTAATGTGTAATCGTAAATTTCAGCTGTCTGAGAATCATCTCTATCGTTAGACTTACTTGCAATACCTAGCTCTAGCTTGCTACCACTTTCAAAGGGTCTTGTATAGTCAACCTGAAAATCAAATCCTTTGTTTTTACCATCCGAACCATTTCTTGCTTCATTTGCATTATCAAAAAATTCCTCGAAATTATCCCACTCGGTATTCTTGTATTCGCTGTCGCCAAGATTATTTCCATCAGAAAGCCTTAAATAAGATGTGAGTTTATGCTTTGGATTATTAAACTTTTTATCATAGTTAAGATTTAAATTATAACCACCCCTATCACTGTCAGAATCGCTAAGACGAACATATCTTGAATCACCTGGTCCAGTATCTATTGTATAATTATCAGAATCACGATAATTATTTCCATCGCTTACCGTAAAAGACAGGCCTAGTGACTGTGCAGGGTCTATAAAATATTCACCCCCCGTTTTTACAAATAGACTAGGGCCACTGCCTTTAGAATTATAGGACTGATTAAGGATATTATTGAATTGACCAAAATCCATTTTTCTGTAACTAGTACCATCTGAAATCCATACTTTATTATTTAAACCTAGATTTATATAAGAATTATATTTTGTATTTCTAAAGTTAACTTGACCAGAAAGATTGGTTCCTCCCTGCGTATCTCCTCCAGTATTGACATTACCATTCAATCCTGCAAATCTGTTTTCTTTTAATACAATGTTTATAATTCCAGCCATACCTTCAGGATCGTATTTTGCACCAGGATTTGTCATTACTTCAATGTCAGCTATATTTGCTGCGGGAACACTTTGTAATAACGATTTAATATCACCTCCAGCAATGCTAGAGGGCTTACCATCGATCATGAGGTTTACTTTCGAATTTCCCCTTAAACTGATGTTGTCGTCTGGATCCACTTCAACACCCGGAACTTGACGTAAAGCATCAATTGCTGAACCTCCAGTAGTAAGTGAATTTCTTTCAACATTAAATATGCGCTTTTCCGCTGTTTGGACGAAAAGAGGGCGCTCTCCTTCCACTTCTACTCCAGCCATTTGCAATGAAGTTTGATTTAAGGAAATTTTTTCTAAATTGTATTCTGTTTGATTTTTACCAAACGGAAGAAAGGTGTATGGACCTAATTCCTTCTTTTCATACCCAATGTATTCAACAACTATCTTGTGTCTTCCTAGTGCAATTTCTTTAACATGAAAAATTCCTCTATCATCTGTAATGCCTCCAGTAAGAATAGTATTGCTGCGACTATTAATAACAGATATTGATGCATATGGTATAGGTTCGCTGGTTGCAGAATCAACAACGGTTCCGTATACTTGCCCAATTTTTGGGGCCTTGCTCGGATCCATTTGACCGCCCTTGCCCATTCCTCCTCGCCAATTGCCACGTTGAGAAAACGCTGTAGATGATAAAATAAATAAAATAGTTAAAATGGTATATTTCCGCATTGTATATAACCTTTATTTGTTTTCGTTATGCTGCATCTAAATTAGACTAACAGTATTGGAATAAGTTAAATTTGCTCGGAAATATAATACGCTCAAAGTGCGCATGAAATAACATTTATTTTTCATTTTTTACTCACCCTGTACAGTTATAATTAGTTTTCTTCTAGTTGGGTTGTTTCTATGCTCGCAAAGATAAACATCTTGCCATGTCCCCATGTCTGCTTTTCCATTTCTGATTGGAATTGATAACGAAGATCCAAGTATTGCTGACTTTATGTGTGCAGGCATATCATCAGGACCTTCATCGTTATGAATAAAATCTGGAGAGTTTTCAGGGACGGATTTATTAAAAAAGGTTTCAAAGTCGATTCGAACCGCTGGATCGGCTCCTTCATTTATCGCTAAGGACGCCGAGGTATGTTTAATAAAAATATGAATGATACCAACAGATAATTCTTTTACTTCAGAAATAGACCTAATGACCTCATCTGTTATGATATGAAACCCTCTGGAATATTGCGGCAAGGTAATATCTTTTTGAATCCACATGGGTTATTTTAAAAGGATAATTTTTTGATTTGACTGATGGTCACCAATTTGAATTTTAAGAAAGTAAATCCCGGGAGAAGATCTATTATTTGAAAAGTCTCTTCCATCCCAAGTTGTTTTGTGATTACCGCTTTTTTGATAGGAAGACTTTAGCTGTGTAACCTCTCTTCCAAGAATATCATAGATATTTAAAGATACAAACGCCGCTTCAGGCATTGAATAATTGATGACAAAGGTTGAGTTAGAGGGATTGGGGTATACCTTAGAATCAATATCAATAACGCGATTGTCAGCGTCTAAAACTGAAAGCAGGGTTATATCTTTTTTTGGTTTTGGCGTTTCAAAATCAGCCAATAAAACAAATCTTCCTGCAGGCAGTTTTAGGGAAATATCTAAACTATCAAATTTTACAGAATCATTTAGAAAAACATTGAACCAAGTACCTTTGTGAGGCAGCTTGATATTTGTTAGCACCTCTTTTGAATCAAAATTAGCGACTAAAATCGCATTTTTGTCTTCGTAATTATAGTGAATCTTTTTGACTGCTCCATTCAACCATGTCTGAATATTAGAGTTTGGGTCAGAGAAAATTGGAAATTTGCGTATTTCCATTAGATATGACCATGCATCATAAACGTTTTTTCTATCCCGGTTTGAATAATATTCCCAGAGTATAGGTTTTTTGCCAAGTCGCCCATTATGGTTGATTGATACATCGTACCCAAGCTCCCCAAACTGCCAAATCATTTTTGGACCTGGAAGTAAAAAATATATTGACCCTAAGGTCTTCAAGCGCTCTAAGGCAATTTCTAATTGCTTGATATTGTAACTTCCGCTACTATTGCCATAATTCAATGCTTTAAAAATAATCCGCTCTTCATCATGGCTTTCCATGTATACCAAGGCATTTGGTGCACTCCATCCCCTATTTTTAAAATACGTCCAAGATAGTGAACTATTTGATCCTGAGGCGTAACCCATTAAGTTTTCGGCATAACTATGATTAGCATTTGACCACATCAATATTCCATCTTCAGCGAGTTCTTTTTCCTCTCTGTCTTCGCTAAGATGTTCAAATATTACTATTCCATTATTTTTATTATCTCTTACATTTTTTGCGATTTCTTTTAAGAGCTTTATTCGATCAGGATCATATATGCTTCCCCATGGGTCGCTTAAGGCTTTATAATTATTTCCTATCCCCTTTGTAAAATCAAATCTAAACCCATCAATTTTAAATTCATTCATCCAAAATGATATAGCGCGCTTAAATAATTTTTTTGTATACGGGCTTTCATGATTCCAATCATATCCCCAATGCGCAGCAGTATTTGCAAAATTATGATTTCGGTTAAACCAGGGGTTTTGCTCTGTGGGTTTTCCATCATTATATAACCTATAAAATGGTGAATTTCCATATGAATGATTGATTACCAAATCCATAATAACTGCAATATTTTTAGCATGGCAAGAATCTATTAGTGATTTTAGTTCGTTTTTTGTTCCATAATACTTATCAACTGCAAATAAGAACGAAGGGTTATAACCCCAGCTATCGTTCCCCTGAAACTCAGTTATTGGCATTAGTTGAATAGCATTAATTCCTAGCTTTTCCAAGTAGCTCAATGAATCAATGACAGATTTAAATCGATGTTCATTACTAAAGTCCCGAACTAAAATTTCGTAGATATTTAATTGTTCCGGCTTTGCTAATTCATAGGATTGAGTATTCCATTCGTATTCATCAACATTAAGATCAAGCACAGATACATCGAACTGGGTAAACTGTTTTGGGTATTGTTTTAGATTGGGATATACGCTTTGAGGTATTGTCTCGGTATGATCGGGCTCTAAGATTGTTTCTGAATATGGGTCAGCAATTCGAATGTTTCCATCAACAATATATTGAAAACGATAGATTTGATCGCTGTTAAGACCATTAAGGGTTATCCACCATTTTTCATCCTCTCCTTCACCGCTACGATTCAAGAGATAGCTATTATCGACCTTCCATTGATTGAAATCTCCAATTAAAAACACATTTTTTTTGTAAGGTGCGTGTAAAACAAAAGTTGTAGATTTGTCTGGATTGAATGTAACTCCATCAACTGCACCATTAGGAACTGAAAGGATTTGAGGTGATTTTAAATACACCAATCTAAAGCCTAAACTATCAGAATCACCGTCTGGAGTTTCGGCATAAAATCTTATGTCCCAATAACCTGGAAGATCTGCTGTTAAATCATACAAAAGCGTATCAGTATTTGCAGTTTGAACAAGATCATTGTTTATCCACAATTGAAATTTATTTATGTCTTCATTAAATGAATTAGCCACAGCTTGCAAAGTCACCATGGAATCTCTTTCAATAAGAAGTGGGTTTGGAGCAGAGATTAATGGGTTCAGTAAAACAATTTTAATTCCATCAGATTTCAAATCGATAAAGATATCTTTTCCTCCATAGTCTTTACCTTCCTTTGATGTATCACCGCTGCGAAAAACAAATGCTAGACGCAATACCTCTTCTGATGCACCAATTCCATAATATGATCTAATATTTTCTATCCTTAACTCATATATATCATTTCCAATGCGATTCAATTTTGTTTCGTTAGTATTCTGGCCCCAGTTAGTCTTTACATATCTCCAATCTGATGGGCTTGTGCTTTTGCTGGTAATTAAACCGGTATGGGCGTACACATCCCCCGTGAAACCCATTAACCCTTTTGTACCTCTATCTGCAAAAAAAATAATTCGAATAGGCTTATCTGCGCTAGGGAATAAAGGTTCATGCTCAACGACGCTTTGTGATAGCAAAGTAGCTAGCGAAAATAGAGATAGAAGGATAGATTTAATAAATTTTGTTTTCATTGCACAATAAAATAGTAATTATGCTCAAATATATATTTTATAATTAACTTATGCACCTTATAAATCACTACAAATTTATTATGTAATACTGTATTGGATTGTTTCAATTTTACTTGATAAGGAAATCAAATGAAAAATATGTTTTTTATTGCTTTGCTATTGGTTCAATATGCCTGCAATGTAAAATTATCTGATGTACACACTCTTTCGTCCCCGGATAATTCGATTGATGTTACAATTGAATTAAAGGAAGGAGAACTTTTTTATTCAGTTAATAAAAATAATATCCAAATTATCTCGCCTTCAAAACTTGGCTTAGTTACAAATGCTTTCTCATTTAATTCTGATATCAGTTTATTAAGTGTAAAAAGAAAAAAATCACGAAGTTCATGGACTCAGGTATGGGGCGAGCAAGAGATTGTTGATGATCATCATAATGAAATATTTTTACAATTCGCTTCTACTGATCGAAGAAAGACAGGGGTACGATTTAAAGCTTTTGACGATGGTATAGGATTTCGATACGAAATACGTAAAGGAAGTTTGCCAGATTATGAAATTATGGATGAACTTACAGAATTTAATCTTTCTGAAGATTCACCTTCCTGGTGGATACCGGCCTACGCATACAGGCGATATGAATTCTTATATGCAAATACGTTAATAAGTGAGATTTCACGAGATACATACTCCGAGTTAATTGAAAACCTTAGCGGTCCTCGTATAGGTCCTGAAGCTGTTCAAACTCCATTTACAATCGAGCGCAAAGATGGAATTGTATTATCTATTCATGAAGCAAATCTTACTGATTATTCAAGCATGACCCTTAAGGCAAATGGTACTCAAAATTTAGAATCCGATTTAGTCCCATGGTCAAACGGTGTAAAAGTATATGTTGATTCTGATTTGCAAACACCATGGAGAACAATAATGATTGCCGATAAGGCCTCTGATTTACCATTGTCAACTTTAACTTTGAACTTGAACGAGCCCAACAGGCTAAAAAATACCGAATGGATTAAACCGGGAAAATATATTGGTCTTTGGTGGGAAATGATTGGAACCAATCAATCCACTTGGGGTTCTGGCCCTAATCATGGGGCTAAAACTGATAAGGTCAAAGAGTACATTGACTTTGGTTCAAAGTACGGGTTTGACGGTGTTCTTGTTGAGGGTTGGAATCTTGGATGGGACGAAAACTGGTGCTGTACTGGTGATGGTGAAGAATTTAGTTTTTATAAATCACATCCAGAGTTTAACAGTGAAGAAATTAACGCATACGCCAAGCTGAAAAATATTCGATTGGTAGGACACCATGAAACTGGTTCCCAGATCTCAAATTATGAAAGCCAACTAGAGCAAGCATTTCAATACTGTAAATCAAATGGAATTCGAGTTGTAAAAACGGGCTATGTCAATGATGGCAGTCAGAATATTAAGCGCCTTGGCAAGGATGGTAAGGTGTATAGAGAATGGCATCATGGTCAATTTATGGTAGAACACTTTAGAAAAGTTTTAGAAACTGCTGCAAGGTATCAAGTGGGATTGGTGGTACATGAACCTATCAAGGATACTGGTTTAAGAAGAACGTTTCCAAATATGCTTTCGCGCGAAGGAGCCAAAGGCCAAGAATTCAATGGGTTTATGTCAACTAAGGATAATAATAAACCAAATCACACTACCATCCTTCCCTTTACGCGACTACTTTCCAGCCCGATGGACTATACTCCTGGAATATTTAAACTAACAAACTACCGTTACTTTGCTCCGGATAATAGAACAGTAAATCCAAATCACAGAATTCCCAGTACCATTGCAAAGGAACTTGCGCTTTATGTTGTTATTTATGCTCCCGTTCAAATGGCTGCAGACCTTCCAACGCATTACGAAGGACATCCCGGTTTTCAGTTTATCTTAGATGTCCCAACGGACTGGTCTAAAACAAAAGTTTTGAATGGTGAGATTGGAAAATTCATAACAGTTGTACGAAAAGACCGATCAAGTTCAGACTGGTTTTTGGGTAGCATTACCAATGAAAAAGATAGGACTGTAAACGTATCCTTATCTTTTTTAGATAAAAATCAAAACTACAAAGCAATAATCTACACAGATCCAGAAGATGGTGGGTGGCTAAAGAACCCTGAAAAACTAGTTATTAAAGAGACCAATGTTACTTATGTGGATGAACTTGATATTAATCTTGCACCTGGCGGCGGTCAAGCGATTCACTTCAAAACAATAAAATAATATTACATGCTCAAAAGTTTTTTAACATATGCTACTTTATTCTATTGCACTTTTCTTCAAGCAGGGATTACAGGTAGTCTTAAAGGAAAGATAATTGACAAAGAAACTGGAGATCCTTTAATAGGTTGTAATGTCATTATACTTGGCACTGAACTTGGGGCAGCAACAGATCTAGATGGTAATTATAAAATTATTAAAATACCCCCAGGAAATTATAAAATTCAGGTAATTATGATTGGATACGCCAAAACAAATATATCCAATGTGATTATTCAATCTGACTTAACAACTACAATCAATGCCTCAATGGTTCAAAGTGTGATCTCAGCCGAGGAAGTTAATGTTGTTGCCACCAGACCTCTAATTACTAAAGACTTAACCGCGTCTACAGCTATTATTAATTCAGATATGATCTCCAACTTACCCGTAACTGAGGTCTCCGAAATTCTTGAACTTCAAGCTGGTTTTGTTCAAGGACATTTAAGAGGTGGGCGCACTGGTGAGGTTGCCTATTGGGTGGACGGTATTCCAATGACAGATGTCTTCGATGGTGGGACTATAGTTGATGTGAACACCAATGCAATAGCTGAAATGCAAGTAATATCAGGTGCATTTAACGCAGAATATGGTCAAGCCATGAGCGGTATCGTAAATATTGTTACAAAAGATGGATCTAAGTCTTTTAAAGGAAATGCGACTTTTTATAGCGGGGATTTTCTATCTGACAAAAAAAGTGTTTTCTTGAACGTAGACCAATTTGATCCAATTACCACCCGTAATTTTGAGATAAATGTTGAAGGTCCAATTTTTAGGGATAAACTATTTTACAATCTCACTCTTAGAGACATTTATTATCAAGGAGTCCATGAAGGTCAAAGACGTTTTAAACCAAATAATATTTCTTATTTTGATCAAAATGATGATTTCAACCTACATCGATTGGATATTGCTGATGGAGATACGTTAAATCCTGGAAAAGGAGATGATACATTTGTTCCTATGGATTGGAATCACAAGACCTACACTCAGGGCAAGCTTATATACAGCATCTCTCCCTTGACAAAATTGAAATACACTATAATCAATGATCAAGTTGATTATCAAGACTACGATAGAATGTATCGCTATAATCCTGATGGAAATTTAAATCGGTTCAGAAATGGAATGACACATTTGCTTCAGCTAAACCATAGTTTTTCAAATAACACATTCATTGCTTTGGGTATTACCAATTTTAATAAATCATATAATCATATGACGTATGATAAGGAGGAATGGAATAAATATGTTCACCCAAAACTTTTAAATTCCCAGCCTTATAGTTTTCTAACTGGCGGCACAAATTTATCAGTGTTCTCACGGTCTACAGGTACTACGACTTTTAAATCAGATCTCACTTCGCAATGGAATAAGCAAAATAAAATTAAAACTGGTTTTGAGATGCGGTTTCATCGTTTATACTATGATAATTACGCGTTGCGACCTTCAGATGAAAAAGCCAGCTTCAATGAGCTTGCTGATGACCCCTATTTGTTGAATCCTCAACGCTTTGCTGATTCAACCATTTATTCAAGCACTTATTCTTTTGAGCCATTTGAAATGAGCGCATACCTTCAAGACAAGATCGAATTAGATGAGCTAATTATAAACATAGGCTTTAGGGTAGATTATTTTGACCCAAATGGCAACACGCTGAATGACCCTTCTGACCCTTCGATCTATAATCCAATTAAGCCTCAAAACATTTATAGAGACAACAATGAAAATGGCGTATGGGATGCAGATGAGCCTTCTGTATCTTACCTTGAACGATCACAGTATTGGTATAAGAAGACTACGCCTAAATGGAAAATAAGTCCAAGATTTGGCGCATCATTCCCTTTCTCTCCAACCGGCGTTATACATTTTTCATATGGTCATTTCTTCCAGGTGCCCCGCTTTGAAATGTTGTACATGAATCCAGATTTCGATCTAAGTCAAGGTACTGGAAATATTGGTGTTGTTGGAAATGCAGATTTAAGACCGGAGAAAACAGTCCAGGGTGAGCTTGGACTGCAGCAGCAGATCACCAACAATATGGCTATTGATATAACAGCATACTTTAGAGATATTCGTGATTTAGCTGGTACACGGTCGGAAGAGATTTCTCTATTTGGAGGTTCTGCTTCATACAATAAACTTGAAAATTCTGATTTTGCATACGTTAGAGGTCTAGTGCTTTCCTTGCAAATGCTAGGGTACAAAGGATTTTCTGGTAACTTAGATTATACGTTTCAGATTGCCAAAGGGTCCGCCTCCGATCCTCAGCAAGCTAGGAACGCTATAGCGGGTGGCTCACTTCCAGAAATTCAAATGATACCATTGGATTGGGATCAAAGAAATACCGTCAATCTATCTCTAGCTTATGATAAAAAAAGGTGGGGTGTTTCTGGTATTTATCAATTAGGATCTGGACTTCCATATACACCTTTAAGCACTGAGGATATTTCCTCTTTTGTTCAAAATTCTGGAAAAAAGCCATTTACTTGGAATGTGGATTTAAAAGGATATTTTCTGTTGCAAGATCAAATGAACTTATTCATAAAAGCTAACAATGTTTTTGATGTTTTAAACCAATACACCGTTTATGATGACTCTGGTTCTGCTGATTATACTCGTTGGCAAAAGATTGCTGAAATGCAAAATACTGGTGAACCTGTTAATTCTATATCTGATTGGTTTCAAAATGAGACT
The DNA here is from genome assembly GCA_913049685.1 of uncultured Fidelibacterota bacterium. Lineage (GTDB taxonomy): Bacteria > Fidelibacterota > Marinisomatia > Marinisomatales > TCS55 > TMED108. The sequence goes on from CAJWZD010000001.1 coordinate 19,739, forward strand.
TTCTTTTCAAACCCACGAAGAGTTGAAATTGGAATTACGTATGCCTTTTAAGCTGAAGCATCTCACTTTGATTCTAATTATAAGTATCAACGTAGCGCAGGAATCTTCAGGAAGACAGTTTAGAAGAACGGGTATACATAATGGAAATCTTGTGCGAACTGTCTTTGGAAATTGGGGTGTTATTGGTCAACCCTCTAATAAGGGTCCAAGAGGTGCGTGGCTCAATGATAACAACGGTTATATTGGTGACGTATCACCAATGGTTGGAGCGGAAATCACTACTCTCGACACTTCTGGCAATCCAGTAAAATTTAGATCTGTAGTAATTGCCCCAGCAAACCGTCCCACATCAACAGGGTTCGAAGAATCACCTGGGGGGAAATCCTGGGGGTTTGAACCTCAATCTGGATTCTTTAACCAAAATCAGGAAAGTGTTGCAATCAGTACAAATTCAACCACATGGCCTTCGTATTGGCCAAATAAATTAAATGATGGAAATGATCCTGGTTGGAGAGGATCATGGAATGGATATTTTGGAAAGGATATTCAAAATATTCAGCAAGAAAGCTTTTTTGTGATGGATGACAATAACGATGAAGAATTCAATTATCCGCAGTACAATAAATGGAATGTAGAATTCAAGCCTGACTCTACAAATCCAACTAGAAATGGACTTGGGCTTGAAGTGAAAGTTAGAGGAATGCAGTGGCAACAGTTTCTTGCTCAAGATGTACTTTTCTGGGTTTATGAGGTTACCAATACCAGCACTGTTGATTATACCAATGTTGTATTTGGGATGCTAGTAGGTACATATGTAGGTATTACAGGAACAGATGATAGACCTCAGGAATACGATGATGATTGGTCATTTTTCGACGTCCAAAACGATATTACCTATACTGGAGATTACGGAAATAATGTTGATAGAAACCCGCGTTGGGTTGGAGATGTTGGTATGGTTGGGTATGCGTTTTTAGAGAGTCCTGGAAACGGATATGATGGTATCGACAATGATGGAGATTACGATTCTGCTGGTGATGCATCTGCCCCTCTTTTTCAAAAATCAAGCTTTGACTCGTCTTTGGTCCAAGCAGGAGATCAGATTATTCTGATCGATGATAAGTTCAATCGAACACGGTATACTGTTCCCGATCAAGATAGTGTAAAGGTTAAAACTAGAGGACTAACTAAAACAATCTTTCCTGGAAAAACATATTTGGTCGAAGGCAATATAGTTCTAGATGAAAAAGGCAAGGAGCTTACCAATGAGAATGCATTTGATGGTGTGGATAATGATTTTGATGGTCTGATCGATGAAAATTATTTCCTGCATTACAATCAACGTCGCATTGAACCTGATGGCACAGTTCTTTTTGATACCATCAACCCAAAAGCATATATTGATTACATAACGGAATATGGTATGTTAAACAATCTTATCGATGAAAAAAGAGACGATGGCATAGACAATGATAATGACTGGAATCCATTGTATGATGATCTAGGTGCTGATGGCGTTGCTGAAACTGGAGATTATGGAGAGCTTGATGGAATCCCAACTGCAGGTGAACCTAATTTTGATCAAACGGATGTTGACGAATCAGATCAAATTGGGTTAACAAGCTTTAATTATTTTTCTCCAGCAAATCTCTACCCTGCTAGAGAAGATGAAGAATTGTGGGAGCAGTTAAAACCGGGTTATTTTGATGTACCCTCCTCTATTTCAAATGGCGAACCTATTGCTGGTGAAGATGGAGATTTTATTTATGGCGCAGGGTACTTCCCACTGCGCGCCGGTCAAACAGAGCGTTTTTCTGTAGCATTGGTTTATGGAAATGATTTAAAAGATTTAATAAATAATAAAAAAACGGTTCAAGATATTTACAATAGCAACTATCGCTTTCCGCCTCCACCAAAAAAACCCACATTAACGGCTGTACCAGGTGACGGAAAAGTTACGCTCTACTGGGACCGCGTAGCGGAGGAAAGTCTTGATCCCGTAACGAAAAAAAAGGATTTCCAAGGCTACAAGATATATAGAGCGACAGATCCTAATTTTAATGATGTTAGAAATATTACGGATGCCAATGGTCTAATTCAGGGCTATTCTACGCTACAGCAATTTGATAAAAAGGATGATATAAGTGGTTACTTTTATCCATCAAAAAATTTATTTCAGGATACTAAAGGTTATACTTATTTCCTCGGTGATAATACTGGGCTAGTACATTCCTATATTGATAGAGATGTTCAAAATGGTAGAACATATTATTATGCCTTGGTAGCCTACGATCATGGTGAGGAAGAGAAAGATATTTTCCCTTCTGAGAATTCTAAATTTATTTCCGTTCTGCCTACAGGTGAAATAATCACTGATCAAAATACAGCATACGTGATACCATCATCAACTTCTGCAGGTTATAGCTTAAATGATACTATTCCTTTGGTGCATACCGGACCTGGAACTGGCTCAATCAAGGTAAACGTGGTAGATCAAAAAGCGTTAACCGGTCACCGCTATCAAGTTGAATTCTATGACACGTCCTCAGATGGGATCGATAATGACATGGACTGGGATATATTAACAGATGATATTGGAAGCGATGGTATTGCAGGGAGCAACGATGTCGATGGGAGTGAAGGGAACGGTTTGCCGGATAATGGGGAGCCGAATTTTGATCGCCTTGATAATGATGAATTTATGCCCGTTACCACTCTTTATAGCGTTAGGAATCTTGAAAAGATAACCGAGATATTTGTTCCAAATGATACCTTCACCGTTCAGTTAAAACATAAGAACATAATTGAAGGTTCGGTTGAAGTAAAAAACAGTATTGGCAACACAGTCTCAGCCTCAGATTATATCATTAATTACGATTTGGGACGCATTAAGGGAAGTATGTCGGGCTCGCTAGGATCGGACAATCATACCATTATATTTAATTACTACCCGATCTTTAAAAATCCATATATGCAGCTGTCTGTTTGGAATGATGCAACGAAATTGCCTTTTGTAACAGAGCGAGAGGATTCAGATATCTTTGATGGTCTCACTATTGATTTTAACAACGATTGGTTTATTACTTCAGATGAAAATAACTCATACTGGTGGACAACTGAAGATGGAAGCAGTTGGCAAAAAAACGATGGTGAGTCGACCCATTTTTTTATTGTTAGTGCAACGGATCTTGATGTCAATTTTGACGGTACAATCGACTTAAAAGCGATTCGTGTTCCGAATAAATATGGAGTGATATTTTCAGATCAGAAAGATTTTGGGCAATCATATGCTTCTCTAGAAAATTTCAATCCTGGAACAAAGACCAACTTTAAAATCATTAATCTTACAGATAATATTGATGTCCCCTTTTTCTTATTTGACTATCCTTTAGGTCCCACTGGAAAAATTAATGGTGGTGATTACATTTATTTTTATGATCAAGATTCTTCAGGTATTAATCGGTACACTTGGAACGTAACCTTTACAAATCGCCAGTCTCAAGGAACTTCAACAAATATCGAGTACGGTAGTGGAGATACTCTCTTCATTGATTTTTCAAAACCATTTAGATCTAATGATAGCTTTGCGTTTAAGTCACCGCTCCCCAGCATAGAATCTCAAAAAGTGACATCAGAAATGAATGATATTAAAGTTGTTCCTAATCCCTATGTTGTTGGCCATCGTTTTGAATCCCCTCTCCCGCCAGGGATAACTAGCGGCAGAGGAAGCCGAAAGGTAGAGTTTCAAAATCTGCCGTCAGACGGGATGGTTCATATTTTCTCATCAAGAGGACAGCACATTAGAACATTAAATCATTCTGGAAATATGTTTAGTGGCACTATAGCTTGGGATCTTAAATCAAAAGAGAACCTTGATATTGCATTTGGAGTCTACTATTACATTGTTGAGTCTAAAATAGGCGGTAAGACATCAGGTAAACTGGCGATTATAAAATGAAACGGGCTCTTATTATGACCATCTTTACTGCCGCTGCGATGTGTCAATCCAAAGTAGGAAGTTCAGCAGCTTCTTTTTTAGGGGCTGGTGTTGGGTCTAGAGCGATAGGAATGGGAGGTGCTTTTTCAGCGGTGGGCGGAGATGCTTCTGTACTATACTGGAATCCAGGTGCAATGTCAGAATTGAAACGATCTGAAACATTAATTTCTAAAGCTAATTGGCTTGTAGAGAGCGACCTGAACTATTTAGCTTCCATTCTTAAGCTGTCAAAAGGGAAAAGCATAGGCCTGTACTTGTTGCAGCTGGATTACGGACAAGAAGAGATTACCACGCTTGATGATCAAAATGGTACCGGACAATTTTGGAGTGCAATGGACTATGTTCTTGGCCTATCGTATGGAAGCAAACTATCTAATCGTTTTTCTTTTGGTGGGACCGGTAAGTTTATTTCTCAAAGAATTCACCACACATCCGCAACATCTTTTGCTGTTGATTTGGGCTTAATCTACAAAACGCAGTCTGACAAAGTTCGAATAGGGATGTCGATTTCTAATTTTGGTTCTGATATGACTATGGATGGCAAAGATCTTTATAAAAAAATTGATATTGATCCCGATTATTCTGGACACAATGAATCCCTTGTGTCAAAACTTAAGACAGACCCATGGCCTTTACCGCTTTTCTTTAGAGCAGGAACATCGATTCAATTAATAAGTCTAAATAATGCAACAGGCTATCTAGCGCTTGATACCTTTATTCCAAGCGATGATGTAGAGATAATTAATGTTGGCTACGAACTGGTTTTGTTTGAAAAATCTCAAATTCAAATTGGGTATAGTGGAATAGGAAACCCTAACAGTGAAGAAGGGTTCACAATGGGAGGAGGAACCTCATTTTATGCCGGTGGATTTGATCTAAGGCTTGATTATTCGTTTAGATCATTCGGTCTTTTTGGAGATATTCATTATTTCTCCGTCGCTTTTTTGTATTAAAAGAGTTAAGACATTTTGTTTTTATTTTGGATATAAATTCGATAGTTTCCGGGAGTTTTAAAACTATCAAATTTGTTTGATTATTAAAAGGAGAGAGTAAATGAAAAAATCGATATCGATATTTCTACTACTATTTGTTTCGTATCTACCCGCTCAAACCTACCAAGGAAACGTTCTTGAAAATTCAGGTTTTGACTGTGTAACAGACGACTGCAAGGCAAAATGGGAAGTATATCCTAGCGAGTATAGTAGTTTTGATTATGAAGAAGAAGGAGCTACAATGTACGGCTCCTCAAGAAAGTATCCATCCTATTGGGGAAGCCATGGATTTAAGCTTTGGGGTAGGTATAATAATGAAGAAAATGAAAACAGCGTTTTTCAAACCTTCACAGATGTCCCTGCTGGAAAGCGCATTATTGTTCACGGTATGGCAATGACATACAATGAGGACAGGATACGTGGGGAAAACAAAGCATTTCTATTCATCAAAACATATGATGAAAACTGGGGTAGCTATAATGGGTTCTTTTCCGATTCTATGGATGTGAATTCCCCTGCTGATGTATGGACTACACTGTTTACCTCAGCTCAGGTACCTGCTGGAACTAAATACGTTCAAATTGGTATCGGATATTATCAAAAGAGCAACAACGATCACGGCGGTCTCTATTTTGATGATCTTCAAGCCTATATTGGTGATGTGATTGTGGATATCGCGGTTAACACTTCGCATATCAAAGACCTGACCCAAAGAAAGCGCAAAATGATGGTTGACCTTCGCGGAGGGTCTGTGGGTGAAGGTACAGGTGTTATCGCAAATCCATCATGGGGTCCTGGAACTAATTTGAGACCAGCGACTTCTTTTCATTGGACTGCTGAAGACTCAGCAGATGAGGCTTTCAGTAAACATTTGGAACATGATCAATGGTATACGGCAATAGTTCTTGATAAAGGATTATCTTATGATTATAAGTTTGGCGGACACATTGCAAACCTCGATGGAACCGTATCCGGTTATTGGGAAAATGATCTACCCGGTGCTGACTATAAAGGTAATAATAGAAACCTTACCATCAGTGCAGATGGAAGTTCATCAACAGCTAGTGGAGCTTTCGGGCATGAACACGAAAGCGAAAGCAGCGATGAGTATGTAGTGGTATTGGACCATTTCCTTGGCAGAGGAACAGAGAATGACGCACCACCTTATACGGATAACCCTGATTCAGTGGACGTATACTTTGTGGTAAATATGTCAAATAATCTTGATTTTGATCCCAAAACCCAAAAAGTCTATATGGCAGGAGATCTAGAATCAGAGGTTACTGGTGGCAACGACTGGTCTCATGGTATCGTAATGACTGATATGGGAGATGGGTATTGGAGCTACCACTGGAGAGGTGCTTCATCTAACGAAACACCACTTACTCTAAATTATAAATTTACATTAGGAGACTGGAGCGGAACGCATGAGGATGGATTAACTGGTGAAGGTATTTCTGGTGGAAACAGACAAATTATCATTGATAATCATATGATCAGTGAAGAGGGAGATGTTACGGTCCCATGGGTTTGGTACAACAACAACGCACCGTCGCCATTTACCGCATCTTCAAAAGTTCCTTCCCTTACATTTAGAACAAATGTTGGTCAAGCAATTGCCAACAATGGCTGGAAAGATGGAGATTTATTAGTTGTAAAATGGGGCTACGGAAGAACTGCTGACAAAGTCTATGTTGATACTCTTATTGCTGGTGTTGGTGGTGATTATCAAAAAACGATTGCACCATCCGATAGTCTCCCTGTTGATGCAACGTTAGGAATGTTTTATCAGTACTATCGTTCAAGCGGTGGTTCTGAGTCACGCGAAACCTTTTTTAATTTTGACACTACTTGGGCAGATGTTTCGCTTCAAGAGCGTAGATGGACACCAATTGTTGCAGGTGCTACGTCTACAGTAACGGACTATCTTCCTTCCAAGATCAGTGGTCGCAGATTGCCAATATTCAGAAATTCAAATAAGCTTGATGCTTCTGCAGCAGACAGCGATAGTTTACTTGTAACATGGACTGCTGACCTCAGACCAATCTATTATCAATTACTTTCGTTTGGAAGCGATGATGCTGATTCATTGGCTGGTATTCAGGGAGCAAGAACCTTATACTATAGTGATAGAGATAGTATATTAGACTGGGGCGTTTGGATGAATGGACCAGCCATAGGTGGATGGAATGCTCGTGGAGCATGGGGCGCAGGACTACGCACAGATAGCTTAGCTAAAATGCATGATGATGGAACGCATGGAGATGCAACTGCGGGTGACTCTATATATACTGTTCAGTTCAAATATCAAAAGAACTCAACAGATATTGGTATGGAATTCAAGTTTGGTGTTAATGCAGAAGATAACGAATCAGGGTTTGGATTAAACCATATCGAAAATATCGATGTCAACAGCCCTACAGTTGCTTCACAATTCGGATCAATCAATCCTAACCGCTACAACGCATGGAACTTTGACACGGGTAGACCAGGATTGCTTGCCATTGAAGAACTAGCGGGAATTCCAGATGAATTCAAGTTGTCAAATAATTATCCAAATCCATTCAACCCAACAACAAGCATTGAGTTCAATATTCCAATTGCATCTCAAGTAACACTGACCATTTATAATATAACTGGACAGGAGATTGCTAAGATACATAACGACTTTGCAGAAGTTGGAAAATACAAAGCAACATGGAATGGTATGGACAGGAATGGTATTAAAGCTCCTAGTGGAGTTTATTTCTATGAACTTAGAGCAGAAAATCATTTTCAAAAAGTAAAGAAAATGACCTTACTGAAATAAGTTCATAATTACAATTAATGTAAATAAAAAAGGCCTGATCTTCAGGCCTTTTTTATTTGATTAAAATCATCTTTTTAGTTTCCGTTAATTGGCCAAGTTCGGCTCTATAAAAATACACTCCGGGTGACACTAAAACTCCTTGAGCGTTTTTTCCATTCCATACTATTTTTTTGTAGCCATAATGCTGATCTGAATTAATTAGCTGAACAACTTCATTGCCCAGTACGTCATAGATTGAAATAGATACTTTACTTGGTTCTGGAAGATCATAATGAAGCGTAGTCGATGCATTAAATGGATTGGGATAGTTTTGAAATAAAGCGAACCTTGTGGGCTGGAATCCATATAGGATAAATAAAGAAATTTCTGATTTAAGCTGAGGAATCATTGACCATACATTGTTTCCAGGGCACGATGTTGTACCAAAATAGTCTCGGTGACCTTTTAACAGTTTGGGTTCGACTCCATAAGCATCAGAAATCCAAGCGTAAAGCTTTATAAGCGATTGTTCAGAATTGTATGTCATCTCATCATAGCAAGGAATGCTTGTTTCTGGGGGATGATAGCATCCCAATAAACATACACCGATGTTTCCAGTATTTGCTCCTCCTACATGAGCTCCTAATACTGTCTCGGGTCTCCCCTGGTAAATGTTTCCAGCCATATCAACTAAAAAATGGTAACCAATATCACTCCACCCTCTTCCATCTTGGTGAAAATCTTGAATAGATTTTACAGCAGCCTTGCCTTCATCAAGAGTTCTAGCTCCCCAACCAGCAGCATGGTGCAAAGTCATTTTATTAAAATAAGGATGGTTTGAATAATCATACTTAGGGCTTCGTGCACCCCATTCAGCGCGGCTTATTATTTTAGGCTTTTCAACTGAAAGTTTTTTGGGAATCATAGGGTTATTATTATCGTTAAGAATTTCTTCATTGTCATAATCAGTGTAAATGCCGCCACTTATTAGATTGAGCGGTTCATTTGCTTCTGCTGTATATCTAATTCGAATTACTTCGCTTTGCGATTTTTGAAGTACAGATGCAATGAACCTATCAGAACCTGGTTCATCAAATAATTTTGCTAGATATTTTTCTGAAAGGCTGTCACCATTAAAAACATACTGAATCCAAACCGAAGCGCTAATATCTCCACTAAACCTCAGCGCTACTCCTTCAATTGGAGAAAAGACATTTAACTTAAGAGAGCTTCCTTTGAGTAGGTAGCCAGAGCTCGTCTTGGAAAGACCGGGATTGCGATCAAAGTCTATTGGCGATGCTGTATCCAGCAATTGACCGTTTAACTCTGAAAGCAAAACGGTCGTAAGTAAAGTAATAATATAAGTCTTCAAAACGTTTATAATATATAGCTCTATTCAAAATCACGCTAGAGCGTAAATACAAAAAAAAAGGCTCCCTTTATAAGGGAGCCTTTTTAAACTAAGAAGTTTGCTTCTTACTTCAAGAATGTCATGCGCATTGTTTTTTGCATATGAGGTGAACTCATAGTGTAAAAATACATGCCACTTGATACTTGAACTCCATTCTTGTCCATACCATTCCAAGAAAGCTGATATGTACCAGCTGGTTTTTCTTCATTATTCATTAATCGAACAATTTCTTGGCCAAGCATATTATACACTGTAACAGTAATCTTGTCTCTCATAGGAAGAGTATACTGTATCGTAGTTGTAGGGTTGAATGGGTTAGGGTAGTTTTGGTTAAGCTTATAATCATCAGGTGTGATAATAGTCAGCTCTCTTTCGACTGAAAGCTTCACGGATGTTTTACTGTATTCCATGATCTGAATATAAGTACCGCCATCATCTACTCCCTGATAAGCAAGAACAACCTCACCATATCCATCGCGATCAAAATCTACACCTGCAACTGGCTTATTGTTAAAGCCGCCTCCAGCGCCTGTGTTGTACTTAACAACATCCCAAGAAGAAACACCGCCTAATACACTTGAATCAGCTTTAAGTGTGATCTTCGCAAGCTCAGAACCAGAATTACCGCCAGCAAAAAGAGTTGGTACGCCACCATATGGACTCATGTTAAAGTAACCTGCTCCATGGTCTTTTACGGAATTAACAGCTGCTAATCCAAAGCGATGACCTCTAGCAACTAGAGAAACTTCATCTGCTCCAATTTTCATTGCGTCACCATCTTTATCAGCATACACGTATAGGTTCTGGGTGTAGTAACCGGTTGCATAGATTTCATCTTTTCCGTCACCATCCATATCTATAGCGGTTGGATTGAATGAAAAATCATCTTTACCAGCAGTATTGCCAGGGAAAGATGAAGAGCCAAATCGTACGTATTCTCCACTATCAGGTGCAGCATAAGTATCTGCTCCAGTAGCTTCAGCTACGAACATGTTTCCGCTATTCCATGAGAAGAACGCAATTTCTTTTTTACCGTCTCCATCCGTATCCGCTATCGCCATACTCATTGCGCTTCCACCACCATGATCGTTTCCTCTTACACCGTCTTTATTGCGATCACGAGGTGCAATAACAAATTCCTCTACTGCTTTTGGAAGAACACCGATATCACCTTGAACACCTACCACAAAGAAACGGTCTTCAGAGAAAGTGCTATATCCTGATGTTGGATTAGATCCTCCGTTAAAAGCAAATATAACTTCATCAAGTCCATCTCCATCAACGTCTTCTACTACTAAGTTTTCAGTATAACCACCGTAAACACTATCGGTTGCAAATGCATTAATATTGACGTGCCATGGAGCTGAGAAACCATTATCGGTACCATCAGCCTCATACACCCATAGTCCAGATTGCGGATCATCAGTATAACGCCCTTTTAGGAAAATAACTTCACCTTTTCCATCTCCGTCAAGGTCACCTGTTGCAACATTTCGAACACCTGTTCCATAGTTTGATTTTGGACCAACAACCATACTCAAATTCATATCGTCCCAATACACTGCTCCTCCAGAGTAGCCTTTTTGACTATGAACAATAACTGCCTGTACTTTAGCAGCTCCCGCTGGTGCAGTAGCAGCGGTTCTTAAAAAATGCCATTTGTTTGGCTCGGATGTGCCGCTTAAGGTGTCTGACGTTCCGCCAGCAAGTTCACCATAGCTTGCATCAAAGAATTTTATTTGGAGCCAAGCTTGTGAACCGTCTTTTAGTGAATCAGGAGACATAGTGTTTCCATACCCACCAAATGTATAGCTCATTCCAGGACTGGTATCACCTTCATAGTAACTAGGGGTAGTATTATCGGATCCATTATTTTGACCCCATGTCTTAAGCATGCTAGTTCCAGTTCTTGCCATAGCAGTGTCTACCCCTGATACACCTCCGTAAATATCGTTACCGGTTTTTTCTATTGATCTATTTGTTAGATCAGTCGGATAAATATTCCAACCGGTGTAATCTCCAGCTTCAAAACCAGAATTAGATAGCACATTATTTGGTGTGAACGGTGAGGTTTCATCAAAGATTTGAACTAACGTATCTGACCCAACGTATTCAAAACCGTAGACACCATCACCACCTAGGCCATTTTTATAATTTGGAACGTTATAATGCGTGGTCCATACCTCTTGCTTACCGTCACCATCAAGGTCAGTACCAGCAGCGATACCTCTAATGTCGCCGCCAGATCCAGCCCAAAGAGTTTTGCTGGTTACAACGCCAATTTGCGTAAAGCTGTTTGTCGTGAAGTAAGCATCATCCCAATAAACGCTTCCACCAGACCAACCTTTCTGAAAATAGATTATAGCTGCTTGAACCATAGCCGCATTATCAGGCGCAACAGCTTGAGCGCTTAAATAACGCCAGGTTGAATCTGCGTTGGAATCGACCGTATCAGAGGAAGCTCCAGGGAGCTCTGCCCAGCTAGAATCAAAGAATTTGATTTTAATATACGCTTTTCCACCGTCCCTGATTGCATCATCAGGATGCGTAGATGCATATATTGAAAAATTGTAAGACGCGCCTGGCGTAGCAGCGGCTTCATAGTAGTGAGGGGTTTCGTTATCGTTTCCGCCATCATACTGTCCCCAGGTTTTAAGCATTTTTGATCCACTTCGCGCAGTAACCGTTGCACTACTTTCATGGACGTTATTACCAGTACTTTCGATGGAACGATTTGTTTTATCGTTTGGATAAATATTCCATGCGGAAAGTGAATCTTCGAAACTTGGATTGGTCAATAAATTTTGTGAAAAAAGAAATGTTCCCATACTAAGAAACATAAAACCTTTAACAATTTTATTCATACCTCTCTCCTTATTTTAGTGTATTGAATTAAATATTATCGTTATATAAAGATTGAATAGATTCTAACAACAAATTGTGTGTAAACACAATCAAAAATTGATATAAAATTTTTAACTCACAAAAATAGTAAAAATATTATTAATATTGAATGTTCCAATCAAAAAAATATAAGTTTTGATAGGCAATATTTCAATCTTATGAAAAAGACTATTTTTATATCATTTTGATGAGTTTTAAAGCTTTATATACTTTATTAATAACCTTGTCCTTTGCCTTCGCAAACTCAGGCAAGATATCGGGTAAAGTAACAGACTCAAAGACCGGTGGAGCTTTAGCAGGAGTGAACGTTTTTCTTGAAGGTACATCCTATGGAGCAGCTACGGATGAATTTGGAGAATATATCATAATTAATATTCCCCCTGGAAACTATACTGTTAAAGCTAGCTATATTGGATATACCTCCTATAAAATAACAAATGTACGGGTAAGTCTTGATCGCACTACCACGCAAAACTTTGAACTCTCTGAAGCAGTGATTGAAGGAGAGGAAGTTGTAGTTTTAGCTGAACGACCTCTAGTTTATAAAGATTTAACCGCCTCACAAAAAATTACCACATCAGATGAAATCAAAATAATGCCTGTAGAAACATTTCTTGGTGTACTAACAACGCAAGCTGGAGTAAATCAGGGTGCTGGAGGTGAGTTACATATTCGCGGTGGAAGGTCAAATGAGGTAGGCTACTATATAGATGGTGTATCGGTAGCCAACCCATTCTTCACAAACGGTCTAGCTGTAAACATTTCAAACAAAGCTTTAGAGGAAATGAAAGTAGTATCGGGGGCATTCAACGCAGAATACGGCAATGCTATGAGTGGCATTGTAAATCTTCAAGTAAAAGATGGTGGTAAAGATTACCATGGAAGTCTGTCTTATCAATCCGGAGACCACCAGTCAAACGACTCTCAAATTTTTACAAATATTGATCAATTTAATCTTTTTACAAATAAGGTACTTGAGGGGACTATAAATGGACCTATGCCATTTATGAAGAAGAAAGAACAATTCACATTTAATTTGAGCGCAAGGCTTAGTGATAGTGAAGGGTATTATTATGGAGTAAGAGAGCATACAGTAGGAGATTCTGCTGATTTTAGAGATAATGATAATTGGTATATTGAAATGAATGGTGACAGCAGCTTTGTTCCAATGTCTCCTAGCAACAATCTCAACCTTATGGGAAAGTTCACCTATAAAGTAAGTCCTCTGATGAAATTATCTGTTCAGCTTCTGCACTCGGGTGGAAAATCAAAATCCTATTCTCATGTTTATAAATATAATCCCGATGGTACCTCTACATCTTTGTCATCGAATAACAATTATTCAATTAAATTAAATCACGCGCTAAGTGCTCGTAATTTCTACGAAGCTAATCTATCTCTGTCCAGTACAAATTTTATGGGGTATCAATTTAAACCGATAGATCTTAGCTCTTCAGTTCATGAAGATGAGGCTGGACGATTTGGGTTAAATAATTATGTTTTTCACAATCAATTTGAAGATTCTTCAAAATATTGGATACTCAATGGGTCAGATTATGCGCCTACATCTAGAATCAAAGGATCTCCTGCATCATCAACATTCTTATTTGGGGGTTCTAACAGAGGACATTCGTACCGAAAATCTAATTCAATGTCTTTCAAGTTTGATTTTACCAGTCAAGTCAACAACAGGCATGAGATTAAGACAGGAATAAATTATCGGTCAGACAAACTCGACGAACGCAATTTCTCTGTATTGTATGATAATCAAGAATACAGAGTACCAACAATTTTACCGGAAAATGATTCTCCTTCGCATAGCCACTATAATAATGTTGCAACATTTTTCTCTGGCTATCTACAAGATAAAATTGAATATGACAATTTTATCACAAATATTGGGGTTAGATATGATCAGTTTAATCCTGATGAAAACTATATAATTGACTTTCTTGATCCGGAAGGTGAAAGTAAAAAGGCAAAGAATAAAGTTATGGTTTCACCGCGTGCTGGGGTTGCGTTCCCTATTACAGATCAGGGCATACTACACTTCTCTTACGGACATTTCTATCAAATGCCCACACTTCGACGTTTGTACAAAAGAAGTATTTTTGGAGCAGGCTTGTCCCCCTCGATTGGATTTGCTGATTTAAAACCAGAAAAAACCGTACTCTATGAATTCGGCCTGCAGCAACAAATTGGAAAAATTACCGCAATTGAGATGAGTGCTTTTTATAAAGATATCAGAGATTTATTGGCGCTCCAATCTATTAGATATGAATCAGAAAAATACGGTCCATCCAATTATTCAATTTATATGAATAAGGATTATGGAAATGTTAAAGGATATACTTTTAGCTTTACAAAAAGGTACGATCCTGTATCAAAAACCTCTGCTTTTGTTGATTACACCTACCAGGTGACGGAAGGTAATAGCGTTAATTCTGGCTCATTTTACTACAATGCACTTTCTGGGGAGCAGGAAGAAAAGCGCATTGTGCCCTTAGCATGGGATCAGCGACACATATTAAATACAAATCTATCAATAGGAGATCCACGCAATTGGAATGTTGGCATTATTAGCAAACTATCAAGCGGCTGGCCCTACACTCCAAATATTCCCGATGCAAATTATGTTCCCCAACCAAATAGTGGAAGAAAGCCATGGCAATGGCGCATTGATATGCGAGTTCATAAGAACTTTAAAGTTGGTAACCTAAATTATCTATTTTTTATGAAAATTTACAATCTACTTGATCGACGAAATGAAAGATATGTCTTCAATGATACGGGTCGTGCAGGATATACATATGTATATCAATCAACGCAAGAAACCCAAGGCTTTAAAAATCACTATGGTGAATCGGGTGTTCATGAATGGTCAGAGTACCAAATAAGACCTCATTACTACACCTCACCACGTTCAATTAATATAGGTTTTTCAGTAGACTTTTAATGAAGAAATTGGAAATATTTAGATTAGTATTCCTTGCAATGGTTATTGTTTGCATGACTAATGCGCAATCGAAAAAAGCTACGCGTTTTTCAAATGATTGGAAGAAAGCTGGTCCTGAAAAGTCATGGAATTCTACTGAACATGAATACTTTTATAAATGGCGTAATGATTTAATGGAAAAAAGGGCCAGATTAAATGATCAAATACTTAGACGTCAAAAAGCAATTTTGAATGGAAATAAAATTACGACTGAGATTTGGAATTATGGTTCAATCTCTAGCCCCGGGAATAGAGTTACAGATATTGTATGGGAAGGGCTAGGCTATGGCTACGAATTTGGACCTTTTATTGGAGCCGTTGTCCCCGTTCCAGCTGGAAGCCATCAAGACGCTTACCAAAAAATTGGTTCAGATGGCAACCCAGTACTCGATGATGATGGCAATCCTATTTGGCTAGCTCGCGTAATTAGCGATGGTTTGGTGTCTCTTGGTGGAGAAATTTCACCAGATGGAAAAACGTTCTATGGGTGGGAACCGTTAGCATTCAATGAGCAAGGCGTACCTTACGGCGATCCGAATAGTTCACGCATACCCACTTCTAATGACGTAGATCGCAGTGGAGATGGTAAGCCCGATAGCTGGCCTGAAGGCTGGTATAACCCAAACTTAAAAAGATATGTATGGCCAGGCGCGTTAAGACAAGGCTCTTCAAACTCTGATCTTGAATCTTTTTTTGTTGTGGATGATCGATCAAATAAAGAGTTTAAATACTATCCCTTTCCAAATGATTCAACTAGAATGGGATTAGGGATTGAAATTGAGTGCAGGTATTATCAATGGTCGAATCCGCTAGCTGAAGATGTCATTTTTCTAATTTATAAAGTGACAAATAAAAGTGAAAAAGATTTAAATGAGGTCATTTTTGGAATGTGGGGTGATCCTCATATTGGTGGCCCATCAAACTGGCAAGACGATTTATCATACTTTGATCGAGATTTAAATATGGTATATGCTTGGGATGAAGATAATAGATCTGATGTAGCAGGTAGAGACCCTGGATATTTTGGCTATATTTTTCTTGAGAGTCCAGGAAATCCTTATGATCAGATCGATAATGACGGAGATGGAATTGTAGATGAAAGCAGAAATAACGGCATAGATGATGATGGAGACTGGGACGTGAACAAGCATGATGTTGGAGTTGATGGTATTCCAAATACGGGCGACTCTGGTGAAAATGATGGATTTCCCACAGCTGGAAACGCTTTTGATATTCGACAACCTGGTGAGCCAAATTTTGAATGGACAGATCTTGATGAATCTGATATGATAGGATTAACGAGCTTTGCTGCACCAAATTTTGGAGGGAACAACAGAATTTCAAAAGATGACTTTATATATACAAGCTATATGAATCCAGGAGAGTTTGATTCTCTCAATTCAGATGTTGCTGGAGATAATATTTTTCTATACGGTTCCGGAAGATTTACTCTAAAAGCTGGAGAGGCGAGGAGATTTTCTATCGCGTTATTAGTAGGTGATAGTTACGATGACCTTACGTTAAATGCTAAAACGGCAAGACAGATATACGAAACGAATTATCAATTTGCCAAACCGCCTGAGAAGCCAAATCTTACCGTGGTGCCTGGTGATGAGAAAGTGACCTTGTTCTGGGATGACATTGCTGAATCATCCTATGATCCAATTTCAGAGGAATATGATTTTGAAGGATATGTTATTTATAGAAGCACTGACCCGAGCTTTCTTGATCAGCAAAACATTACTGATGTTAACGGGTCTCGATTCCTATTTGAACCTTTAAAAACTTCTACAGGGGGATGGGCAAAATTTGATCTCATAAATGAATATCAAGGTCCCAGTGATATAGCATATACGGGTAGAGGCGTTTCTTACCATCTAGGAAACAATACTGGCCTAGTCCACTCCTTTATTGATTCTAATAATGTCGTGAATGGACAACGGTATTTCTACGCAATTTCAGCTTATGATCATGGAACAAGGGTTATGAATATTGGTCCTAGCGAATCATCAAAAACCATCACTTTAAATCCAGAAACAAATGAAATATTTTTGGACATCAATACTGCCAGTGTTATCCCAAGCCTACCAGCTGCTGGATATACAACAGGAAGTTGGGAGATGATAGATTCGGTAGCATTTATTGATCATGTTGAAGGGTCTGGTACTGGAAGTTTTGACCTAGAGCTCCTCGATCCAAGAGCGCTTGAAGATACAAATACTTTTCAAATTACATTTAAAACTAACCCAACACGCTATTCAATTGAAGACTTGAAACCAATTACTGAAAAACGAAAAGTAAAAACAGATGTTTATATTACGTTGAAAAAAAACAGAATAAATGCAAATAACTTCGTAGTAACACGCGATAGTGAGATAATGCAAGAAGGAAAAGATTTCAAGCTTTTTGCTGAATCAGGTCAAATTGTTGTTTCTTCTGATTTAACAAGCCTGATTTCCAATGGAGATGAAATCGAAATATCTTACACCTTTTTTCCCCTTTGGGACAGTCAAAAACTCAACCTTGAGGAGTCAAATCCTGTTATTGATGGTATAAAGCTTTACGCCAAAGATAATATTCTTGAGTTAAATAGGGACAAAACTCGCTGGCAAATGGGAAGTACAGGAAATTATCGAGCATCAGTTATGCCTTATAATGGTTCAGAAAGCAATATGAAAGATTCTGATTATGAAATACGCTGGTTCAATACCATCGCAGATACAAGTGTTTTAGGAAATGCAACTGCTCCTTTTGAAATATGGGATGTTACCCCAGGAAGACTTCCATTTAAGAAAGATATTGCGGTATTAGACTATAAGGTTAGGAACAATACATGGGATTTAGATGAAGACATTGTTATCGTTGAACCCGGAGAAGGTTTAAATGTTTCCTGGCAAATTACTTTTGAACAAGCATCATCAGGTGAAACAGTTGACCCAATTGAAGGCGATATATTTTATATTGCAACAAACAGGCCATTTAATGAAAAAGATGTTTTTAGATATAGAACTTTCGCTTCAAAAATAGATGATGAAAAGGCAAAAAATAGCCTTGAAGATATTAGAGTAGTTCCTAACCCATATGTTGTTACAAATCGACTAGAGCCATTAGATAGACAAAATCCTCGTGACCGTGGACCACGTCGAGTTTATTTTGATAAACTTCCTAGGTCTTGTAAAATTACAATTTATACAATCACGGGTGAGCTGGTTAAGGAAATTTCGCACGAATCGTCTATTGAAAATGGACAAGAATTCTGGGATCTAACAACAAAAGATAATTTTCCTATATCTTACGGAATCTACATATATCATGTTGATGCTGGAAACTTAGGTGAGAAAATTGGGAGAATTGCGGTAATAAAATGAAACAGATTACTTTGTATATCCTCTTTATTTCTAGCATCTGTTTCTCACAGTTAGATAATACAGAAAGCATATCTAAAACCGGAACCACGTCAGCACAATTTCTGAAAATTGGGGCTGATGCTCGTGGTGCTTCGATGGGAAATGCTTTTACTGCTATGTCAGGGGGTATTTCTTCGATGTACTGGAATCCTGCTGGAATGACATCCATTAGAAAAATGGAAGCAGTTTTTCTAAGTTCAGATTGGATTGCAGGTATTACATATAATTATGCTGCTTTTGGTTTGAATTTAGGAAATAGCGGAATTATTGGTTTCAGCATGACCAGCCTTTCTACCCCTGAAGACGTGGTGCGTACTGTTGAAAAACCAAATGGAACCGGAGAATATTTTGATGCGAACGACCTAGCTCTTAATATTAGTTATGCCAGAAGACTCACAAATAAATTTTCTTTAGGTGGAAATATTAAATATATACGACAAAGCATTTGGCATGCCAATGCAAATTCTGTTGCTGCTGACCTTGGCGCACTTTTCATAACACCATTTAATAATATAAGACTGGGTGCTAGTTTATCAAACTACGGATCAGATATGCAAATGTCAGGCAGGAACCAGAAGTTTAGCGTGGATCCAGACCCCATAAATGAAGGAAATGTTGAGTTTGTGAACGCCATGTACGAAACTGATAAGTTTCCTTTACCATTAATTTTTAGAGTAGGTTTATCTGGTGAAATCATTAATACCGATTTTACTCGACTTACGTTTGCAGTTGACGCACTTCATCCAAATGATAACCTTGAATGGGTCAATCTAGGTTTTGAGTTTGCATCTAGAGATATGTTTTTTTTACGGGGTGGTTTTAGCACTTTGTTTAGGCAAGATACTGAGGAAGGATTAACCCTTGGATCTGGTTTTAATTATAGATTGCCCGGTTCATCTACACAAATAAAATTGGATTATTCTTATTCAGAATTTGGAAAGCTCAGAGACGTTCAACGTCTTTCAATTGGTATTCATTTTTAAGTTATTTAAAAAATACATTGGCATAGCCAACGATAAACCAACACCAAACATCATGAGAAAATATCTCAATGGGTGCGGTCCTCTTCCCATTTTAAAACTATAAATAATATATGCAGAAAAAGTAGTGCCTGCTACCCCAAGATCTGCTGCTATCATTCTTACTGCATTATTCTCAAACCAGGCGGAAAAAAATTGGCTTACGGTATATTGATCAACTAAAATTGACGAAAACATTGCCCAGTATGGTAATACTATTCCCATAATTGCTAAAACGATGTAAAAAATTTTCATTTACCCCTCCGTATTTATTTTGAGAACCACTTGTGTGTACCAAAGTGATTTTTTGGTGTTGGTTTGTTATTTTCCATATGCCATTTAAGGCCACCCAGAACTGAATCAAGATAAGAAGATAGCTGGGGCCTTATATACAATTCAAAAGGAATTCTATCATAAAACTTTAATCTCATATTAAAAATATAAGGATATACTGATATAGAGAGACTGCAGCCTACAGGAGTCCTCTCATTTATTCTCCAGGACACAAAAGATTGTTTGTGTTTTTGATTTCCAATAACTAAATCATATCCTGTATTTTTTTCCCATGCTACAAACTTTCTCTTTAGAATAAAACCTCTAATATAATGAATTTCGTCCTCGTGACGATTTTCTTCCCATGCGATCGTTGGATTTTTTTTACAAAACGGGTGGAAGAGTTCAAGATTTGACTCTTTAGAAATGGTTTCCCAGATTTTTTCTTTTGGGAGATCAAATTCTTTTGTTACAGTAACTGATCGTAAATAATTATTTGCTATGCTAGATACTTGCATTTTTACTATTTCAATAATACTATTTTTTTATAGTCAATGAAAGAGTCTGTTTTCAACGTGACTAAATATACACCACCTGAAACAGATACGTTCCGATCATTAATTCCGTTCCACAAAATTTTGTAATTACCGGGTGGTTTATTTTGGTAATGATATGATAATATTTTTTGGCCTAACACATTTGAAATAATTATAGTCACATTGCTTTTCGTATGAATATTGTATGGTATTGTAACAGAATTATTAAAAGGATTTGGATATGCTGATAAAAGCTTTGATGAGGTTGGGATTAATTTTTCTTCATCAGTACTCAAGTCAGTATCAAATACCGCTTCAAACGATGTAAAGTTTTCCACATCTACATTCATTGATGCTAATGAGTCAGGAATACCTTTCCATTCCTTAAACTTATAGCCCGATCTTGGAACTGCGGTAACAGAAATTGGTGCTCCAGGGAAATAATCACCTGACCATTGGTTGTCGATCACCAAAGTATTTAGCTTCACTTGCCCAGCGCCAATAGGGGTTACAGATACGCTAACTTGTTCATGTCTCGATAATTGAAAAGTGCTTCTAATATGTCTTTTTGCATAATAGGTTCTTGAATCTGCAAACTGCTTTATTCTTGCTATTTCTGAATTCCAATTGATGTAACCCTGTCCCCATCGCTGGTGATGCTGATTGATATATTTACTAATACCGTTTTTTGTACTCTCGAGCTTGTCATTTAGATTTTTTGGTAAAAATATTGTATTTAAATAGTCGCTGTAGGAGTTAATAAACTGATTTTTAAATGAACCATTTTCCATAAGTTTTCGAAATAAAAATGTGCTCCATGGTGGATTTGGCCATCCTGGGCCATTTGTCTCAAGCGCAAAATCTAAGGTGTTAAATCGTTCATGATCGCTCATCCATTTAGGAAATGCAAATCCATAATCAGTATCATATAGAATCCAGCGCCATTTTCCGCCTTCTCTTTCATCTCTCCAAAGTTTTACATTATTTCCTGGCCAATCTCTGTTGTCAACAAAAATTTGGATAATTTGATATTTAATATACTCGTCAATGTCAATCCACTCTGAAACTATTTCATAAACCTCAGAATTAGAAATATCATTAGTTGATATATACTGAATTAACTCTAAAAAGTCGTTCTTTGATCCATGTATTAATTCGATATTATCTTCAAATCCCCCGTTATATGCTAAAAGATTAATGTTTTCTGTTGGTACATTATGATGAGAGGAAATAAAGTGTTCGTTAATTTTTTCTCTCATATTGTATATGCCCCAGTATTCCCCATTAATAAACCCAATTGCAGGTCTATATTGCTGATAATCAACTCCAGTTAGTTGAATTACACTATTAATATAGCCATCACGGAGCATGGTCTGCTCCCAATCATTACCAGAATTTCTAAGAATAAAAGACTCATAATCTTCAACATCGCTATTAGGAAAAATTTGATAGTCAAATTTGCTGTCACCGTATTTTTTTCTGGCAAATAAAGAGAATGATTTTTGTGCATTACCTCTGCTCCACCCTCCAAAAATTTTAATTCCAGCATTCGCTTTATAGCTTTGACCATCCGTTTCAAGAATTTCAAATTGTGCAGGCTTTTCCCAATCTTGCCAAAAATTTGCTCCAAAGTATGGAAAGTTAGGAGAAGCTGATAACCCTAAAGCATAGATACCAGAATTGGAATCAAACAGGTCTTTTGGATCTGCATTTAAAGTAATAACGGGAATATCAGGTTTCACGCCAAACAAATAAGTTGCAGCCTCTACAGTGGAAGACATCCAGCCGGTTTGAATCGACCTTGCTCTAATGGGAGTATTGGAGCTAACTGTTAAAGGGCTTGTGTATACAAAGGAGTTTTCATTAGGAATAGAACCATTGAAAGTGAGATAAATTTTCGCATCAGCATTATTATGTGTAAGGGCAATTGTTTGTGGATTATCGAAAAAGCCAGACTTAATCGAAAAAGCTGGAGAAGTTAAAAAGCCGTTGTAACCAGTTTCAGGATTTGGCTTTCCTGGAGACGGAACATCAAAAAGCTTCCAGTCTCGCCCTTGATGTGTCCTCCCTTTAGATTTGTCTGTAGGGATTGGTCCCGTAAAAATGGAGTCAATTATAGCGCCGTTATTATCTGACAAAACTATATTTTCCCCAGATGACTTTATTTTAAAATTTGTATGGAGATATGTTGATGGCAAATTAATTCGCGCATCAGGTTTACGCATACTTTCATAGGTTGAAGTGTAGCCAATAGTTAAAAAGGGAATGCATGAAAGATCGGAAGAAGTATTTGAAAAATTATGTACTTCAATAGCTATAATATTTTGTCCGTTTTGAAAAGGAATCTGGTTTGGATCAACAATAATTTCTTCAGGAAATCCACCCTGGTAAATCTCAGCCTCATGTAGACCTGCAGCTGTCTGATTAAATGTAGTTGCAGAATTTTCGGGACCAAGATTACTTCGAGAAAATTCTTTTCCATTGATGTAGGCAACATATCCGTCATCGTAGTCTAGATGAAAAAGTATTTTTCCGATTTCTTCAGCGTTTTCTACAGTGAACGACTTCCTTATATAGACAGAAACAATTTGATTTAATATCGTATTATCATCATTGTCTCCGTATCCAAATCCACTTGGACCTTCATTCCAATTTACAGCATTAAAGTTAATTGCATTCCAATTTGATGGCGGTTCGCTTGTACCAGGCCAATATTTCCAATTGTCTCCTACTGTAATTTCACCATCCCATGCAGTAACAATATTATTTTTATCTTTATCAGAAGCTAAAACCAAAAGATATTCGTTTGGCTCAATGATAATATCAGGAAATTTCCACTTAAATTTTTCAGAAATGTCGTCGCTTAATCCATATCCTCCTAAATTAACAGCGTTAGTATTTGCATTATAAATTTCAACCCAGTCTGGAGTGTCGCCATCTTCATCATAGAAAATTGAGCTATTGCTTGAAACGATTTCATTTATAACAAGGGATTGAGACAGAGCGAATGTGTTTAAAATTAGGAATAAGTAAAATTTCATTCTGATATTCGAGCCTTACTTAACAAGAGTAATTTTTTCTTTAATCATTTTTTTTCCATCATCTATCGTTAGAAAATAGATACCATTAGATAGTTTTTTTCCAAATCTGTCCATATAGTTGAATTGGTAAATATTGTTTCCAACGGATGCCCTTGCATTATCACTCCACACCAATTGACCTTTTAAATTATAAACTCTTACTTTGATATAATTTTCAGATAAAGACTCAAATGCTACATTTGAAGTGCTTGATGTTGGATTTGGATAAACCTTATGAGAAAATATTATCTCTCCATTTCTTGAGGAGTTTGAGGATATTTTTAGCAACTTTAAGTTAGCTCCTCCTCGAATTATGGAAAGCCTTATTTCCTTAATTCCTTTTTCAAGCTCAGCTTCACCTAATGGCGTCTCCACCCAAAGATCATAATCTTGTGTTATTGGTAATTTTTTTTCAGATATAATGAGTTGATTTTGCTTATTATACAAAGCGATTGAGGCCTCTGCTTGCTCTGAAGAAGAAATTATGCTAAAGTCATAAGTGTCATTTTTTAATACGTTAATAGTATACTTTAAAAACTCGCCTGATTCCGTGTGGCTTACATGGTATTTTGATAATTTTGAGTCGCTTGAAACTTGAATATCAACTCCATCATTTCTATATGCCCATCCATTGTTCCATGTTTTGAGACCTCCTCCATTGGGTCTATTATCTATATAATCAAAATCAAAATAAGCCAATCCATTTGCACCCAAATCATAGTCAACTATATCTATTTTACCTGGTATAAACAATTCTTTAAATGGCAAGTTTTTCATTCCGTAGTTATCATCTAACAACGAGGCAATGACCCCTTTTTTGATCTCACAGTTTTCAAGCTTAAGGTTTTCAACCATATTATTGAGTCCTAATTGAGCAGTCTCAGTAGAAGGTTTACCCCCGTCACCGTTCCAATATCTAGTAATTTCTTGATATACTGAATCAGAGGGTGATGATACAGGTCCTGTAATTGTGCCAATTTTTTTATAATTCC
The DNA here is from genome assembly GCA_913049685.1 of uncultured Fidelibacterota bacterium. Lineage (GTDB taxonomy): Bacteria > Fidelibacterota > Marinisomatia > Marinisomatales > TCS55 > TMED108. The sequence goes on from CAJWZD010000001.1 coordinate 44,133, forward strand.
ACCAGGCCCATCCTATATCATTTTTTTCCATAAGATTTGTTACTTCCATAAACCACTCGTTTGAGTTTTCACCAGCCTCGCCCAGCCACAATGGTCTGTTGGTTAGATTTCTAAAGTTGATTAAATACTGAATAGTGTTTTGATTTACTCTATTAAATACCATCCATGAATAATAATGGAAAGCCCAAACCATATTTTCATCTAAAGCAGGACCTAATCCCTCAAATGCCCGTGACCACATATTCCCATTTACGAATAAAGTATGATTTAGATCATATTTTCGAATGCGGTTTCTCATTCTTCTTTGCAGATTTCTAACTTGCCTGCCTCCATTAAATAAGACAGGTTCATTAAGCAAATCGTATCCACCCATCCATCTTTCGGATGAATATCTGCGTGCAATTTCACCCCAAATATCTACAGCCCACTCCTGATTTTCTTCGCTATCCCATAATTTGGCTCCTTCATCGCCATCAGCATTTTCATCGCCACTCTGTGATCCTGGAGCAACATGCATATCTAGTATGAGATAAATATTGCTTCGACTACACCAAGAAAGAACACTATCTATTATAGTAAAACCTTTTTCATCATAGCTGCCATAAACTGGGCTAAGGGTTTTATAATGGAATGGTAGCCTAACGGAATTAAAACCCCACTCAGCTAATTGGACAATATCCTCCTCAGCAACATAGTTTTTTTCAAATTTTTCATAAAAAATTTTGGTAGAGTCTTCACCAATAAGCTCAACGATACGGTTCCGAATTGAAGTTGGCGAACCCCACGTACCAAGCATATATCCCTCTGGAACCAGCCAACCACCAAGACCCATTCCTTTTAATATTATTTTTTTTCCATCATTGCCGAATACGTCTTTACCAACTACGTGTAAATACTGAGCATTTATAATTGAAGCTAGAAAAACAATGGATACAAATAATTTATAATTCGATCTTTTGATATACTCTAACATAATCTATTTTCATTTCGGTAGGAAAACTTGTTGTCTCATCAGGGCTTCCAGGCCAATCACCCCCGACAGCTATATTAATTAAAAGGTGAAATCTTTGGTTAAAAGGCCATGTTTTAAAATTATTGTTATTATCATTTTGAAAAGAATAATACTTATCATCATTGATAAAAAAATCTATTCTGTCTTCAAACCATTCGATCGCATAGACATAGAACGCTGTATCAACACTATCAAGTTTTAATGAGCCGCCTTTTTGGGTGTTTATTTTATGATTATATGACTCAGTATGAATACTGCCATGCACATGACCGGGGTCATAACCTACATGCTCCATGATATCAATCTCTCCGCTTTGAGGCCAACCGCCGTACATCCAATCAGTTGGCAACATCCAAATCGCTGGCCAAATACCTTGACCCAGCGCTAATTTTGCTTTGACCTCTATTCTTCCATAACGCCAATCCCCTTTTCCGGACGTACGTAGACGAGCTGAGGTAAAATACCTTAGATTATTCGGAGAGCCCGTTCCTTGAGGAACTACTTTTGCACGGAGTACCAAGTTGCCATCTTCGATAAATGCTGTTGAATCGTTATCCGTATAAAATTGCAACTCATTATTTCCCCATCCATGTCCACCTATTTCATAGGACCATTTATCTAAATTCAATTCTGGATTTTTGAACTCATCGTTCCATATAAGCTCCCAGCCCTCTAGGTCCCATTCGTTACCAGCAGGTGTTTCGACTTTTTTCTTAGAATCTTCACATGCAACTAACGTAGCAATGATAAGTAATATAAATCTTTTCATTTTACTAACGATATTTTTTGGATTTGAATATGCTGATCACTTGCCGCTCGAATGAAGTAGGTACCTGTTGGGGTATTTGTTGCATTCCACTGTAATGAGAATTTACCTTTAATTGTTCGATTGGCGACTAATAATTCGACCTGTTTTCCCAAAATATCTATGATGTCAATAGTTAAACTCTGGCCGGTCTCTGCTGCAATGGGTATTGTAAGGTTATTATTGAATGGATTTGGAAACGCTTTACCTAATTTAAAAATTGATGGCTTATTTCTATCGCTTTTGGTGTCTAAGCCAGAAGTTTTATTAATCATTAGTCCATTAAGAAATGGTCCAGCTGCTGCATAACCCTGTCCGTATAAGTTCAAGTCAAAATGAATATCTAAAACTCCGTCCGTTACAGGAACATATTTTATTTTCTTTTCTAGCGCGCTATGTTTTCCAACCTCTTGAGATACGTCTAAGTTTGTTATTTTTAAATCACCTTCAACTAGAATATCAAATGATCGTTGATTTGGGGAATAGTGATTATCAGAGAACATCAAGGTAATATCGTAAACGCCCGGATCAATACGCACTTTATAGACTGCAATACGCTCAGCTGAAGATGAATAAATCCTATCTAAAGATGTATTTTTAATATTTACATTATCAACTCTTTGATGATTCCCGTTTAAATGACCGTAATCTTCGTATTCGTACCACCAAAACTTATCTGCCAAGAACCCGTCTGAGCTTTCTCCCCCAACGTTTACTTTTAATGGAAGGTTAACGGATTTTGTGTTAGAAATAATTAGTATTTGACCGTTAATTGTATTCCCAAAGAGGTCATTTATTCCAGATAGAGAAATGCGGTGGGTTTTATTGTCTGCCATTCCTACAGTTGAAAGATCAATTGTTCTTAAATCATAGTTTAGATCTATTTCGGCAATCTGTACATTATTTATTCGGTAATTTTGCTTATTCATTATTGATGTTGAATCAAGCTCTTCTGAAAATCGTATTGTAACCTTATTATCTCTTTTGTATCCGTATAGAGCTTTTGGTTCAATTTTATCCTGATATCCAAATGCATTGCCATAAGTTAAGCAAAGGATCATTTTACCATCTTTGAAAATGACATTCTCAGGTTGAAATTTTACTCTGTTTCCCGAAAAGGTATGGGTCGCTTTTTCCCATCTATCCGAATTAAAAGAATCAAAGTCATCTTTCCATTTTAATGTAAAATTATTCCCTGATCCATACGAACCAGTTCCAGGAGTATATTCATAATACGCTACGTTATCATAATACGCGAATCGTGGGATAATTTCTTCATTCCATTTTCCAACCCAATCCTCATAAACGGGCACCCATAAATTCATCATTATTTTTTGAGGATACCTAAGAGTTGAAATATAGTTGTGAATTGGAAGATCTTGCCTGTAGAACTCTTTTCCATCAATAAACCATGCGACGTAGTTTGGAGTCCATTCAAATGCATAATCATGAAATTCACTATGAGCATTCAGATTGTTAATAAAGCTTTCTCTTAAGTGGCTTGATTGGCCTGGGGTTATTGTGTTCATATTGACAATGTTATCCCACCTACCTAATACCTCAATATCGATCTCATTCCATATATGTGCGCCATTAATTAATTCATCCTGATACGTAAAAAAAGACGATACGAGCCCGTCACCTTGCGCAGATTTCAATCTAGCTTCAAATCTACCATAGAGATATGATTCTTTTGTCCGTAGCTCTCCACCAAAATATTTTTGACTCACAATAAAGTTTGTCAAAAAATATATTACGAAAAAGTATTTTAATGATTTATCCGAAGACATGTTAGTTAGTTTCTTTATTTTAATCCATATCAAGCTTAGAGCCATAGTTAAGGTAACTATCATCTGTATAAGACGGAAAGTTTGGCACAACAACAGGGTATGGAACATTGTTTTGGGTTACAAACATATCAACTTTTGAAATTTTAATTTTCTCAAACAAATCTGTATTTATAAAAATACTATTATCATATTCATCCTGTAATTTATCAATAATTGGCTTCATTTTAATATGACGATTATCACTAGTTGCACTTTGATCAAATAAAAGGGAGGATTGATAAGCAAGAAAACTATCCTTCCAAATGCTGGCACTTTGGGTAACTTCAAATGACTTATCCAATGACATACTATAAGCTTTTTCTGTTAAAAATTTATCTTGAATAAAATCAATAATAGCTAGCCTGAATTGTTCAGAAAATTCAGCAGCGTTCATTTTTTTCTTTCTGAAAACTAGGGGATGAGACATTATTTGTTTTTCAAAATCTCTAATTTTCCATTCTTTACCGTTCAAGCTAAAAAGTGGAAGGTTAGAAAAATCATCACTAACAGGTTTTATATCTTCAAGCGTTAAGAATTCTCCACTATTGAAGAGTGCGTTAGAAATAGCCGACTCTTTCTCCTCTTTTGATCTAAAATATCTCTCACTTATTGCATCAGCATAAGGAACTAGAACTTCAAGGTTAAATTTAATTTCTTGACCCTTCATTACTTCAGCGATGAATTTTTTGTATAACTCAATACCCTTTCTTTCTTTAAGGGTATTTATAACGTCTGTGCTGCGCTCTTGGATTGCCTTATCCGTCATTGCCATTTGATCTGTCCAGCCATTGATTTTCGCGATAACATAGGATCCATCATCCATCATTAAGGGTCCAATTATTTGATTTTTTGAAACGGGTTGGTTGAATAATATATCATCTATAATAGGATGATTTGGGTCTTGCCATTTAACAGAGCGAGTAGGAATGTTATCGTCAAAATTTGAGGTATAAATATCTTCAAAAGGGATATTTGCTTTCAGCGCGCTATTTATGGAATCTAAAAAAGCTCCGCTAGGAAACGAAAAGTGGCTAATATCATATACTCTTCCAGCCATTTTAAAATAATGTGTTTTTTCTTTATCATAAATGACCGATTTAGAATATCCTTCTTTGAAATACAAAAGTTGTCTCATTGATTGTTCTTTACGTCCCTTTAGAAACGCTGCAGCACCAACGTTAATTGTCTCAAGCCCAGATTTTTCAATTTCTAAAGCTAATAGTTTTTCTGCGATAAGATTGTTCAAAATGATCTTTTTATGCTGATACAAATCACCCTTACAGTAGATTGGTCGTATAGTATACTCTGCGCGTTGAAGAAAATCCTTAGATGTAATTATCCGATCTCCTACTTTTGCCAAAATATCATTTATAGGTTGTTGCGCATCATCATTTGTGCAAGCTGAAATAAGAAATATAAATAAAAAGAAGCGTTTAAGCGGCAAGGGAGAGAAGTTAAAATCCAACACTAATAGTGTAAGAACTTAAGTCGCCTAAAAGACCAGCAGTTCGCCTAGAATAGTCTAACTGGACAACTTGATTATTCATCAAATTTATTTTTAATCCTCCACCAAAAGTAAGACCATATTCGGAATCAGTCATAAACAGAGACTTGTAGCCTGACCTAAGATACAAACTACCTTGTCCCGCCATTCTAAGTTCATACTGAGCACCAACATTAACGAACTCAGAATTATTATTTGGGTGAACAGCGTCAATTGCAAGAATCAAACGATGTAAATCTGTATAGACTGGTTTTATACCAATCCCAATTCTAAACAATAAAGGAAGCTCCCAACCTTGAGGTCTGAACTGCCCAGGAACGTCAGCAAAATTTCCATCTTCATAAGGTGCAATATCTATAGGGTTCAATAAATCAATTCCATCATATTTCATTCGGGTACCATAATTTGAAATACTCATGCCTATGCGCATACCATCTTCTTTTTTGTCTGTTGGTGAGAAAAATTCAGTACTAACTATCGCTCCGACATCAAGCGCGAAAGCACTTGCAGTTGAATGCCATATTTTAGATGAAATAACTTTAGCTGTTGCTCCAAAAGAAAACCATTTAACAATTTTCCTTGAATACGTTATGCCAGCGCTATATTCGTTTGCAGAAAAATTTTCACCAGTGCCTTCTTGCTGGGTCATGGATGTTACTTCCATATCACCGTATCCCATATGCGTTAGACTTAAAGCAAAAGTTCCTACTCTATTTACATGAATAGTTGAGCCGACGTACATCATATTAATGTCCAAGACCCATGGCTGAATCATAAAGGCATTTTCATTTCTTTGGATAAATGCAACCGCAGCAGGGTTCCAATAAGCAGCTGTTGGACCTTCAGCAAATGTAACTCCAGCATCTCCCATAGCAGTAGTACCGCTTCCTGCACCAATCTCCAAAAAATTTGCCGCAGTAGATCCATAGCGGTTAATGGTTTGAGAAAAACCCATCGTCGTTACAATTGAAAGAGTCAGTAAAATTATTCTGATCATTTAATTACCGCAAACTTTCCAAGTTTTTTGTCACCTGTAACAATTGATTCTACATGATACAAATACATTCCAGCGGCTATTTCTAGCCCTTCTCTGGTCAGCATATCCCAATGTATCGTGCCATCTTGAGGTGAATTATTTACTGAAATAACATCAACTAAGATTCCGCTAACGGTAAAAATTTTAATTGTTGCCTCTGAGGGTATATTGGTAAACAATAAGCGTCTTCGCTGGTTTAAAAATTCATTAGAAACTGAGGGTTCCATAACATTAGTTGCAACATACGGATTAGGGACTACGCGTATATCCTTCATCGTATTTTTTAAAGAGTCTGTATTTATCTCATCATACGAGTTAACGGTAAATGAAAAACTATCTGTCTTCCAAAAAGGCCTAAGAAACTTTACCCGAAACACATCATCGCTTCTTGGAAAAGTAGCTTCAGAAGCTAAAGAAAAATCAATAACAAATACGGTACCACCCCATTTTTTATCGCTGCTTGTTCCACCAACAATGATTCTGTCTTCGAATTTATCAAATTGACCATTTTTATTTAAATCATCAACCACCATATCCATAATTACGTAAGAACCGTCATCGTTTTGTATAGTATTGTTTTTTACATAAAAACTAAAATTTTGACCGATTAAGATTTGGTTACTTGCGATTCTAGAATCCGTTTCGTCTCTAATATTTAATTTTGAAGTTGCTACCGTTGTGTAGCGATCGGGATTCGAAGTAAAAATAATATCATAGTCCCATGGCATGTACATTGACTCTCTTGGGGTTGGAAAAATTCGCATTATTCCATTACCTTTCACCCAGCCTGAATTAGCATAATCATAAGAGGGTTCAGTAAATGGCTGATCAACGCTTAACTGAATTCCGTCAAATACATCCGTCTGAACTATAATATCAGGGTTTAAAGTCCATACATTTAAAGAATCAAGATATAGTAAATTACTTCCTACAAATTTTTGAGGATTTTCAGTATATATTATCTCGGATGATGCTGTGTTCACAACACTTATCTCATTGGTGGTATATAATAATCCATGCTCATACGAAGGCAGTTGAGCTACTGTATCTATATCAAATTTTACTGTATATTGATTTTTTGGAACTATACTCGCTTGAGCTAAGATAGCCGGCTCAATCATACCCCCACCGCTTAGGTTGTCTTCATTGATCGTTAAATCTGGTGATTGATATCCCGCTGCAGGTTTAGTAGGTGTAACAATAGCAACATTTTTCCCGATGGATCTAACTTCCTCAGCTTCATTAAGTTCTACTACAACATTATTTTCAGATGGGGCAATTCCAGGTCCAATATTTGGAGCGCCATAATCATACGCCACTAAACCATAATAGTATGTACGTCCATTGATTACGGTGTTATCAACAAATACATGCGATATTCCGTTATCAGTTCCCAGGTTATATGCCGCGCCATTTATTAGTCCAAAATCTGTAAAGCCAAGTTTTCCATCTTTTAGATCGCATTGAAAAATAGGCTTCATAAAAGTTGGTGTTCCATAACCATCCGTAATTACCTCAGCATCGGAAAAATATTTATCTGTTGCCCTAAATAGTTTATATCCCTCAAAGTCATTTACATTACCTAAGAACGGGTCACGGGTTTTTGTATCTGATATGTTGTCCCAGGTTAGAATAACTTTTCCATCAGCAGGTGTAGCGGTAAGCGTAGGCATTTTTGGTGGTTGAGCAAACCTGTAGTCTTTCTCATAGATTACCTGAACAATCTTTTTTAGCTGATAAAGGGAGGGGGCAGTATGACTAGATGAATTTAGTCCTTCAAGTGGGTCAAAAGAGTGGAGTTCCGCCATTGAAATTCTTTCAGATCTTCCACGGTATAGCGGGAAAGGGCCTGATGCAAATATTTCAATTAAATTTGAAATATTTTCAATGTATTCTTCTAGTACATTTTCTCCAATCAAATTCCACATAGCTTGATCATTTTTAAACCACCAGGTTTGATTGGATTGTGAGTGACTTGGAACAGGAAATAGACGAAATGAAGTCAGTCCAATCATATCGGACTCTGAAACATCCGTTTCTGCAAAGTTTGGTTCGCATCCAACACCCTCAACAAAATCAGGTCGATGATTGCCTTCACCTTGATCAGGTCCAGTATAATTGAGCTCTCCTGGCGCAACACCATCTAGCCCAATGTCGTCTCCAAAAAATTCAGACTCAGAATAAATTCCATCATTATTTAAATCCTCACCATCTTCCCAATCTTGATCTTCATCAGCATCCCAGTGCTCTTTCAGATCGTCTTCTGTTAAACGGTAAAATGATAGAAAATCCTGCAGGTTGTGAATTCCATCTGTGGGTCCAATTTTATTGACAGCCACGTTATCTCTCTTTTCGTTCAACAGACCATCTTTATCATTATCTATATTATCGTAGGGAACACCGGGACTCTCTAAATAGGCAAACCCCATTGTTCCAGTAGGAAGACCACCTTTACCTATTCCATTGATATCCCATGAATAGGACATATCTAAATCTGTGTCAAAATATGCTAATTCATCACTTCCATCATCACCTATAGCGTTATCAACCCAATATCCAAAGGCAACTTCTGTTAAGTCGTAGTCAGATATGTTTGCAATATTATATTCCCAAAAAATCGCATCTCGAGCTTGAGGGTTGTTCCATTGAAAACCGCGCGCCTCAACACGCAATCCGAGCCCACCCCATGGATTTCCAGAACCAATTGTTACCTCTTCATTAATATCGCCAATCGCTTTTCCTTTTCTCGGATAGTATCGGACTCGATCTGGTAATTCAAGGTATTCCTGATCCTGTGCATCGTTAACTACAAAATATGTTTCCATATCGGCATAAATGACTCCACGGCCGAATCTACCATCCCATTCTCCAGGCCACTTTGTTTCACGACCGACTGATGGCCAACCATTCGAAGGCCATGAACTAGGCCTATTACTCATTGCTGGATACTCACCAGTTTCATTAAAATATCCGAACGCGGGGTAAAATCCGTATTCAAATGTACCTGCAGGATTCACATCCATCTCCTCGCGATAACTGGTTTGGAGATAATACAGCTCATGAAGACCATCGCCGCTTTCAATTGTTGCTTTATCAGTTACAACTGTGCTATCTATTCGAGTAGTTGGGTCATCTTTAATATAAACTTTTGCCCCCACCAATAAACCAATTCCATCAACCATTTTTAGACCGTTTAAGTTATTGGGCCACCGAGATACATTTGATTTTGGCCAATCAGATAGTTCAGTGGTATTGCGAAAATATAGAAATACTCTGTTTCCTGTCATGTAGCCTTCGCGCTCTGCAGCAATATCCCCTGCTGGATCTTCAGGTCCTTCATACTTTTTACTTTGAGCAAGAACTAAAGGAAGGGTGATTAAGAATACATATAAATATTTGGACATCTAAAAATTAACCCCCATAGATAGCTTGACCATGCGTGGGGTTGAAAACATTGATGGATTTTGCACTCTGTCTTCATACTCATTAAAATCACTTCTGTGTCCTGCTAAATCCGTTTCTTTAATAACGGCCGTGTACGCTCTACCAGTGCCATCATTTACCGAATTCTCATTTAATCTATCAAAGAGATTGTAAACTGCTAAGCGCAAATTAACTTTGTAATCTTTGTATACGGGCAGATTATAATATGCCACAAGGTCGGCATGATATTTCGCAGGGCGATAATCATTGTTTGGATAAAGATTAATTCTTGAAAGCCTACTCTCTTCAATGGGGGAGAATGTATATGGTGATCCAGAGTTATAGTACCCTGTAACAGATGCTCCATAATTTGCGGTATTGTAAGCAACAGTGGCATTAAATGTGTGTCTTTGATCCCAGCTCATTGGTATGAGCCTATTAACCGGATCCATGCTAGCTCCTGAGCGTGAGAAAGTTTGCTGCGGGTTATCTGCATTGCCTCTGGTGTATTGTAATGTATAATTTAACCATGCAGAAATGGGTCCAGTTGCCAGATCAAATTTTATTTCAAGCCCTCTAGCATTTCCATAATCTTTGTTGCTGTATAATCCATATTCAATTTGATTGTATGTGCTAAAAATTCTGGTACTTAATAAATTATAAATATCGCGGTAGAATAATGAGACCTCTAAGCCAGCACCTGGAAAGAGCTGTTGCCATAAGCCAATCTCATAGGTTACCGTCTTTTCGGCTTTTAATTCGGCATTGCCCATGACCGTTGAGTAGTCATTCGGAGCAATTAAAAACGAATGATTTTGAAAAAGAGAATACATTGGAGGCATTTGAAAAAAGTGACCATAGCTAAAATGGAGAACTGCGGCGTCCCCAAGCTGGTAGGCTAGACCAAATCTTGGACTTATCTGAGTTTGGGCTTTTGCTTTTGGGTAGCTTGAGGTCATGCTATCCGGAAGCGACAACTGGTTTGCTGGATTTCGCCGATCCGATGGAACAGGGGAATTCGGATTAAAGTTATCGTACCTTAAACCAATATTAATGACCATTTCATCAAATTCCATTTTGTCCTGAATAAAGGCAGACATTTCGATAGGATCAACCTTGTAGACGTCAGCATATAAGGTTGAATCACCCAATATGTTAGGCTCGTATAAGTCTGCTTCTTCTGCAGTACCAAAATATTTATTTCGAATCTCATGCCAAGCATTATCGATTTTGTAGTTGGTAAAATTAAGACCGGTTTTAATGTTATGATTTTTATTTACAATCCAGTTTAGGTCAAATTTTGCATTTGAACTATTCACAGTTCGTTCGTCATGATATTTTTGTTGACCACCAGTGAAAAAGCCTGGACCAAAGTTTTCAAGATATCTATCATGCACATAATTACTATCGAGAGGGTCTTTATACAAGTATCCACCCGAATAGTTTTTTGTGGTAGAAAGTTTTAAGTCATAAAATAAATTTTTTGATAGGAGATGATTCCATTGAAAAGAAAAGAAATCGGTTTTGCCATGCCCAGCGGCCATACCATCCGGATTATATTTAAATCCGTGGTCGTATCCATATCCCTCATCAAGATCGGTGGAATAAAGCGTAGAGAATCTAACGCCGTCAATTGCTTGAAAGGAAAGTTTGCCAAGAATACTGCTTCCAGACCACCTATTCATACTTACGTAACTAGAATCTCCGGTATTTTGGGTAAACCATAATAGGGGGTTGTCGCTGTAGTAATTGCTTATGTCTGTCACATTGAATCTGCGAATTCCATTTAAATGGTTTCTGTTGTTTTGATCTCGAACGTTAAAAAAGAAGAATACCCTATCTTTTAGAACAGGTCCACTTAATTGAAATTTATAATCTTGATTTCTGTTGAAAATAAACTTGTCTAATCCTATGAATATATTGGAATTACCTGTGATATATTCACTAAATCCAGTAGAGAACGAACCGCTAAATTTATTAGAACCATCTTTCGTAACGGCGTTTACAACCCCGCTCATAGCATTTCCGTATTCCGCGTTAAATGTTCCGGTTATTACCTCGAGATCCTGGATAACATCTGGCTCAATACTAAGCATAGAAGATGAACCGCCAAAAACTTCATCGATCTGTATTCCATCAACAAGATAGGTAACCTCAGTTCTTCTTCCACCTCTAAAGTGACCTTCTACAACACCCGCCTGCATACCAACAATCGCACCAAGATCTTCAACGGCAAGCTTTTCTATCTGATCTGTTGATATATTTTTAATAGTCGACGTTTGATCTTTCTTTGTCGTAATGGCATCAACTTCAACAACTACGGTTTCACCTTGAATAACGGTTGGCGATAGAGATGCATCAATCGTAGTAGTTCTATTAACAGAAACTCTTACATTTTCCAAAACAAGCTGTTTGTAACCTATCATATCAACAACGAGTGTATACAGTCCAGGTTTAATGTTCACAATAGAGTAATAGCCTTCAACATCAGTTGCTGCTCCGAGATTGGTATCTCTAACAATTACATTTGCAGCAATTAAAGGGTCATTAGTGTCAGCGTCTATTATGCTACCAGAAATTTTACCCGTAGTTTGAGACTGAAGCGATATTACAAAAAATAGACTTAAGAAGAGTAATTTAGATTTCATTGTTGACTTGGTTTTTAGTATTATTAGTTTTAACGAAAAAAATAGGGGCGAGTTCCTCGCCCCTATTTTTATAAGTTAATAGGTAAACCCTACTTCATCAGTATCATTTTTTGAGTACGAGTAAAGTTCGCTGACTCAAGTCTGTAGAAGTATACACCAGAAGGCATGTTGGATGCGTTCCATGTTACTTTATGGACTCCTGCAGGTCTGTACTCATCAACTAGCTTAACCAGTTCGCGGCCAAGTACGTCATAAATCATAAGCTTAGTTGGCCCAGCTAATCCCAACGAATACTGAATTGTCGTAGTTGGGTTAAATGGATTAGGATAGTTTCTTTCTAAAGCAAAGGTCGAAGCAACAATGTCCTCTTCTGTACTTAAGACATTACCATCGTATTTTCCAATGTATGTATGCGACCAAACGCCAGGTGTTTGCCAAGCATTGTCATTGTTATTCTTTGACATTACAAGGTTACCTTCATAAGCACCGTCATTATCGTGCCATGTAGGCTCAATTGGTATTCGCATACCTTCTTTCGCAACAAACACAGAGTCTGTATTGATTTTAGCCAGTGAGTCAAGGTCAATGCTGAATTCAAAAGCAGCATTTGGAGACCCATTTACTGCTGATGTAGCGTATGTTACATAGCTTTGATGGCTTAATCCAGTTGTGGTTCCAAACTCTACAAAAGCGCTATCACCAAAGAAAACGAATTTATAGTCTGGTTCAGCTCCTCGCTGAGCACCACCATGTTTTGCGCCTCTTTGATCATATAAACCTATGAATACTTCCAAAGCATCCTGCTCAAACCATGTCCCGGTTTTGTCTAAGTTGAAAACATCATCCGTAACATCAGCTGCTATGTATAGACTATCAGCATCAACAGCTAAATAAAGCTTAACAAAAGCATCATCATCATTATCAATAGTGTTGATAACTTTTGGAGTACCCATGGAATTCATTGAAACTCCCATTTCAATTGGATGTATACCGCTACTTACCCACTCTGCAATATCTCCATCAGCCTTGAAGCTGGAAGGAGCAGCAACTGCAATCGTAGGAATACCGCGAGCCATATTACTAACCGAGGAGGTCATTGCAGCAACTTTACTTTTATTTCCTGCAGCATCCGTAGCAACTACAGCATAGTACCATTTTGTGTTGCGATCTGATAAGGGCATTGTAAGGTCGTGATATGCCTCTTGTGTGCCTTCAGCAACACTCAGGGCAACAACATCAGCGCCAACTAATGAGTCAGCACTAGCAGTACTGAAAGGAGTGCGACTTGCATAAACGTCGTATGTTTCACCAAATTCTCCAGTTACATCATCCCATACCACAGCATTGGTATAACTCCCAGGAATAGCATCAACATTTCCAGCAACTGCTGGTGATACAAAATCAAAGGAAGGTTTACCAGTCCATGCCTCTGTTATCATCATTGTTTCGCCTTCGTAACCTGAGCCCTGAGCAATGAATTGAAACACCTTAACCTTTGTGGTATCAAAACCTGAAGTTGTGTTGTCACCATAAACAAAATCCTTTAAGGCTAGTTTAACATGGTGCCATTTATCGTCTGCTGTAATATCAACTTCTTTTACAAGTTTACCGCTACCAGCTTCGTACTGAAGACGAATATTGTTACCAGAAAATTTAGCGGTCTTGTATTTAAATTGGATACTGTCTTTCATCCATTCATAGCTCATGTCATGGTTTGGATCGATATTCCAACCGGCACCGGTAACACTCCACCCGTCACCGCCCATGGTCCATTTAAGTGCATTCGTCTCAGAAGATGTTCCAGCTCCATTCACTACTTCTAAAGTAGAAGCGGATCCAGCTCCCCATCCAAATGGATTGCCTAAGTCAGCTGGCGATGCCTTACCGTTGAAATAAACGTAAGGTTGCGTTTTTCTACCTTTGAGGGTCATATTATCGAAATAAACAGTTGCGGTCGCAACAGATCGATCGGTTGCGTTTCCAGAAAACTCAAACGCATACCCTTTGATTCTATCTGTATCAAATGTTGTATTACCAGAAATGCCTGCCCAACCGGTTCTATTAAATCCGTTTTTGTTATCCCAATTGTTTGGATCTTCAACAAGTGGAATATCGACGGTTGCCCAACCAGACATCGCAGCGCCTAATCGTGGAGCTGTGAACGAGTAGTAATATTCCCCTAGAGTAGCTCCACCATCACCGTCAGCTGGAATATATGATGGGTTAGCAACGTTACTGTACTCAATAACGTTAAAACGTATTTCTATCACTTGATCATGGCTCGCTGCTTCTGGCATATAATATTGGAAAGAGACCGTATCATACTTTGACCAGTCATAGAAACCGTTAGCAGTATCAGGATGCATGTGTTGTAGTTTAGCATAGCCGCCCCAACCTTCAGTACCATGAACAGCAACATCTAGCTTCATAGATCCAGAGCCCTCATTTTTTATATCGGTTGAATACGAAACATTAACATATCCAGTATCTGTGCCTGCACCCTCATTTACCTCATAATGACCAGGAAATGAGTCATTCACCGCTCCACTTCCCGCTACACCCCATTCAAAATATTGCCAATAATTTGTGTCAGTTGACGCAGCATTAAACATATTAATTTTTGGAGTCGTGTCTCCTGTCCAAGTTCCAGCAGCGTGAGTACGAACAGGTCCGGTTCCAGCTGTTGATCCGCCGCCGCCGCCAGTTGATCCGCCGCCGCCAGTTGATGTCCATGCTGTTCCACTAAAATTGCCATTCACAGCGCCAGGAGTACCTTTTTTCCCAGTTACAATTCCCCAGCTCGCTGGTAAGGAATTATCCGCAGCAAAATCTGTTAATTCCAATGATGGTCCAAGGCCATCAGCGCTAGCTGCAGCTGCAGTTGGGGGAGATCCAGATGATTTTGCACCCCAATCACCCTCATCATCATAATCAACAATGTCAACCGTGTCTCCGGAAGCAGTTACAATCACAATGTCTTCACCGCTATTTGATAAAGCTCCATTTCCTGAACCAGGTCCCCATTCTAAGTCAGCATCAGTACCGTGATCAGCTTTAAATCTTTCTTTACTTCTTGCAACAACAAGATACTTACCAGCCCCAATTGTTGTTCCACTTGGAAATGTAAAGTCAAATCCTTGTACAAATTGATAGCCAGACATATCAACATCGGATTGCCCAGCATTAAATAATTCTACAAACTCACCATCGTCATCAGTACTGTACGTACTCACATCACCTGGTGTAGTCTCGTAGTATGGATTAAACATAATCTCATTGATTACTACCTGTGAAAATGCTGTAGATAGTAATAATAAACTTGAAAAGAAAAACGTTATCGTTTTTTGCATGTTAAACCTCTCTCAAATAATTTAGTCTGCTGAAATAGCTCCATAAAGTATTAAATAATTATAAATTACGCAAATAACATTCTTTCAAAGTGCAAATTTTTTGCATAATATCGATTAAGAATTTTCCCAATCAAAATGGCTTCAGGATTAAAAGACATATCAAGCTTGACGGGTTATTCGCTTTCAACAGTTTCAAGGGTGCTTGCAAACAAAATAAGTGGTGACTCACAAAGTGCAAAAGAAATATTATCTGCTGCTCGAGAAATTGGCTACAGTAAGTATCGGGATGCGTCACCATCATCTAACAGGATACTCGATATTGCGTTGATAACGCAGCACTTCTCAGAAGAATTTTATGCCTATCTTTACGCAAGTTTTGACCGAATTTGTGCAAAGGAAGGACACTGCCTAACAATACACTCTCTTCGATATAATAAATCAATTAAGGAGCAGCTTTTATACCTTTCACAAAATCACGATGGTTTTATACTTTTTTTACCAACACTAGATTCTTATGGATACCGAATAATTAAAAATTCATTGGCAGGGTACCCCATTATATCAATTGCACCAGTTTTCGAGCCAGTATTTGATACATTTACTTTTGATTCATATCAAGGAGGGGTGCTTGCTGCTAAACAGCTCATTGAATCTGGCTGTAAAAGATTTGGAGTCATACATGGGCCTCCTGAAAAATGGGAAGCAGAATTACGCAAAAATGGCTTTAAAGATACCATTGAAAAAGAGGGTAAAAAAATAGACTGGGATTATCGCGGAGATTATTCTTTCGAATCTGGTGAAAAAGCATTTCATGATATCAATAATAAAGAAATATCAGAAGTTGGGATATTTGCTAGCAATGATCAAATGGCAGTTGGCTTCATTCATGCTGCTCTTGAAAAAAAGGTAAAGATACCAGGTGATTATTTTATTATTGGATATGATAACATATTATTTAGTAAAATTTTCTTTCCAAAACTCACAACAATCAACACAAACGTAGATCAATTATCATCTGAGGCGCTTGATTATCTAATGCGGATGATCAAAGGTCAGGTTCAAATAGGTGCATCTGCTAAGAAAACACTAATTCCCGTTGAATTGGTTGTGAGAGACACAGATAAAAGAGGTAAAAATGATAAACATACTTAAATCATCGATAATCCCAATATTTCTTCTTTCGTTTTTTGGGTGCTCTGACACTAAAAGCAAAGAGCTGGCTTCGGACATGGCATTTGTCGATTCATTGATGGCGAGAATGACGCTTGAAGAGAAGCTGGGGCAAATGACGCAGGTTGATCGTCAATTTTTGAGCGATATTTCAGATATATCCAAATACGGACTTGGATCCTTATTGAGTGGTGGAGGCAGTACTCCAGAGGTTAATGAGCCAAAGGCCTGGGCGGATATGTATGATAGCTATCAAAGAGAAGCGTTGAAATCTAGACTGAAAATACCTCTTATTTATGGAATAGATGCTGTGCATGGGCATAACAATGTTGTTGGGGCTACAATTTTTCCCCATAACATTGGTTTGGGGGCTACACGTGATCCACAAATCGTAGAGGCTGTTGCACGAGCTACAGCTCTTGAGGTTGCAGCCACAGGAATAGACTGGGATTTTGCACCGTGCCTCGCAGTTCCAGATGATTTTCGCTGGGGAAGAACCTATGAAGGGTTTTCTGAAAACACTGAACTGGTTTCGGAGCTTGGTGGTGCTGCAGTTAGAGGATATCAATCTGCAGAAATCAATAATCCCAATGGTGTATTAGCCTGCGCGAAGCATTTTATTGGTGATGGCGGTGTAGCATTCGGTACAGGTATAAATAGTTTAATTGATCAAGGTGATCTACAGATCGATGAGGAAGAGCTTAGAAGAGTTCATTTACCTCCTTTTAAAAAGGCAATTGACGAAGGTGTTGCAACTTTTATGGCTGCATACAACAGTTGGAATGATTTGAGATGTCATGCAAGTAAATATCTGTTAACCGATTTGCTCAAAGATGAACTGGGATTTGAAGGTTTTGTTGTTTCAGATTGGGCTGCAATAGAAAATATACCAGGTGATTATAAATCTGATATAATTATTTCAATTAATGCAGGAATAGACATGGTTATGGTGCCTGGTGCAGTAAGAGACGGTAAAGAGTCTTTTCAAAATTTTCTAAAACTCTTTAAGGAGTCTGTTGAGGAAGGGTCTATACCTATGGAACGGGTAGATGATGCAGTAAAAAGAATCCTTCTCATAAAGAAACAATCTGGATTGTTTGAAAGACCATTCAGTGACCAAAGTCTGCTTTCTAATATTGGCTCTCAAAGTCATAGAGACATTGCAAGGGAAGCAGTTAAAAAAAGTATGGTCCTTTTGAAAAATAATAATAACGTACTACCTCTTCCAAAGTCTGGAAAAACAATTGTGGTAGCGGGCAAAGGAGCAAACGACATAGGCATGCAATCTGGTGGATGGACAATAAGCTGGCAAGGTGGAATGGGTCAAACAACAGATGGTACAACAATTTTAGATGCAATAAAATCGAGTGTTGACCCGGGAACAGTTGTTGAATATAGTGCTGATGGTAAAGGATATACTGGAGACCTTGCTGTAGTTGTAATTGGTGAAAAACCCTACGCAGAGATGATGGGCGATCGTACAGATCTTAAGCTTGATAAGGAAGATCGTGATGTTATTGCTAGGTTTACTGAAAACGATGTACCGGTTGTTGTTGTATTGCTTTCAGGAAGACCCATGATAGTGACTGAAGAAGTAGATAAATGGGATGGTTTCATTGCAGCATGGCTTCCTGGAACAGAGGGCTCTGGTGTTGCAGACGTGCTCTTTGGTGACTACAAACCTACCGGCAAACTTTCATTTAGCTGGCCAAAGAGTATGGATCAATTTCCAATAGATCCGAACGATGACCACCTATATAAATTTGGATATGGCTTAACTTACTAAGAGCGCAAAAGCAAAATGTCTTACAGGTTAGGTATTGATCTTGGTGGCACAAAAATTGAAGCTGTGATTATTGATGAACAGTTCCAAGTTGTAAAAAGAGAACGTGTGCCAACAAATAGAGATGACGGCTATGAAGCAATCATTGAAAGAATAATTACATTGTCCAAATCAATGATTGTTGGCTACGAGGAGTTTGAAGGACCTATAGGGATTTGCACACCTGGGACCATAGAAGCAGAAACCGGCTTATTAAAAAACAGCAATACGGTTTGTTTGATTGGAAAGCCAATTCAAAAGGATATGGAGTCTCAATTAGGGATACCTGTTCTAATGGAAAACGATGCAAACTGCTTTGCATTGGCTGAAGCGACTTTAGGCGCCGGTAAGAAATATAATGTAGTTTTTGGCGTGATACTTGGAACTGGATGCGGCGGTGGCGTTACCATGCTTAAAAATATTCACCGTGGAGCTAACAGAATTGCGGGAGAATGGGGACATCATTGTTTGCACCCAGACGGTCGTGAATGCTATTGCGGTAATAGAGGGTGTCTTGAGGCATATATTTCTGGAACCGCTCTTGAGAAAGAGTGGTATGAGCTAACCGGTGAAAAGCATAGAGTTACGGACATTATTGATACCGGGATGCATGAAAAGCACCCTGAATGGAAAGCAAATTTTTTAAAGAATTTTGGCAGAGGACTCGCAAACGTTATTGATATTCTTGACCCCCATGCCATAGTTTTGGGTGGTGGATTATCTAAGATAGATTTTCTATATACAGAGGGCAAAGACTCTGTATATAAAGAAACATTCAGTAAGATTGTGCGCACACCTATTTTAAAAAATAAATTGGGCGATTCTGCTGGAGTTTTTGGCGCTGCTATGCTATCGGACTACATGTGAGGTTTGCAAAATGGCTGTATCATTTGGATGGCATAGATCAACTGATTATAGTTGGTTTTTTTCTTTTTAGCATTGGTCTTTCATATTTATCTATAAATATTTTTCGTTTTTGGTACGACAGAATGCATCAAAAAGGGTACTCATATGAATTTAGAATCACTCCTTTTTTTCTCCTTATTTTAGCCATGTTTTATTCAACTATTTTGTATATCTCAATGGGAGAAAATATTACAAAATGGATAAGAGACTTTTAGAGCTTTTTACGATAAATGACTACTCTAACTTTATTTAATTATAATAAAAATAAATGGTGGGCATTTAAACAAATGGGCTTACACAGACCCCATTTTTTGAATATTAAGGGTCTTCATTTTTTTAAGATGCTAGGAACTGGAAGCAGCCCTGGTTTTAGTATGTATCCTGATTTTTCAACCTACGCCTTGCTACAGACATGGTCATCAAAAGATGAAGCGCAAAGCTATTTTTCTTCAAATAAATATTTTCAAGAAATAATCTCTATGACTCAAGCGCATCGAATTATTTATATGTCTCCTTTTAAAAGTTCTGGGCTATGGAATGGAGAAGATCCATTTAGTGAGCATTTCAAATTGTCAAAACCAAAAAAAATTGGAGTAATAACTCGCGCTACAATTCATTTTACAAAATTAACACATTTCTGGAGATCTGTAAAGTCAGCAAGTAATGCTATTTCAGAGGCAAATGGAGTAAGTTTTTTTAAAGGAATAGGTGAATTGCCTTTTATACAGCAGGCTACATTTAGCATATGGGAATCAGAGCATGACATAAATAATTTTGCTTATTCAAATACTAGCCATAAAAATATAGTAAGTAAAACTAAAAAGCAGAAATGGTATAAAGAGGATCTTTTTGCAAGGTTTCACATATTAAATGACTCAGGTGAAATAAAATCTTAAAATGAAAAAAGTTATAATTATTGGAAGTGGGATTGGTGGCTTATCTACTGCAGCAAGGTTGATTGCTAAGGGTTACGATGTTACTATCTTTGAGTCTTCAGAATATACTGGAGGCAAGATACATTCTTTTCAAATGGATAATTACCGATTTGATGCGGGTCCGTCTTTATTTACTCTACCCAATCTAGTGGATGAGTTGTTTTACCTATTGGATGAAAATCCGCGTAATTATTTTAACTATAAAAAAAAGGAAGTGCATTGCAAATATTTTTGGAACGATGGAAAAAAGCTAACGGCGTTTTCAAGTATGGATAAGTATTTAGAGGAAATAAAAGATAAGCTAGATGTTCCTCCTGAGATAATGAAAAAATACCTTATCCGCTCTCAAAAAAAATACGAACTAACTGAGCCTATTTTTTTAAAAAAATCTTTGCATAAAAAATCATCATATTTCTCAAAAGATGTTTTGAAGGCCCTCTTTAACTATTCAGTCTTTGATATTAATAAAAGCTTAAATGATACCAATAAAAAATATCTAAAAGAACCACACCTAGTTCAGCTCTATAATAGATATGCGACTTATAATGGCTCTAACCCATATGAAACATCTGGAATAATGAGCTTAATTCAACATCTTGAATCGCACTTTGGTACATGGGTTCCTGAACGCGGAATGGTTGATATATCAAAATCAATTACTAATCTCATAAAATCAAAAGGTGCCAAGATCTATTTAAATTCGAATGTTGATGAGATAATTGTTGAAGATAATCAAGCAAGAGGTGTTGTGTTAAACGGGAAAACAATAAAATCAAATTATGTTGTTTCAAACATGGATATTTTTTTTACGTATGAGAGGCTACTGAAAGATTTTGATATCCCTAAAAGAGTGCGTAAAAGTGAGCGCTCTAGCTCCGCTCTCATATTTTACTGGGGAATTAACAAAACATTCAATGAGCTAGACCTTCATAATATCTTATTCTCAGATGACTATAGGCATGAGTTTGAGTCAATATTTCAAAAAGGTGAGATTTCCAATGACCCAACCATATATATTAACATAACTTCTAAAGATGTTGCTAATGATGCACCCAAAGATTGTGAAAATTGGTTTGTAATGGTCAATGCGCCTTATGATTCCAAACAAAAATGGGACGAAGTAACATTGAAGCTGCGAAAAATCATCATTCAAAAAATAAATAGCAGGCTTCAAACTGATATTGAAAAATTTATCCATGCTGAAAAGGTATATACACCTCAAACAATTGAAAGTAAAACGCAATCATATAAAGGTGCTCTTTATGGGACATCTAGCAATTCAAAGCTATCTGCTTTTCTACGCCACCCTAACTTTTCAAAACAAATAGATAATTTATATTTTTGCGGAGGAAGTGTTCATCCTGGAGGAGGAATTCCACTCTGCTTATTATCAGCACAAATTGTAAGCGATCAATTTAAAGACGTATCAAATGTTTAAAAGTAGTCGTTCCACTTTTTTTGCACTTGTAACTATTTGGGCATTCCAGATCTTTGGAGCAATCGGAATACTTTTTTGGGATCGCGAATGGTTTATTAACATGACACCATTCACACTACTTTTATATTTTATAATACTCTACAATAGAGATTTAGGTAATCACAAAAAAGTGTTTTTTTTACTACTGACCTTCACTTGGGGTATTTTTTCAGAAATAATTGGTGTTAATACTGGTTTGATTTTTGGATCCTATGAATACGGAAAAACTTTAGGCTTTCAAGTTTTAAATGTTCCGTTAGTTATTGGAATTAACTGGGTTGTTACAACTGTTATTTGCGGAACGATCGCTAGTCAGGTAAAAGTTCAAGCCCCTTTACAAATACTAATCGCTATTACTTTAATGCTAATTCTTGATGGGCTAATAGAGCCTGTGGCTCCAAAGATTGATATGTGGAAGTTTAATCATGAAGGTGGTATGGCTCCATTATCAAATTATATTTCTTGGGGACTAGTAGCTCTCCCCCTTCAATCATATTTAATTTTAAAGAATCTTAGATTTGATATTTATATATCATCTAATTTGTATCTATCTCAATTGCTTTTTTTTGCAGCGCTAAATTTTCTTAATTAATAATCCATTATTTTGTCATTTCAATCTGACATATTATGATTCAGCTCATGATTAATATACAATGGTAAAAAAAGCATAGAGAAACCATAAAATATATCTTCGAAAGGTATGGTTCCAATTCTTAGGCCTAAGTTATGATTATTGTTATACCACACAATTTCATCAATTATAAATGATCCAGTCAAAAGACCATTCACAATAAAAAATGGAATTAATATAAAAATATAAGATACAAAAAATGAGTTTAATAATTGAGGAGCTCTAAAAAAAGAAAGGTTTATCGATATTACTGCCAAAATAAAGGCTGAAAATGTGTAGAATTTGTTAAAATTTAAAATACTTATTATTAATAAGAACGAGGTCAGTCCAATTACAAAAAATTTTGTAGCAAGGCTGGAAAACTTCAATTTAGGCGTGAGTTTTTCTTTACAAAAGTGAATGAACAGTGAGCTGTAAGGAATGCACAAAAAAAAGAGGTACTCCTCCAATGGTAGAGCGAAGAATTCTAACCCCATTAAATAGTTTTTATTAAACCCCCATATTCCCCACTTTGTAAAAAAAATATCCCACACTATAAAAAATACTATAGTTGATAAGAAACCAGGTGCTAGAGATAAAAACTTTTTGAAATACCTTACTCTATGTTCAAACGAGCAAGCGAAGGGTAGAGAAATTGCTGTAAGATTAATGATTAGGTAGAGATAATTATCCATTCTTTGCGCTGAATTTCCTAAGTGTCTTAGGACTCACAAACAGCATGCCAAAAAATTCACCGCCCTCTTTGATTTCACTAGCATGGTGTTTTCTGTGCTCAAAAAGTACAGCTTTTAAATAAGCACTTTTCGGTTTATTGAATATCTTGATTCTTCTATGAATAAAAATATCGTGTACAAATAAATAAGCAAATCCATAAACTAAAATACCTAGACCAGAGAAAAAAAGTAGGTCGTTTTGATAAATACTGCCAAAAATGAAACCAGATGCACTTGGTATAGCAAAAATTAATGCAAATGAATCATTTTTCTGCATGATCCTACCTGTTGATACATGGTGATCCTCATGCAAGAACCAAAGTACGCCATGCATGAGATATTTGTGCGTCGCCCATGCTGCAAACTCCATAAAAATAAATGCTGTTAAAACTATTAAAAATTGTGTCATATTTGATTGTTAATTTACAAAAGGAAGTTTTCTGGCGATGCTATTTTATTTTTTTTTCTTCTTCTTTCTTTTCATTTCAAGAAGTTTCCAGGCTGCTTTAGGAATTTTTTCTAGTTGATTAAACTCCCCTGCTCCCTGCAACCACTCGCCTCCATCAATTGTAACAACCTCGCCATTTATATAAGAGGCTTGATCGCTAACCAAAAACGTAGCAAGGTTTGCCAATTCCTCATGTTCACCAAATCGTCTTAGCGGAATTTGGGCTTTCATTTTTTTCTCAATACCCATTCCTGGGGGTGCTAAGCGTGACCATGCCCCTTTGGTTGGAAATGGTCCAGGTGCAATAGCTATTGTTCGTATTCCATACTTTGCCCATTCTACGGCAAGGGACCTTGTCATAGCCAGCACACCAGCCTTTGCACATGCAGATGGAACAACGTAGCCCGAACCTGTCCAGGCATAGGATGTAACAATATTCAATACTACACCGCTTTTATTTTTTCGCATTACTTTTCCAGCTGCTTGCGTACAGTGAAATGTACCATTTAGCACTATATCTACTACAGTTTTAAATGCATTGGGGCTTAGATTTTCTGTGGGACTAATAAAATTTCCAGCAGCGTTATTTAATAAGATATCAACAGA
The DNA here is from genome assembly GCA_913049685.1 of uncultured Fidelibacterota bacterium. GTDB lineage: Bacteria > Fidelibacterota > Marinisomatia > Marinisomatales > TCS55 > TMED108. The sequence continues at coordinate 68,448 of CAJWZD010000001.1, forward strand.
GCCTAATTCTTTAACAGTTTGACTAACCATTTCATCAACTTGATCTGGCTCCCTTATATCGCATTCAATTGCAATTACTTTGTTACCCTTTTTTCGCAACTCCTTTGCTGTTTCATCAATTACACTTTTTCGGCGACTGGTTATGACGAGGTTTGCGCCAAGATCTGAGAATCTTGAAGCCATAGACTTGCCAAGGCCTGTTCCACCTCCAGTAACGATTATATTTTTTTTGTTGAGTAGTTTTTTGTCAAACATAAAATTGTTATTTAATATATTAGAAACTAAGTATAAAAATAAAAAAGCCCCGATATAAATCGAGGCTTTTTTATTTATTTACCTAAATGGTAATTAATCTTGATTAGCTGCTGCTTGAGCTTCACCACAAGCATTTACAGCTTCTGCGATGCTTTGAAATACTTCCTGAGGGCTTTTGTTATCTGCTCTAGCAGATTCCATTGCCTCTCTTCCTACATCTGCGCATTCATCCCAAGACTCTTCATCATACTCACCGGCCTCTTGAGCTTCAGCTTTTGCGGTTGACTCAGCCGCATCGAATGCAGCATCAAAATCAAAGAAACCGTTTGGTTGCTGACCGGCCGAGAAGAAAGCGTCAACTGACGCTGGACTTGGTCCATCAGGTCCACCTTGAGGTCCACCTTGAGGTCCATCAGGGCCGCCTTGAGGTTGACATTCCATATCATCATGGTCGCCATCAGGATCATTCATTCTATGCGCCTCTGATTCAACCATGCATAATTCCATCGCAAGTCTCTGAGCAACTTCAGCGCTTTCGCCGCCTTCATCATAAAGGCCTTGTAACCACTCTTCAAATTCATCTACAACCTCACCAGCTGCACCATCAGCACCATCATTATATTCTGAGTCAACAGCTTCTTTCATTTTTGGAACCATCCCCATGAGGTATTCCTGGTCATTGGCATCTAAGACACCACGATCCATACCCTCTTGGATAGCCATCATAAAATGATCAGCAGCAGATTTGTTCTGCATATCACCATCAGGTCCACCTTGAGGGGGTCCACCTGGTGCGCCATCTGGAGCTCCACCCGGAGGGGGGCCACCTTGAGGGGGTCCACCTGCAGGAGGGCCACCTTGGCCACCTGGGGGCGGTTGCTGTCCACCAGTGGGAGGTTGTGCAAACAACATTGAGAATGCAAACACTCCTACTAGCATTGTATTAATTAACTTCATTTCATCCTCCTTACAGACAATTAATAGTTAATATTTTAAATTTCATTTTTATCAAAAATACAAACTCTAATATATTAAGAATTGTATTTAGCGACTGTGATGAAAGTCACAAAAAAATTTATCTAGTCTGCATCAATCTAGCAATTTCAGCAGTTCCTCGGTTAAATTCTTGCCCGAATGCAGCATAATATAGATTAACTTCATAAAAAAGCCTAGCAGCATCTCTATCTACCACAAAATTTGTCGTTTCAAGGACATCTCTTGATGGAAAAAGGATTTCAATGCCAGGCTTAAAATATTTCAAAGTAAGATCCAAATCTGGATTCATTTTTAATAGTTTTTTTAGTATCAATACTTCGTACAATCTTCTTTCATATTTTGGAATTTTAGGCGATAACAAAATTGTAAATTGATCTTCTGCTGGCGAAGAACCAATTTTGTTAAACTTTACAAGTTCGTTTTTGTATGAATCCTTAAGTGACAGATAATTGACTGAAGCGGTTGGCTGTACAAATGGTTTATCTATTGAAGCTTTTCCAACAACGGAATATGTTAATTTCATAGCCTTGTTTGATGGTATTTTTCTAACGGCTGCTGATAGCATTTCGACTTCAAAGCCTGCTGGATCTTTATTCGACGTTGCAAAATAGATTATTTTCTCAGGGTCAACGTAATCGACATAATTCATTTTGCCTATGATATCTAAAAGCATTTTCTTAACCAAAACGGATTCGCCAGGTATTCTGCCTTCCAGAATTGATTTATATGGATCTTTTTGCGCAAGAGTCTTATCCTTATCAGCGCGCTTATATACTTCCTTTACAATATCTTGATATACGGGACTTTCATCTATAAAACTAAGATCAAAAATATCACCCTGTCGAACGCGATAGGAATTTGGGAATGATTTATTATTATCCTGGTCAAACAAAGGTGAGTCTTGCGGAATAACTCTACTGAATTGATCTGAAGATTCTTTTATTATATGAGGTGTTATAACAACTATAACTTCTCTTCTTACCTTTTTTGTACCGCTGACACTAAATAAGTTTTTTATAAAAGGTAAAGTTCCTAGTAGCGGCACACCGCCTTCATTGTCTGATGATTTTTCATTGATAAGGCCACCAATAATAAATGGTGTATTGTTTGCAACCCTAACAAACGACTGAACCTTTCTATTATTAATAATGGGAGCTGATTCTACATCCCCTCCACCGGTTGCACCAATTCGCTCTTCCGTTTCACTGATGATTGTTTCCACTTGGATAGTAACACTACTTCCATCCTCACTGATACGCGGCCTTACATTTAGAACAATACCTACTGGCACATAATCTACCGATCTAGTTTTTGCAATTTGGTCAGTGATCGTCTTTACAATTGGAATTTGTTGTCCTACTTGAATACGCGCTTGTCTACCATCAAGAACTAGAGCCGATGGCTTTGATTTAATTGTAGCTAATTTTTTACTTACCAATGCATCAATATTTGCTCTAAAGTTCGCCCCGCTCCCAAGTAGTGTTCTGTCAAGAACAACTGTAAAGGGAGAAATAGATCCACTTTGAGGTGGAGGGAAGTCAGCAGTGACACCAGAACTTGCCGCAGAGAAATCAACTCCCAGCTCACTTAAATCATCCCTATTTAACTCAATAACAAGAGCCTCAATAGCAACTTGACTTGCAGGTACGTCGATCTTATTTGCAATTAAATCTAAAAGCTGAGCAAGTGATCGCATATTACTTGATTTATAGCCAACCAAAAGGCGCTGCATAGGCTCGCCGCTCGTAGTATTATTTAACGTAACACCACCAAGGTCAACTCCTAGGGCTGATTTTTTTGTAGATGCTTTTGTAGTACTTTTTGAAACTAGGGATATCGTTTGTGTATCTGGAATTTTGATAATAATGGGCAAAATACCAGGAGAATTAATATTATCTATTTTATTTGAGTAGACTGGAGTAAAATTATTTTCACCTGAAATCTCACCCTTGCCTGGCCGAAACTCCACAACAGTATATCCCATCGTCTTTAAAATTGCTAAAGCACGATCAGTTTGAATGTAACTCAGTTTGACTACTTCATAATCTAAATCTCTGAGAGCAGTCGCATTTTTACTTACTGAGGGGGGTCTCATTGATGAGGGCGGAGGTCTAACGGGCGGCCTTCTTGAGGAAGATGAAGTTTGCTGCTGAGCCAAAGACAAAGAAAACAGAAAAATAAAAAATAGTATTTTTTTCATTAGTTACCGCTACTTGGGTTGGTTACCAACTTAACAGGTAGAGTGAGGTTCATCCCGTCAAAAATTGCAGAAATATGACCTCTATCCTTTAATGGTGTTATTGGGTTGTAAAAAGCAAGTCCTTCCCAAGTTGAACCTTTTGCATCATCAATTGTAACCTGAAAATATTTTTTTTCATTCACCTTATCATCATAGATCAACGAATGTATATCAAGGTCACCCCCTACTGAATTAATTAAGCAATACATTAATGCATCTGTACTAACTGTCGTTGAATCATTTCTAATTGTCGTAGTTGTATCTCCGCTAACTATAGTAATAACGGTGTCTTTTGAGAAAGTAACTGATACCAATGAGTCTCGAGGGACTATGCGTGTAATCTTGGCAATTAACTTTGTACTACTATTATCGTATACAATGTCAGGATCGATAGTGAGAGACAGTTCAAATCTGCCGTTGCTTGTTTTAGATGTTTGTTCAGTTATTAATAGGTCATTTACGTCATTACAGGTTATGAAAATGAGCGCACCAATAAGAAGGGTTGATCTCAAGCGATTTAAGTTTTTTACTAAAAAATAGTTATAATGTTTATATAAGATTATATTTTTCACATTTTACCTTAGAGAAACATGTTCCCGATTTGAATAATAATTACAGCAATAAAGTAAACACTTTAATAAAGAGATATCAATAATAAATATTATAATATATTTTATACAGGTGGGGGCTTGTGATTCAGTTGATTCACAAATAACTTTGCAGTAGTCATATTACATATTAATTCAGTTTATCATCCTAATTATAGAAAATGGTTACAGAAAAAAAATCGGCAAGTAAAACCTCAAAAAAGAAAGCGCCTGTAAAGAAAAGCGCAGTCAAAAAACTATCTCCGAGCAAAAGAGTTGCACAAAAAAGTAAGGAATCTCAGCTTAGCTTTATATTGGATATTGAAGGAAGATTAACTATTGACAGGTTAAAAAAATGGACAAGATTTGTTGGAATAATGAATATTGTAATCGGGATAATTTATTGTTTTACCATTATAATTTTTTCCATACCAACAGTCTTGATTGGGATAGTAACGATTTTTATGGGAACAAAGCTCACTGTTGCAGCAAACCATCTTGAATTTGCATTGAATAACTCCGATAACAAAAGTTTTCAAATAGCCATTGATCAATTTCAGCGATATTTCTTGATAAACGGTATGCTGTTTATCGTAACACTTGTATTTATGTTGTTTTTAATTATAATAATTGGTCTTTTTGCAAGTGTGTTTATAGAATTCTGGAATAGTCAAAACTTCAACTATTCAATAAGCCTTATTAATTAAAAAATGATTTTAATTGAAATACATTAGAAAATTAATCAATATAAAGGCTGGCGAAGGAAAAATGGTCTTCACTTTTTTCTTATTCTCGTTTTTTACAATAGCGATGGGCCTAACAGCTAAAACAGCAAAGGATGCATATTTTTTAAGCAGATTTGAAAAATCAATACTCCCATTAATGTTTTTGGTTGTAGCTATTGCTATTGCACCTATTCTTAGTGGATATACTAAGCTTGCAAAAAAACTCGCTCCAAAAATAATGTTTATCTTAACAACATCTATTTTTTGCTTTTCATTTATTCTTTCGCAATCCCTTATAAGTGGGTGGGTAATTCCTGCGATTTATGTTTGGGTTGAAATAGTTGTAGCAATCGCCTTGATTCAATTTTGGGCGTTTGCAGCTGAATCTTTTCAACCGCAGCAAGCAAAAAGGCTATTTGGTATCATCGCAGGGGGCGGTTCATTTGCTGTAATGTTAATTGGAATGAATTTAAGACCCTTCGTAAATGCGTTTGGAACAGATGAGCTACTTTATCTTGCTTCGGGATTTATGGTGATAGCATTTCTTTTTGGCTTGCTGAGTATGAATTATATGAAAACAGATTCGGATCAGAAGTCTAAACCCAAAACAACCATAGTTAAATCGAAGAAGAAAAAAGATCCTTTTGTTGCTGGAATTGCAACTATTATAGCTTTATCGGGAATTGTTACGGTTCTGGTTGACTATCAATTTAAAATGATTGCCAGCGACACCTTTCCAGATGAAGGTAGATTGGTAGCATTCTTTGGATTATTTTATGCAATATCCGGTGCGAGCTCTATCATAATGCAATTTTTTATTACTGGTCCTGTTCTATCGCGTTATGGTATTCTGTTTGGATTGCTCATGCTTCCATTTTTTCTAGTTTTAGGATCGGTATCATTTATTTTATTTCCTGTTTTGCTTAGCGCAACCGCAGCAAAATATTCTGATCAAACATTCAAGTTCACGATATTTGGCTCATCTATGGAATTGTTATGGCTTCCGGTACCAGCAGATACAAGAAGAACTCTTAAGCCACAAATAAGTGGAACCATCAAATCAATAGCAGAGGGTTTTGGCGGAATCACTACTTTTCTTTTAGCTAAAATTGTAGCACTTCAAACATTAAGCTTTGTATCCCTTGGAGCAATACTTTTGTGGGTCTTGACTTCATTTAGAGTAAAAAACGGATACATAAAACAACTGGAAACTGCTATTTCAAAACGTCAAATAGACTTTGAAGAGCTTAATGTCGATGTGCAGGACGCTGCAATGGTAAAAACCATTGAGGAAACACTTACTACCAATGATGAAATGAAGCAACTTTTTGCTTTTGAAATTATCGAAGGCCTCCCACTTCACCCCTGGCACAAAACTATATCCAGCCTCTTTAAAGATTCAAGTTCAAATGTACGAAAAAGAATTTTACATCTTGCATGGGATGAGCAAGATATCATTTCAAATACTGATCTGATTGAAGCAATTAAGAAGAAGGATGAGGTTTCATCTGAGGCTATAGTTGTTTCTGGAAAAAGAAAATTATCAGATATACAAGGTGACCTTGAAAAGCTTCTTGATGATGCGTCACAAGAACTTAGTGCGGCTGCGGCTGCGGCAATAATTGACATTGATTCTGGTTCACAAGACAAGGCTAAAGAAATTTTGAATAATGCACTTGAAAGCGATGATGAACAAACAAAAGCTAATGCTATTAAAAGATTGGAAAACAATAATGATATTTTACCTGAATCAAAATTGATTCAGTTTTTGGAATCTAAGAGTCCAGTTGTCAGCAATACCTCTCTTCAAATTGCAGAAAAGAGAGCAGGAGACAATTTAATTACATCAATTATTTCTAATCTTGGAAATCATAAGACCTTGATTCAAGCACGCCAAACACTTAAAAAATATTCTGATGATCTGATTATTGGTTATTTTGAAAAGCTATTATCAAAAGACGATTTAGCTCGAAGCTTAAGAATGGGTATTATTAAAACTATGAGAGAGTATTCATGTGTTACGCTTCTCATGAAACAGCTTAACCGATCCGATCAAGATATCTATAATGAAGTTGTAGATTCACTTTTAGTGTGCGCGCGAAACAATAATCTCAGCGATGAAGAATTGGAAGCTATTTCATCTGAAGTACAAAAGATTGCTAAAAAGCTTTATACTATGAATGAGTGTAAGAAATTATTACCTGATGATAAAAATCAAACTTTGATGATCGATCATCTAAATAACGAGATTCAAAATACGTTGCCCTCTCTTTTAAAGCTTGGGGTAATGGATAAACCAAATACCCCCATAGAAACCTATATACAGATTATTAAATCTGGCGACACAGGGAAACTCCCCTTTTTATTAGAATTCTTTGAAAATATTTTTAGCAAGGAAGAAAGGAATATTATAAATCCACTGATTGAAGAGATACCGATTAGTGAGCGCAGTGAAATAGGTGAATCGCATTTTAAGAATCTTCCTTCTAGTCTTGATGAAGAGCTGATATCATTTTTGCATTCTCCGAATAAATGGGAGTCAATAATATCATTAGACTATATGATCAACTCTAATAAAAATGAGTTGATGCAATCGTTAGATTGGTCACAGGTACCCAACTCAAAAGGAAACTGTGAAACAATAAAACGATCTTCAGAAAAAAATATTCTTAATGTCGATGACATTCCTTTGGAACGTTTTAAATTAGAAAGCTATGAGCTGGGTATGTATTCAACATTAGAAAAGACAATCATCCTAAAATCCGTTGATTTATTTAAGTCAATACCCGCAGAAAATCTTTCGAGAGTTGCTCAAATAACAGAAGAGGTTCGTTGCGAAAAAGACGATCCTATTATTGAGGAAGGTGAATACGGTGACTCCTTATTCATTGTTGTAAATGGAAATGTAAAGATTCACAAAGGGGAAACGGAAATTACACGAATGGGTGAAGGGAGCTGTATAGGCGATATGGCTTTGCTTGATGGGGAGCCGCGCTCAGCAGATGTTACCGCCGTTGAAGAAACTACTCTATTTAAAATAGAGCAAGAAGGATTTTATGAGGTAATGGGTAGTCATGGAGATATCATGGAGGCAATAATAAAAAATCTTTCTGGTCGTGTCCGCAACATGAATGACCAGCTTTATAAAAAATAAATCCTCAGTTAATTTTTTTAATTAACTCTTCCTCTGTCTTTTTTTGAACTTTTTCAATCGCACTCTTTTTGAACTTTTCACCTGTCTCTAGAAACTTTCCCTTCAATTCTTCTTGAGAAATCTCCTGACCGGTCCATACCGTGTAGGCTATCCATAGTATAAACACTGAAGCCGCAATAAGGGTTATTTTCAAAAGCTTTTTTGCAACGCTAAATAAAATAATTACTGAGAAAACAACCGCAACGATCAAGTAGCTTGGGTTTTGGCTCAGCAAATCAACTAGGTCATTCATTAGCTTTTTCTTTTAGTTTTTTCTTTCTCATGTTCATACGACCAGTTTTTGATTCGTACTCTTCAATCATTTTCATGATCCTTGGATCATCAGGCATATCAAATTTCATCGTATCAAGTCGTCCGCTCTTCTCAACTACCTTTCCCCTGTTTGTTTTAATTTCAACAACACCTGTATAATAGCCTGACTTTCCAGCCTGAACAATTAATGCGTTGTTTACTTCTTTTGGGGATTCGATTTTGGTTTGACTATGAGAACCAATAATTACATCAAGTCCGTCAATCTTTTTAGCAAATTCTACATCAAGATCATATCCTTGATGGGTAAGTAAAATAAAAATGTCAGCTTTATTTGATAATTTTTTCATTTCATTTTTTACGGATTCAACTGGATCTGAAAGACGAATTCTTTTCTTTACGTCCTCTGGATAAAATTTAATTGCATAAGGGTCCATTATACCCATGACTGCTATCCTAAGCCCTTTTCTTCTGATTACTTTTGACGTAAAGAAATCCGATCGATCAATGTTTGTGCCAACAAGCGTTGTTCCAAGTTGACCTCGCAAACGGTTAAGCGTTCTCGCATCCAATACAAGCTCCTGATCGCCATATAGAATTGCATCATATGGTAATAATCCATACGCTTCCGCAATTAAACTGTCTTTAAGAGTCTGCTGGGACATCGTAACAAAGTCCCCTGCATCTAAAAGGATTGTGTTGGGATTCTTTTTAATAAAATCTCTAACATAAATTAATCTCTTTTCCACTGAACCAAAAGGGTTGTCTGGACAATAGCAATTTTCAAGAGCACCGTTCGTATTATTGGTATGAATAACAAACAAAGTGTTTCTTTGCGAGTATAGATTCGTCAAAGTCAGCGCGTAAATAAAAAAAAGGGTAAGTTTATTTAGTTTTAAGTATGACATGAGGGTTAAAATTGAGGGTAATGAAATCTTTAATCAACATATTTTTAATTAGCGCAAGCATTTTTGGTCAGTACCCTGCGGACTCTTTATTCCATGATAACAATAACAACATCCTACAAAAAATGTTCCTTTATCCTATAACAAAATGGCAAAGGCTGTCCTATAACTCGGATGCTATTGGATGCCAATATTCTCCAAATTGTTCGCTGTATGGAGCACAGGCAATTCATTCAAAGGGAGCGACTTTAGGCTCTATGATAACCTATGATAGAATTGTTAGGTGTAATGAGTCAGCTGCATACCATCATAATAAAATGGGTGGGTTTTACTCGTCTGATAACAGATTGGTTGACCCTATTGATTACTATCCAAGCCCCAATAAAAAATCACCGTTGTTCGCAGCAACTTTATCGGCCGTCATTCCCGGTTCAGGTAGGGTCTACGGTGGTCGACTAATTATGGATGGAGTTTATGGACTACTTCTTTCATCTCTTGCAATTCAAGTTGCATATAGGAGCATTAAAAATGGAAGCGCTCTTTCTCCCTTTTATAGTGGAATAGCGCTCATCGCATATGGGGGAGAAATTTATGGAGCATATCGAACCGCTAATTATTATCAATCAGACACAAAATCTGAGCCTAAAAATATTAAAGAAAAATAGATATTATATATAGGTAGCCTATATCCAAATATGTAAGTGATAATCTTTATGAACCCTTTAAGGGAAAACCATCTAAGCCCCAAGTCGGATCAATTTCAATATTATAATGGTAAAAAATTGTAGGTACAATATCTGTTAAGTAAGCTTGCCTGGTAATCTTTTTTCCTTTAAAACTTGATCCACTTAAAATTATGGGTACATTTACTTCATGAACTGATTGCCCTCCATGGTTTCGTTTTAAGCCACCATGATCACTTGTAATTATGATCAACCAGTCTTCGCTTTTAAAAGTTTTTCGTTTTTGCATAGAGTCGGTGATTAATCCTATATATTTGTCAACTTTTTCAATAGCATTCACATACCTTTTACCTTTTGGGTTAAATCCAAAAATATGGCCTGCGCGATCCACGTGATCAAAGTCTATAAATATTACATCTTCCTCTGATTGGGTAATGTGCTTAGACACATCATTTGCTAAATCATCATTATATTTAGAAAAAAACTTATAATGCTCACTCGTGCCTTTTATTACATGCTTTTCAATCGGTTTCCACATGATGAAAGATGCTATTTTGAAGTCCTTATTTTTTCTATTCATTAAAACATTAAAGGGTGGATATTTTTCAATATTTGAACCCTTGAAAGAGTTACTAGTAACTCCATGTTTGTCATACCAGACACCTGTAAGCATTGTACTCCAGCCTGGTCCGCTCCTAGTTCGTTGATTGTTAATTGAGCAACTTGCGTTTGGAATAAAAATTCCATTGTCTACTAATTGATCAATATGGGGAGTATTTGCTAAGGTCAAAGCATCTGAGCGGCATCCATCAATTCCTATTAAAAGAATTTTCTTTTCTCCTCCAGATAAAAAACATAAAAGGAATGAAATCGGTAAAATGATTTTTTTTAAATGTTTACTTATGCTCAAATTTATTTAATTTTGATTAATCGAATAAAATATTCAGGTTCTATTTCTGTTGAATCTAAGCAGCTCCACAAACCTATGTCGTTGCTAACACTGCCATATCCAAATCTATTAAAATTAAGATCTTTTCCAGAAACAAAGTTTTTAACGGTTGCTAGTTTTGGAAACTCTACACCGTCCTTCTCTACAGTTCCAAATGGATTTGGTCCATATCCATCTGGACTTCCATTTGGGGTATAGCAAGCACATTCTTTTTCTCTAAAAATATCTAAAATTTTGCTACCTATTGGATCAAGTGTATTAAAGATTTCTGGACCACCATCAACAAAGGTTAAATTATTTGAGTGACCACAGTGGTGATAACTCATTGTTTTGTTTAATTCATTCGATGAAAAAATGCTTGAATCAGTTAGAGAATAAGTTAATGAACCACAGGTAGCATCTGCCCAATCTGATATTTTTTCGAATTTAAGAATCCCAACTTTTTGAAAGTTTGGCATTGGATTTTCGCCTCTATCCATTAGAATTTCCCATTCTCCAAGCAGCCACATGGAGTCATATCCTTCATCCTGCTGACAACTAAAGAAAGTGAAAAACAAAAAAGGAATGATTTGCTTCATAGTAAACCCCCTATAGATATGTAATTATTGAATAAAGTTGTTAAAGAATATAAAAAGAAACTATTTGGAAAAATTACAAGAAGACTTGAGCCACTGAGCGGAGTCGAACCGCTGACCTACGCATTACGAATGCGTTGCTCTACCAACTGAGCTACAGTGGCAACTAAAAATCAATTATTCTTTATTCAATAATTTTTCAAAGAAAGGAACGAATTTTCGATCAAAAAACTGTTTGTTAGTCTCCCATATTTCACGACCATAATTTGAACGATAAAAACTTAAACCTATCCTATCAAAAGCTCTTTCATCGAGGATGTTATCTTCAAGTTGAAGAAAAATATTTTCAACTCTTCGAAGACCGGTCATAACTGTTAAGAATAATTGCATATCATCAATTGGATCAAAGTCTTTTCTCGGTACGCCATCGTACAGTTTCACAGTTAAACTAGCTAGATTGCGATCAGTTGCTATGGCAAGATAGAGCTCTGTAGCCTGATCAGAGATAGCTTGATTGGTTGCACCTCGGACTGCCGTTGTATTTTGTCGTATCTCCATCCCTACGAAAATTAAAGATGCAATCACACTTACAAAACCGACGAATTCTAGAGTATTTCTTTTCAAGGGTTTAAATATTAGCTAATCATTCAATGCCAAGCAGGTCTATTTCAAATATTAGCGTCGAATTGGCAGGTATGGGACCGTTGTCCCTACTTCCATAGCCAAGCTCTGGTGGAATAGTAAGCTTTCGTTTACCTCCAACTTTCATCCCCATAAGACCCTCGTCCCATCCTTTAATTACCTGACCTGCTCCTACTGTGAACCTGAAAGGGGTTCTCCCTGGGTTTAAAGAAGAATCAAATTTTGTTCCATTTTCTAAAAGGCCAGTATAATTAACTGTTACGATATTAAATTTTTCAACCTCTTGGCCATCACCAATTTTTATATCTTCTATTACTAATCCATTATTCATAGTTTGTTTTTCCTTGCTGCAGCTAACTGCGATTAACATTACTGCAAACGTGATAATTTGCCAATTAATTTTCATTATATACTCCGAATTCTATTATAAAGTTTACATCAATTGAAGGATAAGATATTCCTTAAATTTAAGCTTAATTCTATTTTGTAAATGATAGAAAGGAAACAATTATATAGGATCAAGCGTATTAAATTTGATCCGAATATAAAAAACCTAGTCGTAATGATTGCAGGGCTTATAAAAAGTAGCAAAATATATATATTTCTTTTTTTGATTGTGTATTCGCATGCGCAATCAGATTCTCGTCTTAGGCTGCAGAGAGCAGATACACTTGAAAACATCACTTTGAAGGGCGTCTCTATGCAATATTTAAAAGGGAATGTTATCTTTAAAAAAGGTGACATGGTTTTACGTTGCGATTGGGCAAGGTTCAACAAAAAAACGCAAGAGGGATTTTTGTTTGGTGAAGTTTCTATGGATCAAAAGGGTCAAAATTTAGTTTCTGATTCACTTTATATTGACTCACCTAGCGATATTTTGATTGCCTATAGCAATGCCGAAGTATGGGATTCAACTTATAGCTTAATTGCTGATACGCTATTTTATTTTTCAGAAATTGACAGTGGATCTGCAAATGGGAACACTACCCTCAAACAAGAAAATCAAATAATTACTAGTGATAAAATAGAATATAAAAAATATCCAGGATCTTCTGGGGTATCTTACTCAGCTAAAGGTAATGTAACTATCAATGAAGACGGGAGAATCGCAACCTGTGGAGAAGCAATTTATGATCGTCAAAATGGAAAAACATCTTTGAGGATAAATCCAAAGATTGTGGATAGCGATCAAACAATATCTGGTGATGAAATTTTCCTCACCTATAATGACGATATATTAAAAAGTATATTTATTCCAAAAGATGCTAAAGCTACTAATCCATCCCAGGGAACCAGAGAATGGTTTGAAATTGTTGACAACGACACAATTACACAATCAGACACTGCTAACTTTATTAATGACATGACTGGCTCTAGCCTTCGTGGATTTTTTGTAGATGGGTCATTGGACTCGCTGAGACTTGAAGGTATGGCAACCACTTTATACCACCTTTTTGAGGACTCTGTATATCAAGGAAAAAATTTGGTTTCAGGTGATACAATTAGCATGAAATTTGATAATAAAGAACTAAATCAAATTTTTGTAGCTGGCGGTTCGCGTGGTACTTATACACCTGATTCAACAACAGGCGATGTTGAGGGTCCGGTTATATATTCTTCGGAAGATATCGAATACGATATAGCGGGTGAATTTATGGATCTCCATGGTGAGGCTGATATTCAATATACCGATGTAAACCTATCTGCAGGCTTTATTAACATGGAATGGGATAAAAATTTGTTAAGTGCTACTCCAGTATCCAAGCGCGACTCAACCTATGGATTTTTAATACCTTCAATGATCGAATCTGAGAGAGAACCGCTAACTGGAGATTCTATGCTTTACAACCTAGAAACCCGGCAGGGAAAAGTAACAAAAGGCAAAACGAAAGCTGAAGATGGACACTATCATGGTGAAGAGATACGAAATCAAGATATGGATATCTTTTATGCTGAAAATGCAATTTACACTACCTGCGATCTAGAACATCCCCATTTTCATTTTCATATGAATAAAATGAAGATGATCAATGAAGATAAAGTGGTAGCAAGGCCAATTATACTTCATATTGCAAATATTCCAATTTTTGGTTTACCATTTGGGGTTTTCCCTCATCAAAAAGGCAGAAGGAATTCTGGATGGATTATGCCTTCATACGGCACCGATGCGCGTTGGGGCGGATATGTTAATGGTTTAGGATATTACTGGGCTGGAAGTGAATACTTTGATACAAAGCTTACGATGAGTTTTTATGATCGCGATGGAATAACATTGCGTTCAAAAAATAACTATTCAAAAAAATACAGCTTCTCTGGTAATATCGATCTTGAGACAAAACAGCGATTTTCTAGCTCAGTAGCTGCAGAAGAAAGGGATATTTTTAATTTAGGTAAAAATCGGCAAACTGATTATGTGGTTAGATGGAATCACAGGCAACAACTTAGAAACAACCAATCAGCATCTGTGAATGCAAGCTATTATTCAAGTGGAGATTATAATCGTAGGACTGGCATTGAACAGCAAAAAAGATTAAATCAACAAGCTGTATCTAATGCTACATATTCAAAGCGCTGGCCTAAATCGCGTAATAGTATAAGTATTAACCTTTCGAGCAGAAGAGACCTAATGGCAGAACAAAAGATTGATCCAAGTTCCCCATTTTATACGATACCGAGTCGAAGTGGTCAACAAATAAACCTGTCAAATAATGTCATCCCGCAAATGGCTTTCTCACATAGTCAGCGTGCTTTGTTTCCCACAAAGGCTAAAAATAAAAGTTGGTACAACAATATTAATTATAATTATTCATCACGATTTACCAATAACCATAAGTATTATTATGAAGCAGAGCAATACGCATTAAATGATTCAACAAATTCCTATAGGTGGGGTTTAAACAATCAAGGTGCGGTTGAAGAAAAAGCTTTTTCTGATTATGTTATTTCACACACATCAGGTCTAAATATGTCATCAAAGATTTTCAAATATTTTAATATTTCGCCAAGTCTTTCACTGAAATCTGATTGGGTAAATAGATCATATTCAGGTTACCTAGATTCTACAGGGCAAATCAATAAAAATGAAGTTTTAGGTTTTGCGACTCGCACAACCGGCTCATTTAATTTGAATATGAATACACAAATATATGGTTTATTTCCTATAGATATTGGGAATTTAAGCTCCATACGTCACGTTGCTTCTCCGTCAATAGGCTATTCATTTAGACCCGATTTTTCCAACGAGGTGTTTGGTAAAAATCCAAACTATTACGAAAGAATTAAACAAGAAAATGGTGAAGTAGTATATTTTGACAGATTCTCTGGCACATTAGCTGGTGGTACACCAAGGGGAGAGAATCAATCTATAAACATTTCACTAAATAATATTTTTCAAGCCAAGATTAAAGAGAATGATCAAGAAGTAAAAAGAGACCTATTCTCCTGGAGATTAAGTACGAGCAATAATTTGGTATTAGATGAGTATAATTGGGGCAATCTAAATTCTTCCCTGCGTGCAAACATACGTCAAAAACTAAATCTAGATTTTTCAATGACACATGACTGGTATGATTTTGACAGCGAAAACAATGTAAGAATTAATAAGATTAGAAAATCAGGAGGGATTCCTTCGCCTAGATTAATTAATGCAAGATTCTCTACTGGCTTAAAGTTTACAGGAAAACGCAAAACACCATACTCTGAAATTGATAATATTTCAGAAATAGACACGACAAATTCAAATGATAGAATTGATGGAGCTAATTTACCCGGTCTAATTGACGGTATTTCCTCTGAATCAAAAACTACATCACCATTGGACCTTTGGTCAACCAGTGCATCTTTTAGTTTTGCATACAATAATGCGAATCCAAATAATTCTCAAAAAACATTTTGGATGTCTTCAAATTCAACCATTCAGGTTACTCAGGGGTGGAAAGTTCAATACAATGCGCGCTTTGATTTGATTGAACAAAATCTTGTAAGTCATACATTTTCAATCTATCGCGATTTACACTGCTGGGAGATGAGCATTAATTGGACTCCAAGTGGCTACGCCTCAGGACTATACCTGCGTTTAAATGTCAAATCTCCGAATCTGCAGGATTTAAAGTTTGAACAGCGAGGTGGGACTTTTAGCAGACCATCCTTATTTGATAGGTAAATTAATGGGTAAAATTAAAAATCAAGAATGGATCGTAATTGGAACATATAATGGAAATATAAATGCAGAGATGGCAAAAAATATTTTACTAAAAAATGATATTCCTTCTTATATAAAAAGCGATTTCTTTGGCAGTGCCTACAATTTAAATGCCTTCAATATTCCTACAGGAATGGTAAAATTGTATATTCCTGAAGGTTTTAAAAAAAAAGCGTTAGATTTACTACAAGGCATTGGATTGCAAAATGAGTAAAAATCAAATACGATCAATTAAAGGCACTCAAGATATTCTCCCTGCAGAATCGCTCAAGTGGCGTGTTCTTGAAAAAAAGATTCACGACACAATGGAGCTATTTAATTATGGGGAAATAAGAACTCCGGCTTTTGAAAAGACTGAACTTTTTGATCGCGGTGTTGGCCTGCAAACAGATATCGTTACTAAAGAAATGTATAGCTGGATAGATCAGGGTGGAGAAAGTCTTACTTTAAAACCTGAGCTGACTGCTCCCGTTTCAAGGGCCTATGTCCAGCATAGCTTGGGAGTTCAAAAGCCTCTTACAAAGCTCTACTATATTGATGCTCTTTTTAGAAGAGAAAGACCACAAAAAGGGCGTTTTCGTCAATTTCACCAGTTTGGCGTTGAGGCTTTTGGGTCAGAGCACCCAGAGATTGATTCCGAAATAATATCAATAGCCGTAACGCTATTTAAAGAATTAGGCTTGAAAGATATATCTCTAAAACTGAACTCAATTGGTTCAGAAAATTGCAGAGATAAATACAAAGATGAGCTGAAGAAATTCTTGAAACCGTACCTAAAAGATTTAAGTGCTAGCAGTCAAAAAAGATTTGAAACCAACCCTTTAAGAATTCTTGATACCAAATCTCTATCCGATATTGAAATCATAAAAAATGCCCCAACAATATCTAATTTTTGGAGCAATGAAGACAAAGTACATTTCGATGAGCTTTGCGAACTTTTGGATACTTTGAAAATCAAATATGAAGTCGATTCAAATTTAGTAAGAGGTTTGGACTACTATTCGAGGACGACATTTGAGCTTATATCACCGTCACTTGGTGCGCAAAATGCAATCTGTGGAGGTGGAAGATATGATAAGTTGGTTGAGATGATTGGAGGAAAGCCGACTCCTGGTATTGGGTTTGCTGCTGGAATTGAACGAATTATGATGACGTTAAAAAACTACACTGACAAAAACAGTATTGATATTTATGTTGTAGGTATCGGACCTAAAGTTAGACAGACTGTTTTTGCGCTCGCTGATGAATTACGACAAAGTAATCTATCAACAGAATGCGACATGTTACGAAGGTCCATTAAGTCCCAATTAAGAGATGCAAATAAAATCGGTGCAAAGTATGCTATCATCATTGGAGACAAGGAATTTGAAAATAAACTTGTTGAAGTAAAAAATTTAAATAACGGTGAACAAGAAAAAGTAGCGATTAAATCAATTATTAGTCATATGACATCTTTGTCATTTTAGTTGTTTTATTTAACTTAAATTCGCCAGAAAAATTTTATAATAATTAAAAAAGAAGAGCTGTGAAACCATTATTAATAGTTGAATCACCATCTAAAGCAAGTACGATATCAAAGTATTTGAAAGGCGCGTATGAAGTAAAGTCAACAATAGGGCATATAAAAGAGTTGCCCGAAAAAAGATTATCAGTTGATATTGAAAATGACTTTGCAATTGAAGAAGAAGTTATTGAGGACAAAAAGAAACTTGTCAATGAACTTAAAAAAATATCAAAAACTGCTCCAGAAGTAATAATCGCAACAGACTCTGATAGAGAAGGTGAAGCGATCGCTGCCCATATTGCAAGCGAAATGGACAAGTCTAAAATCTCACGCGTTATATTTACTGAGATCACAAAAGAGGGGGTTGAGGCTGGCCTAAACGATCGTAAAGAAATTGATGAAGATTTAGTTAAAGCGGCCACCACCAGAAGGATTGTTGATCGATTGTTTGGATATAAGGTCTCTCCAGTACTATGGAGTACTTTGCAGAAGAATATGAAGTTTGTTCAAGGTCGTCTTTCTGCAGGCAGAGTTCAGTCATCTGCTTTAAAAATTATTATCGAAAGAGAGAGGCTTAGGCAGTCTTTTAATTCAGCGCTTTATTTCGACTTAAAAGCTAAGTTTTCCTCAGGAGATGAAAGCTTTGAAGCAACACTGATAAGGATAGATGATAAAAGGATTGCAAGCGGAAAAGATTTTGATCCAGATACAGGTAAACTAAAAAATGACAATGTGCATCTCCTATCAAAAGGTGAAGCTGATAAAATGGTTAAGGAGTTAAATGCAGGCACATGGAACATATCAAACATTGAAGAGAAGATAAAAAACTCTAATCCAAAACCTCCCTTTACTACTTCGACTCTACAGCAAGAAGCAGCTAGGAAGCTTAGATATTCTGCGCGAAGAACTATGAATAATGCTCAAAATCTTTACCGATCTGGGTATATAACATACATGAGAACAGATTCAACAAATCTATCTGCTGAAGGGGTCAATGGTGCAAAAACAGAAATTGTTAATTCATTTGGGAAGGAATTTTTACCAGAGAAACCAAGGGTGTATTCGTCAAAAGTTGTGAACGCACAAGAGGCCCATGAAGCAATTCGACCTGCTGGTTTAAAATTCGCAGAAACTGAAAACGTAAAATCTGAGCTAGATGAGGATGCTGCAAAGCTCTACGATTTGATAAAAAAACGAACACTTGCATCACAAATGAAATCTGCAAAAATAAAGCAAGTTTCAGTGACAATTAAAAACCAAAATGCAGATTTCAGAGCCAATGGAAAAATAATATTATTCCCTGGCTATATGGCAGCATACATTGAAGGAAGTGATGAAAGAAACAGTTCCAAAGATGGGAAAGAAACTGTGTTGCCCGACCTTGCAAAAGGCCAATCTCTTGACTGTCAGGATTTAAAACCCGAGGAACATAACACAAAGCCACCTGCACGTTTCACAGAGGCGTCCTTAGTAAAAGAGCTTGAATTAAAAGGGATAGGTAGGCCATCTACATATGCCATGATAATTGAGACTATCGTAAAAAGAACGTATGTTCATAAGAAGCAGTCTAAGCTTACTCCAACTTTCTTAGGTCTTGCTGTTACGCAGCTTTTAGAAAATCATTTTACTTCACTAGTAGATAGTAAATTTACCGCTGAAATGGAAAATGGATTAGATGCTATTTCTCGGGGAGAGTTAGAGTCTCTTCCGTTTATGAAAGAGTTCTACTTTGGATCTGATAATCAAAATGGCTTAGTCAAGATGCTGGATGAAAAAGTTGATATTGGAAAAGCATGTTCTGTTCAATTGGACGACAAAGATGAACCCATTGAAGTGCGTGTAGGTCAATATGGTCCATTTTTAAGGCAAGGTGAAAATAGAAAGTCGGTTCCCAGCGAGGTCTATTTGGGTGACCTAAATATTGATAAAGCATTGGAGATTCTTAATCAAGAAATTAATGAAGACAAGGAAATCGGTATCGATCCCGAAACAAATGAAATGATTCTTCTTAAAACTGGCCCCTACGGTCCTTACGTGCAAATTGGTGATTCTAGCAAAAGAAAGGCAATCCCAAAAGGAACAGAAATTGCTGAAGTGAATTTAGAAATGGCATTGAAATTACTTGCGCTACCAAGAGTTCTTGGAATCCATCCAGAAACGAACCAAGAAGTAAAGGCCGACTACGGTCGCTTTGGTCCCTATGTTACAGCAGGCAAAGGAAAGAATGGAAGAATTCCGCCGGAACACTCCCCTCTTACGATTGAATTGGGCACTGCCTTAGAGTTAATAGCCAAGCGATCAAGTGGTCCTCAGGAATTGAAAACTTTAGGCGATCATCCAAAAACAGGTGAAACGCTTATATTAAAAGATGGAAGGTACGGTCCCTATATTACAGACGGAAAACTGAATGCCTCAATGTCAAGCGATTTGGAAGTTGAAACGATTACACTTGAGGATGCTGTAAAATTAATTGATAAAAAAAGAGTTGCTCCACCTCGAAAAAAGAAAACAAAGCGCAAAAAGAAGAAATGAAAAAAATTTTATTAACACTTGTATTATTAGGGTCAATCTATGCAGATGAAAAAGCTGCGCTGATTTTAGATATTGAAAAAAGCTTAATGGCTTCGTGCTTCCATGGTACTGTTTACGAGCATGGTAACAAAGAAATGGAAGAGCAAATTGCTAGTTTTGTCAATGCGGGTAGAACTAAAGATTACATAATTAATTTTTACACAAATAAATATGGGGAGCGTATTTTAGCTATGCCTGAGGCAGAAGGCTTTAATATGTTTGCTTGGCTTGCACCAATAATGATTTTCATATTGGGCGGTATGGTGATGTTTGCATATTTTAAAAATTCACCTCAAACCGTTTTGGACGTGCCAGTTTCAAAAAAAGAAAATGTAAGGTTTAGCGATGAGATCGAGGCAGAGCTTAAGGATTTAGATTAAAATGAATATCGAAAAAATTGTTTCTTTATGCAAGCGTCGCGGTTTTATTTTTCAAAGCTCAGAGATTTATGGTGGCTTTAAAGCGGTTTATGATTATGGACCATTAGGTGTTGCACTCAAAAACAATATCTCCAAAATTTGGTGGAAAGCTATGACGCAACACCATGAAAATATTGTTGGATTAGATAGTGCAATTTTTACGCATCCAAAGATTTGGGAAGCGTCAGGTCATGTTGGAGCTTTTAATGACCCTTTAGTTGATTGCAAACAATGTAAAGCGCGTTACCGAGTTGATGAATTAAGCACAGAAACTAATCCTGATTGGGGAAAAATGACTTGTCCAAACTGCGGCTCAAAAGGCAGCTTTACTGACCCTAGGCAGTTTAACCTTATGTTTAAAACATCGATTGGAGCTGTTGAAGATGATTCTAGCATTGCATATCTCCGCCCTGAAACCGCTCAAGGTATCTATGTAAATTACTTGTTAGTGCAAAATGCAATGCGCTTAAAAGTACCGTTTGGCATTGCTCAAGTTGGTAAAGCATTTCGAAATGAAATTGTAGCACGAAACTTTATTTTCAGAACTAGAGAATTTGAACAGATGGAAATGCAATACTTTGTTCAGCCAGATCAGGATGATCAATCTCTAAATGAGTGGAAAGATCAACGATTTTCTTTTTATTCTCAGCTTGGTATTGATAAAAATAAGCTCAGATTCAAACAGCATGGTCCTGATGAACTTGCTCATTATGCTAAAGAAGCTTGGGATATCGAATACGAATTTCCTTTTGGATGGTCTGAAGTAGAAGGAATTCATAACAGGACTGACTTCGATTTAAAACAACACCAAGAATTTTCTGGAAAGAAAATGGAGTATTTTGATCCTGTTGAAAATAAGCGCTACCTCCCTTATATTATTGAAACTTCTGCAGGTTTAAACAGGATGCTTCTAGCAGTACTATCAAACGCGTATTGGGAAGATACAGATAACAATCGTGTGGTAATGAGGCTTGATCCAAAGATTGCGCCAGTTTTAGCAGTAGTGTGTCCCCTTACTAAAAAAGATGGTCTTCCAGAAATTGGAAGAAATATCATGGATTTTTTAAAAAAAGAATTTAAAGTCATTTATGATCAACAGGGTTCCATAGGGAAGAGATATTATCGTCAGGACGAGGCTGGAACTCCGTTTGGCATAACCGTGGATCATCAGTCAAAAGATGATCAAAGCGTAACACTACGTCACCGTGACACGCAACATCAAGATAGGGTTGCAATTGATCAACTTGTAAATGCTATTAAAAATAAAATTGGAGAATTTTAATGAATAATCACCTATCTCTTCGATCTGGAAACCCTACGCTCAACGCAAAAACTTTTAGTGGTTTTGATTTAACAACAGAACAGTCAATGACAATATCTGGTACAGTGTACAAAACCGCATTATCCCTATTACTGCTTATGACGGCCTCTTTGTTTACATGGAATCTTCCCGCAGGAGATCCTAGAAGCAGTGGTTTAATGATGATTGGAATGCTTGGAGGATTTATCCTGGCTCTTGTTACTATTTTCAAACAACACTTAGCAAAATATACAGTTCCAGCATACTCCATATTGCAAGGATTGGCTCTTGGGGGAATATCTAAATTTTTTGAAACGATGTATCCTGGAATAGTTACTCAAGCTGTCATGCTTACTTTTGGTACGCTTGGAGCTTTATTGCTAGCATATGTATCAGGGCTAATAAAGCCCACTGAAAATTTTAAGCTTGGGATAATTGCAGCTACAGGTGGAATAGCTTTTGTATATCTTATAAGCTGGATTTTAAGCTGGTTTAGTGTTAGCGTACCCTTAATTCACTCTAATTCAAATATGGGAATTTTATTTAGCATTGGAGTGGTAATAATTGCCGCACTAAACCTTGTTTTAGATTTTGATTTTATTGAAGAAGGCTCAGAAAAAGGAGCTCCAAAATACATGGAATGGTATGGCGCATTTGGATTAATGGTTACTTTGATATGGTTATATTTAGAAATATTAAGGCTATTGGCAAAGTTATCATCTAGACGAAACTAATTTTGCGCAAAAAAAAATTTAAGTTTAGCGTTTGGTCTCGCAAGGTTCATTATTGGGGAGCATTCATTGTTTTTCTTCCTGTAGCAATAATTATCCTAAGTGGAATTATGCTTCAACTAAAAAAAGATGTTGACTGGATTCAGCCTTCAACTCAGGTTGGCTCTAAATCAAACCTACCTACTCTATCTTTTGATCAAATATTGGAGAGTGCAAAAAAATCAACCAAAGCTCAAATTAATACATGGTCAGATATTGATCGGCTTGATGTTCGAATCGAAAAAGGCATAGTAAAAGTTAGGGCAAGGAATAGATGGGAAGTACAAATTGACACTTACAGCGGAAAGATACTTAATGAGGCATTTCGTCGATCAGATTTAATTGAAAATATTCATGATGGCTCTTGGTTCAATGATTCGGTAAAAAAATGGATTTTTCTACCTTCTGGTGTCATCTTATTTATTCTGTGGTTAACTGGCGTTTATTTAATACTGTTGCCATATTTTAAAAAATGGCAAAGGAGATAAAATCAATGAAAGTTCTAGTAACTTTAATTTCCTTTTTTATTTTTTCATGCAGTACTTCATCAATTGAAAGGCCTAGTGCAGGTAGATTAAAAAGGACGGTTTGGGATAAGGGCGCAATGGTAAGTGCTGCGAACCCACATGCAGTTGACGCAGCAGTTGAAATTATAAAAAAAGGTGGTAGCGCTGTTGATGCAGCCATCGCAGCCCATGCAGTTCTTGGTCTCGTTGAGCCTCAAAGCTCTGGTTTAGGTGGAGGTGGCTTTATGTTAAACTATGATTTTGCAAGTGGAGGTCTCACTTTTATTGATGGTAGAGAGATTGCTCCAGCCAAAGCAACTATGGATATGTTTATGAAAGATGGAAACGTGATGAGCTTTAGAGAAGCCTGGGTAAGCGGTAAAGCTGTTGGCTCCCCAGGTGCGGTTGCTTTATATAAAACTGCGCATGAACGTTCTGGGAAAATGCCTTGGGATGAATTATTTCTATATGCAATTGATTTAGCCGAGAATGGATTTAAGGTATCTGCTAGGCTCGCGGGTTTTGTAAAAGCGCTTCAGTCTTATGGAAGACTATCGATAAATGAGGGCTCTAAAGATTATTTTTATCCTAATGGTATTCCCATAAAAGAAGGGCACATTTTAAAAAACCAACAATATGCTAATACGTTAAAAAAGATTTCAAATGAAGGAATAAAAGGTTTTTACGAAGGTCCTATTGCCGAGAGTATTGTTGAAAGTGCGACTAAAGAGCCTAATCCAGGTTCTTTAAGTATAAATGATTTAAAAAATTATAGTACAGTAATTCGCCCTGTAATTTGTGGATCATTCAGAGATTTAAGTATTTGTACGACTTCTCCACCATCATCTGGTGGTGCTCAGATTATGATTGCGGGTATTTATGATAACCTCATTAATAATAAAATGAAACAACGCGAAAAAATTCAAGCATTTGTAGATGCACAACGCCTATCCTATGCAGATAGGGATCATTATTTTGGCGATCCGGACGAAGTTGAAATTCCAATAGATGCATTATTGCATCCTGATTATCTTCGTCAAAGATCAAATGAAAAATTTGAGCCCGGTGCTATCCCAACCCCTGGAGATCCTTCTGAGTTTGTTAGTGCCAGTATAGACATTCCAATTTGGGGATTAGACAATACCCAAGAAGCATCTGGTACTACGCATATATCAATTATTGATTTTGAAGGTAATGCTGTATCGATGACAGCTACCATTGAAAGTGCATTTGGATCTCATCGGTGGTCATCTGGATTCTTATTGAATAATGAAATGACTGATTTTTCCCGAAAAGTACCTAACGATGGATCAAAACTGGCTAATGCTGTTGCTCCAAACAGGAGACCCAGGTCTTCAATGTCACCCACCATGATTTTTGATAAATACAATAATCTTCTAATGATTACAGGATCGCCTGGTGGAAATTCAATCCCAGCCTATGTGTCAAAAACTATACTGGGTGTATTTGATTGGGGTCTTTCTGCGCAGCAAGCTGTTGATCTTCCCAATATTGTAGCTCGCGGTGAAAAGGTAAAGATAGAATCATCGCGTCATGGTAAAAAGATTAAGCGTCAATTAAAAAAAGATGGGTATAAAGTTTCTGATTTTGGAAGAAATGAGGTTTCAGGTCTTCACTTGATCACAGTTCTACCATCAAAACTTGATGGAGCATACGATAAAAGGCGTGAAGGGAAAGTGGTTTATTTAAATGAAAAATAGGTCTCTTTTAGTAATTGTATTGATTTGTATTTCATGTACAAAAGAGAAAGTAATTACTGGAAAAAATGGCATGGTTGTTTCAACTAGCGCACAAGCATCACAAGTTGGTATTGAAATCCTAAAGCAGGGCGGTAATGCAGTTGACGCGGCGGCGGCAGTTGGGTTTACCCTCGCAGTTACCTCATCTTCAAATGGAAATCTAGGAGGTGGTGGATTCATGGTAAGCAGAATGGCAAACGGCAAAACATTTACACTCGACTATCGAGAAATGGCGCCAAAGTCTGCGTATAAGGATTTATTTTTAGATTCATCAAAAAACATTATTGAAGGTAAATCGACTGCAACCCATTATGCTTCAGGTGTTCCGGGTTCTGTTGATGGTCTTTTGAGAGCATGGAGTGATCACGGTTCAGGAAAAATTTCTATTAAACAACTACTAGGACCAGCAATAGACTATGCTAAAAATGGATTTGCGTTAACAAAATATGAGGCGGAACGATTCAATAGTAGAAAGTCTTTTTTGAGTAAGCATCCCGAAACAAGAAGAATTTTTACTAGAAACGATAGAAAGTGGAAAAGTGGTGACGTCTTCTATCAAAAAGATTTGGCAGCAACTTTGGAGCGAATAGTTGAAAACGGACGTAATGGATTTTACAGGGGTAAAACTGCCCAGCTGATTGTTGCTGAAATGAAGAATGCTTCTAATTGGATGACATTAGAGGATCTTGAAAACTATACATCAAAATACCGAAAACCTGTTGTAGGAGAATTTAACGGTCTTGAGATTATTTCAATGGGCCCACCCAGTTCAGGGGGAATTCTGCTGGTCATGATGCTAAATATGTTCACTTCTTTTGGAGATATGAATAACACTAATATCTTTGACCTTGAATTTAATTCATCTGAATATATTCACTTAATCACTGAAATTGAACGCAGAGCCTACGCTGATCGAGCTACCCATTTAGGTGATGAAGATTTTTGGCAAGTTCCATCCGAAATGCTTCTTTCAGAAATATACGCTAAAGAGAGAGTTCAAAATATTAGCATAGATAAATCAACAGCATCAGATGATATTAAAGCAGGCAATAGCCCTTTTTCTGAAAGTGAGGAAACTACCCACTATTCTGTAATTGATAAGTATGGAAATGCTGTTTCCGTTACCACAACTATTAACTCAGGATACGGAAGCGGAATTACAGTAACAGGGGCAGGTTTCATTTTAAATAATGAAATGGATGATTTTTCTAGTAAACCTGGAGTTCCAAATATGTTTGGCCTTATTGGAAATGAAGCAAATGCTATTGAAGCATATAAGCGACCTCTAAGCTCAATGACACCAACTTTGGTAATCAAAGATGATAAGCCCTTTTTAATACTGGGCACACCTGGAGGTTCAACAATTATTACAACAGTTTTACAAAATATTTTGAATGTAGTCGTTCATAAGATGAATATTAAAGAAGCTGTAGATGCTCCTAGATTTCATTCACAGTGGTTGCCCGATCAAATTGATTATGAAAAAAACAGTTTATCAAAAAGAACTGCTAATAAGCTGATGCTATTGGGTCATAAGCTAGATCAAAGAGGATATATTGGCGAAGCAAATGGCATAATGATCGATAATGGGATTTATATAGGGGGAGCTGACAGGCGCGGTGAAAATACAGCAGTTGGATACTAACTTAATTTTTAAATTTTTAGAATAACCTTTTCGAGTAGCTCAGAAAACTCTTTATCAAATTTTCCTGCGTTTGAAACGACTTCGTCATGTGTTAGAGGCATAGTTGAAATTCCAGCAGCATAGTTTGTTAAGCATGAAATTGTTAAAGTTTTAATCCCAAGTTCAGCTGAGGTTTTCATTTCTGGAACTGTGCTCATTCCAACTGCACCGCCGCCTAATCTTGCCATATCTTGAATTTCAGCTGGAGTTTCATATGATGGACCCAGAGTCCAACAATAACATCCTGTGCATGTATTTAGCTTTAGATCATTAGAAGCTGATTTAGCAATTGCAATTAATCCATGATCATGAAAAATAGAATCATAATAAATCATAGGGTCTTTTGCATTTTCTCTAAATGTAAAATCCATGTGAGAATCAGCTATCATAAAATTACCTGGTGGATTCTCAATTTTTAATGAGCCTGCAGAATTTGTTATAATTAAATATTTAACTCCAAGTTTAGACAACACTCTTATTGGAGCAGTTACTAAATCAAGTGAATAGCCCTCATAGTAATGCATCCGCCCTTTGGCTACTATGATACTTGTTCCATTTAATTCGCCAATAACAAATTCTCCTGCGTGACCTTTAATATTTGTTATGGGATAATTTGGAATTGAACTGTAGGGTATTGTAGTTTTTTTTATAATTTTGTCAGATATTCTACTCAACCCAGAGCCAAGTATAACGGCAATTTTTCCATTAAAATTTGATTTATCTATTATTATTTCGGCTATTCGCTGGGTATTTATCATTTTAATTTTTAACAGCTAACTGTCCACAACCGGCGTCGATCCTAGTCCCCTTGCTCCATCTTACCGTAACAGTAAATGGTGCATTTTTTAAAGCATTAATAAATGCATCAATTGATTTACTTTTTGGGCGGCTAAATTTCCCGCCAATTTCATTGTAGGGTATCAAATTTAATTTGCAGGGTATATCCTTTAATAAATCCATTAATTCAAATGCACATGCTTCTGAATCATTAATGTTTTCTAATAGAACATATTCAAAAGTCACAAATCTTTTTAATTTGCTGTAGTAATATTCTGCGGATTTGATTAGTTCTTTTATAGGGTTATTAATTGTTAAAGGCATAATCTTTTTACGTATTTCATCATTTGGTGCATTTAGGCTTATCGCAAGCTTATAAGGTAATTTATCATCAGCCATTTTATATATTTTTGAGACAATACCTGCAGTTGAAATGGTAATTCTTCGTGCTCCTATATTGATTTTTTTATTCATGATTTCAGCAGCTTTAGAAACATTTTTATAATTCAAAAACGGCTCTCCCATTCCCATAAATACAACATTCGTGACTCTCGATTTTGACTTTTTAGATAAATGTAGAAATTGATCTACTATTTCACCGGGACTTAAGTTTTCTTTAAAACCCATAAATGCTGTCGCACAAAACTTGCAATCAACAGCACAACCTGATTGACTCGACACACAGATTGTTGTTCTATTTTTCTGATACATTAAAACTGATTCTATTTTATTTTTTTTGCTAGTTTGAAAGAGAAATTTCTGGGCAGGATCGTTTGATTGTCCAGAGGAACTAATTTCTGTCAACGGATGAAGCTTAAATGACGAGTCAAGCCTGCTTACAAGTTTTTGGGGGAGGTTATTCATATCCCGCCATCTTTCAACATATTTTTTATAAATCCAATCCTCTAGCTGAACAGAGCGATATGGTAGCTCTCCAAAGCTTTCAACAACTTCGCTAATTTCCTTTTTGGAAAGATCAAGAAAGGATTTATTGTTATTATTCATAGTTAATAATTTTATAGTTTAATTTCATCTTAACAAGACATCTCTTTGCATCATTAAAGATGAAAATGTAATTTCATGACCGTTTAAAGTAAAATAGGTAAGATATGACAGACCAAAAAGATATACAGCTATTAGAAAAGCTAGGAGATATGAAATCACGATTTTTTGAAGAAATCGGAAAATCAGTTATTGGGCAACATGATGTTTTAAATCATATTTTAATTGCTCTACTATGCAAGGGCCATACTTTAATTGTAGGTGTGCCAGGACTTGCCAAGACATTAATTATTAAATCTATGTCGGAACTGCTAGATTTAAAGTTCAATCGAATTCAATTCACCCCAGATTTAATGCCAAGTGATATTACAGGCACCGAGGTCATCGATGAGGTAAAATCTACAGGCAAAAGATCTTTTAGATTTTTTAAGGGACCTATTTTTAGCAATATTATTCTAGCAGATGAAATAAATAGAACCCCTCCAAAAACACAAGCTGCACTTTTAGAAGCGATGCAAGAACATAGAGTAACTACTGCAGGTAAATCTTATGAACTAGATCAGCCATTTTTTGTACTTGCCACTCAAAACCCAATCGAGCAAGAAGGAACATACCCGCTACCTGAGGCTCAGCTTGATAGATTTATGTTCAATCTATTAATCAATTATCCTGATCGCGATGAGGAGATATCAATTATAAAAAAGACTACATCTCTAGGTGAGTCAAAGCCACAGAAAATTATTTCTAAAAAAGAGATTTTAGATTTTCAAAATCTAGTCTTACGAGTTCCGATGGCAGATAACGTTATTGAGTATGCAGTTGATTTAGTTGCTTCTACGCGTCCAAGTAAGAAGGCAAAGAAATTTGTTAATGATTATATAGAATGGGGGGCAGGCCCTAGAGCAGCGCAGTCTCTTGTTCTTGGTGCTAAGGCTCATGCCATTTTAAATGGAAATCCATCAGTAAATATTGATGATGTAAAAAAAATGGTTTATCCTGTTCTAAGGCATAGGGTTATCCCAAGTTATAGTGCTGACGCTGAAGGCATATCTGTTGATGGAATACTTGAAAAATTAGTTCATGGGTAGTTCAAAAAAATATCTTAATCCAGCCGTACTTTCAAGTATCGACAATATGGCCCTAAGGGCAAAGCTTGTTGTTGAGGGTTATCTTGTTGGTAAACACAAAAGTCCTTATCACGGTTTTAGCGTAGAATTTGCTGAACACCGTACTTATGGTCAGGGCGATGAGATAAAGCATATTGATTGGAAGCTTTATGGTAAAACGGATCGACATTATGTAAAACGATTTGAAGAAGAAACTAATTTGAGGAGCTATATCTTACTTGACATAAGCAAATCAATGAGTTTTAAAAGCAAGAATATTTCCAAGCTAAAATATGGTGAATCTCTAACTGCTGCACTAACGCATCTTATGATTAACCAGAAGGATGCAGTAGGGCTTATTTTATTTGATAATGCTATCAGAGAATACATTACTCCTAAAACTTCTAAGTCTCATAAAAATGTTATTTTTAATTCACTTAGTAAATGTAAAGCAGGAAAAAATACAAATATCCAGTTAATTTTAGATTCTATGGCTGAGCGAATAAAAAAAAGTGGATTGGTAATACTTATCTCGGACCTTCTAGATGATCCAAAAAATGTTATGAAAGGATTAAATCATTTTAGGCACAACAAACAAGAAGTCATCGTTTTTCATTTGCTGGATAAACAAGAATTTAATTTTACGTTTAATGAAAGAACGAAATTTTCAGACATGGAAACTGGAGAAACAATAACGACTGATCCCTGGCATATTCAATCTTCTTACCAAGATAAAATCAAATTATTCATAAATAAATTTAAGAGAGAGTGCGGTAATCAAAAAATTGACTACGTCCCAATTTATACTGATCAAAATTTTGATTTAGCCCTAAGTGAATACATTCGAAAAAGACACAAATCAAACTAGTTGATTAAAATTTAGCCACCAAGTTTTTTTGCCTTTTCAAAATATTTTGTTGCTCCATCCATATCACCTTGCTTGATTAAAACTCTAGCCATTCCCTTAAAATGATCAGGATTCTCAGGCTCTAGTTGGATCAGCTCACGGTAAAATTTAGACGCTCTTCTCCACTTTTCAGCATTTTCAAAAGTCTGCGCTATGCCGCTTAATGCCTCAGTGTCTTCAGGATTTAAATCATATGCATAAAAAAAGTTGTCTTCAGCCTCTTCAAATTGATCAAGCTGCATATACAAAACTCCAAGATTAAAGTATAAATTAGCTTTTATTATTTTATCTTCTTCCTGCTTTATAGCTGTTTCAAATGTTTCAACAGACTTTTCCTTATTGCCATTATCATAGTAAAGAGTGGCTAGCTGTCTAACAGCATCTGTATTAGATGGATCCAGTTGAACTGATTTTTCAATGTGAAATAAAGCATCTTTTTTATCTCCAATCAGAGACAAAATTTGACCGAGTGTAAAATTTGTCTGAAAATCTTCTGGATTTTTTTCGTAACCCATCTTTCCAGATTCAATGGCTTTATCTGGTTCGCCCATTTCATAATAACAGGTAGCAAGTATTGAGTATGTTTGTGATTTAGAAGGATCAATAGAAACAGATTCGTTAAACACGCCAATAGCGTCTTCTAAAATTGATTTATCTTGGCTTTTTTTATAACTATTAAACTTTCTAACGGCTTTGTTATAATTTTCCGCCCAATACATTTCGCGATAATTTTTTGTTACTTCCTTTACAGGTCTGCCAAGGGTTTTAGCTTCAGGATTAATGGAAACGGCTGAATTAAACATTTCATTCATTTTCTTCCATTCTTTTTTTCTAGCATGCACATGGTATCCAATTTGAACCATAATTTCGGCATTTTCAGGTTCAACCTTAATCGCCTCTAATAAATACTGCTCAGCCTCTTCCCAATTTTCATCTTGAATGGCCATCTTGGCTGAAGTGTACTCAACTGTTGACGTACAAGACCAAAAATTTATAAAAATAATTAATAATATTGTTTTTGAAATGAGTGTATTAATCTTCATAAAGTCTCTTTTATTTTAATTATTGATTACCTAATCTAGGCTTGTAATTCTGTGCTATCAAGATTTTAGGGTCTTATTTAAAAAATTAATCCGATCGTTAATTTCATTATTTGATGCACTTTGAAGTTTTTCAATACCAAAAGATTCAATGCTAATTGATGCAGATGCAGATGCATTTAGAAGTGCAGTCTCTTTTGAATCTTCATTTGCGAGGGATGATACAAAAGCACCTGCAAAAACATCCCCTGCACCAGTAGGATCAACTACATTAGTTACTGGAAAGGCATCAACAGTAATGTGCTCTGTCAATGAAAAAAGTTCTGCCCCCCTACTCCCTTTTTTTATTACAACTACTTCAGGGCCCATTTTTAAAAGAGAACTAGCAGCATTATTAATATTATTCTCATTTGTCAAAAGAAAGGTTTCGCTTTCATTTATCAATAGGAAATTTGAAGCTGAAAGAACTTTTTCAAGACTTGGTAGAGTTGTTTCTATCCAAAGATTCATTGTATCAATTACAACGATTGCATTTGGATTTTGGTTTTGTTGAATAACTGATTGCTGTAATTCAGGGTGAATATTTGCAAGAAGTATATGCGATCTATTTTTATTTGACTCAGTTAAAACCGGTCTAAAATCTGAAAATACTCCTAGCTCTGTGAATAGTGTATCTCTATCGTCCCAATTTTCGTGATACCTTCCACCCCATTGAAAAGTTTTCCCTTCAGCAATTTTTAAATCACTCAGATCACTAGCATAAGACTTATAAAGAGAATGCCCTTCGCTGGGAAAATCGTTGCCGACAATACCCACAATTGATACCTCTGATTGCCTGCCAGATGCTACTAAACTGTAAGTTGTAGATCCTCCAAGAATATTGGATCTTTTTTCAACTGGAGTTTCGATGGTATCCATGGCAATTGAGCCAACAATTAGAATAGAATTATGTGACATTAGATTGATATATTATTAAAAAAATTTAACGCTCTACAAGCAATATTCAATTTAAATTTATTTTTATTGACGACTTGACGACACTCTCAAAGACTGTGTATTTTCAGGTTCTATGAATTCGAAAACCTACGCATTAATCACAGACATACATTCAAATTCAGTTGCATTGAAAAAAGGATTAGAAATTATCAATAGTCGTGATGATATTGATAAAATAATTTTTTTGGGTGACTATTTTTCCTTAGGTCCGGAACCAAAAGAAATACTGGATATCCTCAAATCTAAGACCGAATCGATTTTGATAAGGGGAAATCATGAAAGGTATTTATTAGAAAAAATTTGGAATGACGATGAGCCTTCTCTAGAAGGGATGCCGCAAGATGACCCGCTTCTGCATGAGATTGTAGATAATGAAAAATGGACTGCGGAACAGATCGGTGATGAAGGAATTGAATTTTGCAATGCTATGACTATTTCAAATAGGCAAATTGTTGGGAATACACTAGTGGAATTCTGTCACGCATGGTATGAAAGAGATGAAATTCCTCCCACAATGGAAGAAGCGTTACAATGGCGCGACGAAATATCTAAGAAGAATCCAGAGATCGAGCAGTTTATTATTGTTCATGGCCATTTACATATACCAAGAGAAGAGTCTAAAGAAAACATAAAAATATTATGCCAAGGCGCTACTGGACTACCTTTTGATGAGGACCCAAGGGGGGCCCTTGCTTTTTTAACTGTTGGAGATTCTTTTCAGTGGAATATTATTAGATTTGAATATGACTCACAATCTACCATTGATATGCTTGAGCAGCGGCAACCCCCTTTTTATAAGAATCTTCAGAACACTGTCCGCTATGCTGCCATTAGAAATGATATCTAGATTTATTTTTTGTTAATATTGAATGCTATATTTTGATCACGCAGCAACAACGCCTGTACATCCCAATGTAGCTGAAAAAATGGATGAGGTGTCACGGCTAGACTATGGAAATCCCTCTAGCGTTTATTCATCGGGTAGATCTTCCAAATCCATCATTGAAACTGCCAGAAGTCAAACCGCTAAAATGATTGATGCGGAGCCTTCTGAGATTTTCTTTACAGGAAGCGGTACAGAATCAAACAATATTGTCATCTGGTCAGTGTTACACCAAAAAAATAAGCATGTAATTACTTCATGTATTGAGCATCCTGCAGTTTTAAAAGTCTTGGAAGAACTAACAGCTTTCGGGTTAACATACGATATTTTGCCAGTTGACTCAACTGGATTAATTAATCCATCAGACTTAAAGTCTGCAATAAAAAAGGATACTGGACTAATTTCAATTATGTATGTTAATAATGAAGTTGGAACAATCCAAAAATTTGATAAGCTAACTGAGATTGCAAAAGAGCACTCTATTCCATTTCACTCAGACTGTGTTCAGTCTTTGGGAAAGATACCAATTTCAACTAAAGATCTTAAAATTGACTACATGAGTTTTTCTGCACATAAATTTTATGGACCAAAAGGAATTGGTTTTCTTTTTAAAAGAAACGGAGTACCTATCAAACCGCTAGTTATTGGAGGTGGTCAAGAAAGTAACATTAGGGCAGGGACTGAAAATCTATCTGGTATTGCCGGATTAGGAGTAGCAGCTGAACTGGTTTCAATTGAGCTTGAAGAACGTGCGAATCATTTAAGAGAGCTTGAAACATACTTTAAATCAAAAATTTATGATATTTGCCCCCAGGCTATCTTTCATGGGAATACGAACTTTTATGCTCCTGGGATTTGTAGCCTGGCTATTCCAAAGTGTAAAAACGAAGTAATTTTAGCTAAACTTGATAGAAAAGGGATTGAGATTTCAAACGGATCTGCATGCTCATCAGGGACGGTGGGCCTTTCACTTGTTTTAAAAGAAATGGGAATTGAAGATGAGATTAATAAATCAACTATTAGAGTTAGCTTTGGTAGAGAAAACAGGATCGAGGATGTTTCTATTTTGGTAAAGTCGATAGGTGAAATATTAAATGAATGAACCAATTATAGTTGGAATAAGTGGAGGGGTTGATAGTTCTGTTACTGCGCTGAGGTTAAAAGAGGAAGGGTTTGACGTTGAATGTGTATTTATGAAAAATTGGGAGGGTGAAAGCGATCAATGTGATGCTGAGCAAGACTATAAAGATGCATTATCTGTATGTAATTCAATTGGGGTCCCTCTCAGATCTACTAATTTTTCAAATGAATACTGGAAAAATGTATTTAAAAATTTTATAGATGAATATTCAAAAGGTAGAACCCCAAACCCTGATATTCTTTGCAATAAAGAAGTAAAATTTAAAGCGTTTTTAAACTACGCTAAAGATATTGGAGGGGCAAAGATAGCAACAGGTCATTATGCAAGGATAAAAGAATCCGGGCACTCCTATCAACTTTTAAAGGGTGTAGATGACGATAAAGACCAGAGTTATTTTTTATATCTTCTTAATCAAGAGATGCTTTCGAATAGTCTTTTCCCAATTGGAGGAATTGAAAAACAAGAGGTTAGAAAAATTGCAAAGAAAAATGGTTTGCTAAATCACGCTAAAAAGGACAGTACCGGTATTTGCTTTATAGGTGAACAAAAATTTTTTAAAGAATTCTTAAAAAAGTATATACCAAAACATCCTGGAACTATAAAATCTGTAGATGGTGAAATCTGCGGAGAGCATGAAGGTTTATCTTATTACACAATTGGGCAAAGAAAAGGTCTTGGTGTTGGCGGTGGATTTGGAAACAACGATGATCCCTGGTATGTTTCAGAAAAAGATCTTTCAAGCAACACCCTTATTATTTCTCAAGGAAGCAATCATCCATCTTTATATCACAAAAATTTGAGCGCAGATTCTTTGCATTGGATTAGTGGTTATGCGCCAAGTAAAAATGATAATCTTTCCGCTAAGATAAGATATAGACAAAAAGATCAAACGTGCACAATTACCTCATTAAGCGGTGAATCGTGTAATGTACAATTTATGATACCGCAATTTGCAGTTACTCCCGGACAGTCCATTGTATTTTATGATGGAGAAATATGTTTAGGTGGTGGCATAATTAACAATAGATCATAATTCAATAAATGGTGAAACAATTCATTTCTTTTTGTAATTTTATAGTTGAAATGTTAAAGATAAGCAAAAGAACAACGCTCATACTACTTTTGACAGCATTTGCCGCAGGACAATTACGTTCTAACCTGCCTTCTAATTCGCTGCCTGTAAATAGCTATGGGATATCTCATGCTAGGAATTCCTCCTTATTTGATTTAAATAGGCTTTCAATTTCAAACAGTTTTGGTATGAGCATGTCAAGCTTTGGAGATAACTCTGTCTCGATTGGTTCATTTAATACAAATATTAATTATATAGTAAATGATAAGGTCAGGCTTTCTTCGCAATTCAGCTTAATGTCACCAATGGGTGGGGTAAATCTTTATTCTCAAAATGGGCTAAATGGTTCTAAAATTTACTACGATACTAGTGTTGATTATAAACCAACAGAGAATATGTTGATAAAATTTTCTATGAATAATTATCCAAGATACTATAGAAATCCATATTCCAGATTTTTAATGACAAGATAGTGGCTAAATACAGTTCTAGCAAATCGTCGCGATTCAATTTAAATCGCAAGAAAAAATCAAATACAAAAAAAGCTAAACAGATGGGAATTGTGAATGCTGGTATAGGTGTTATGTCAGTTTTGCTATTTGCATTTATTTTCTCTTTCTCCAATAGGCAAAGCCAAACTGGTATTCCAATAAAAGCTGTGACTTTTCCCTCAAGCGATGAAACTCCAAAATTGGCTACTGAGATTTATGAAGCTAATCCAGTTTTAGATATTGAGGTAGAGATTCTTAATGGCTGCGGTGAGCCAGGCGTAGCTGCAAAGTTTTCTGAATTCTTGCGTGATAAGCGTGTAGATGTTGTTCGCTCTGAAAATGCTGATAATTTTGATTATTCAACCACTATACTCATACAGCGAAATGAAAATACTGAAGGATTAAAATATGTCGCTGATGCATTAAAATTTGATTCAAGAAACTCAGATCAAGTTATGGTATCAATTGATCCAGAAACTGATGTTGACATTACACTGATTATAGGAAAAGATTTTAATTCAATTACTGCAGTTAAATCATTTTTAAAAAATTAATTTGATATCAGTGCCTACTGGCAATACCACTTCACTTAACCTTACTAAGACTATCGCTGAGCTTGCTATTGATAAAAAAGCAGAGCGTGTAATTAGTATTGATCTAAAAGGCCTTACGTCTATCACGGATCATTTTCTCATCTGTTCTGCAGATACAGACGTTCAAATCAAAGCTATTGCGGATAACATTAGAAAAAATACACAAACAAAGCCTGTCAGGATTGAGGGTTATGAAAAAATGAATTGGATTATCCTTGATTATATTGATGTGGTTGTGCACATTTTTAAGAACATCGAACGTGAGTATTACAATTTAGAAAAACTCTGGGGCGATGCTAAAATAATAACCTACAGTGAAAATGATAGTTGAGATAATCATAAATGACCTTAATAGGACACTTGTAAAGTTGGGTTATTCCAATATAGATGTTAAAGTTTCTAAATGTAAAAATCCTGAATTTGGTGACTTTTCATCTAGCATTCCTTTGGTTTTAGGAAAAATTCATAAAAAAACCCCAATTGATATTGCCCACAAAATTAGATCTGAAATGATTTCCTCTAGCAATATTTTAGATGAGATTACAATAACAGATCCTGGTTTTATCAATTTTAAAATTTCCCTAGAATATTATTTCGGAATTCTCAACGACATTTTAAACGACAGCGATTTTGGAAAAAGTAATATAGGTAAAAATAAAACCGCAAATGTGGAATTTGTAAGCGCAAACCCTACGGGGCCCCTAACGGTTGGTCATGGTAGAAATGCTATTTTAGGAGATGTTGTTTCAAATATTCTTGAGTGGAATGGATATGAAGTAACAAGAGAATATTATTTTAATAATGCTGGAAGGCAAATGAGAATTTTAAGTAAGTCTGTCGAGGCAAGGTATTTTGAAAATCTTGGTAAGTCTTTTGATTTTCCTGAAGACGGATATGAAGGTGAGTATATTGCTGATATCGCTGAAGAGATTATTGATGTTTATGGAAAGGATCTAAAATTTGATGATTTAGTATTTTCGAGTTTTCCAGAAAAAATGATGTTTGAGCACATCAAGAACACTCTAAGCGTTTTGGGAATAAAGTTTGATGAATTCTCAAATGAAAAAACATTTTATGACAATGGAGACATTGAAAAACTGCTTAGTGAGCTTAAGGCAAAAGATTTATTATATGAAAAAGATGGTGCTACCTGGTTCAAAACAACCTCCCTGGGCAAGGAAAAAGACAGGGTTTTTATTAAGGGAACAGGAGAACCAACATACAGGCTCC
Source organism: uncultured Fidelibacterota bacterium (assembly GCA_913049685.1). GTDB lineage: Bacteria > Fidelibacterota > Marinisomatia > Marinisomatales > TCS55 > TMED108. Next base: position 106,420 of record CAJWZD010000001.1, read on the forward strand.
CTGATACAGCATATCATAGAAATAAAGTTGAGCGTGGTTTTGATTTAATCATTGACGTATTCGGTGCGGACCATATGGATACTTATCCCGATGTGGTCCTTGCCCTCCAAGCATTAGGACTTAAAACTGAACATATAAAGGTTTTACTGTATCAATTTGTCACGCTTCTAAGGGGTGGGGAAAAGATTAAAATGTCTACACGAAAAGCTACCTTTATATCCTTAGATGATCTGGTGGATGAAGTAGGCGTTGACGTGGTAAGATATTTTTTTGTGATGCGTGGAATAAATACACATTTAAATTTTGATTTAGATTTAGCTGCAGACCAATCAGATAAAAACCCGGTCTACTATCTTCAATACGCGCATGCTAGAATCTGTAATATTATTAATAGAATTGAAAGTCAGAGAAAAGATTTAAATGCTTACAATCAGAGTCTTCTTACTCATGAAAGTGAAATAGTACTTTTAAAGCAATTAGAGCTTTTTCCTAATATAGTTCTATCTGCACTGGACTCATTAGAGCCCCAAATAATTGCAAGCTATCTTCAAGTAACGGCTACAAAATTTCATAAATATTATGCTAATTGTAGAATAATTAATGAGGATAAAGACCTAACTCTCTCCAGGATTGCTTTAGCTCGAGCAACAAAAAATATTCTTAATAGTGGACTTAGTATACTCGGCATCAATGCACCGGAAAAAATGTAATTGCTTGACTACTTCAATATAGAAATTCAGTATCTGCTCTTTTGCCTGTCGACTTTATTTACAGTGGTAAATCCCCTAGGAATAACTCCAATTTTTGCAGCTATGACTGAAAGCTTCAGTAATGTCGATCAAGTAAAAATTGCAAGAAAGGGTATTTTAACAGGATCTATTGTTTTAATAATTTTTACACTCCTTGGCTCTTTTATTTTTAGATTTTATGGCATTACTGTTGAGGCTTTTCAAATTATGGGTGGAATAATATTCTTTAGAAGCGGACTTAGAATGCTAGATGCTCAGGTTGGAAGATCTCGTACTACACAAACTGAGAGAGATGAATTTAAAGATGGTGAAGAGTTAGCAATAAGTCCAATTGGTGTACCTTTAATTACTGGGCCTGGTGCAATAACCGGAGTTGTTATTTTATCTGGAAAAGGTCCAAGCGATTACAGCGTTGTAACGCTCCTAATTTCAGTTATTATAACAATGGCTTTATTCTATTGGATCTTAAGAGCCGGTAATCTGCTTGCAAAAAGAATTGGAATAGCTGGAATGCGAGTGATTGAAAGGATGATGGGGTTAATTCTAATGGTCATTGCCGTTCAATTCATTATCAATGGCTTAGAGACGATTATAAATAGATTTTAGCGATTGGTGGAGGCGGGGAGAATCGAACTCCCGTCCGAAATAGAATCTAAAAAAACTTCTACATGCTTAGTCTAACAGATTATTCTTGAATGTAACTGTCCTGAAGACACAACCATTACAATCACAGTCTGCTAAATTCTTATTCTGATACCGCAGACTCAATCAGAACCAGCTCATTAATTTGACACCCTTTAGTTAAGCCATGAGCATGCTAGACTAAGGATGGGCCACTTACTTAAGCAGCGGCCATGTAGCCGTTATCGGCATTTATGGTTTTTCCAATTTTTTTACGAGATACTGGGACTCGACATGCCATTTAGAAAGACGCATATTCCGTCGAAACCGATCGCCCCCATTTTCAAATAACAAAAAAAATAAGGCTCCGAACGCCAACCCAGAGCCTTATTACTTTTTCACTTGCCAGCCTCTTTAATTTGAATTCTTCATTGAATTCCGCCAAAAGAGGCACTCCAATATAAATGTAGAAAAAAATTGGAGGCAACAAAGAATATGCAAAAAAACAAAAAAATTAGATATTGTTCTGAATTGCCTCAGTTTGACTTCTTTTGTTTGGTATAGTAAACTCTACTATACCATTGGAGTAAGTATGAATAAATTAGACAGAAGACAATTTTTAGGATCTATTGCTAGACCGGCTGTAGCTGCATCAGCGATATTATCCAGTCCAAAAACGATGGCAAAAGCTATCGACGCAGTTAAAGAGATATCTGGGGATCCCAGATCTATTGCAAGAAATGAGAGCTATTGGAGAGAAATTCAACAAGGTTACACAGCTGATCGCGGTCTAGTTAATTTAAACAATGGAGGCGTAAGCCCTTCACCTACCGTAGTTCAGAATGCTTTAAAAAGATATCTAGATTTTTCTAATACCAGCCCGGCATATTCAATGTGGAGAATTTTAGAACCCCAAAAAGAAACAGTTCGAAAGAGAATGGCTAGGTTTTTTGATTGTGACTCTGAAGAAATTGCTCTCACAAGAAATGCCTCAGAAAGTTTACAAATCTGTCAAAATGGCATTGATCTTAAGCCGGGGGATGAAGTACTAACAACAACGCAAGATTATGGTCGCATGATTAATACATTTAAACAGCGAGAATGCCGAGATGGAATTATAATGAAGCAATTCAAAATTCCTATACCAGCAGAAAATGACAATGAGATTGTAAAGCTATTTGAAAAAAACATAACCTCTAAAACAAAAATGATTTTAATGTGCCATATGATCAATATTACTGGTCAAATACTGCCCGTTAAAAAGGTTGTGAGAATGGCACGAAAATATAACATACCAGTTATTGTTGATGGGGCTCATACTTTTGCTCATTTTGATTTTACTGTGAAAGATCTTGAGTGTGACTATTATGCATCCAGTTTACATAAATGGCTTTCTGCTCCTTTTGGCACTGGCATGCTTTATGTTCGCAAAAATAAGATAGCCGATCTTTGGCCTTTGCAAGCTCCTGGTGAGTGCGCTTCTGATGATATTAGGAAATTTGAAGAGATCGGTACTCACCCTTGCCCAAACAAAATAGCTATTGGAGATGCCCTTACCTTTCATCAAGGAATTGGAAGTAAAAATAAAGAACAAAGATTAATATATTTAAGAGATCGCTGGGCTAAAAGACTAATCAAGAATGATCGAATTAAATTACATACAAGTCTTAAGCCTGGTAAAAGCTGTGCAATAGCAACTGTTGAGATAAAAGGTATTGAAACATCTGCTGTAGCAAAAGAACTTTGGAATAAATATAAAATTTTTGTAGTTGCTATCAATCATCCTGAATTTAGCGGCTGCAGAATAACTCCACACGTGTATACCACAATTGAGGAAATTGACAGGTTTTCTGATGCTATGGAAAATATTATTAAAAATGGTGTTGATTCGTAATATATTTTCGACGCTCTAAGAGCTAATTTTAATCGATTTAATGAAAAAAGCTGTAATCCTATTATCTGGTGGACTTGACTCCACAACGTGCCTCGCTGTTGCTAAATCAAAAAGCTTTAGTATCTACGCATTGTCGTTTAGATATGGACAAAGGCACGAGTTTGAAATTAGTGCTGCAAAAAAAATAGCACGATCATCCCAAGTTAACGATCATGTTGTACTAGATATAGATTTACGCGCGTTCGGAGGATCTGCATTAACAGATAATATTGATGTTCCAAAAAGCAGAGATGGTAAAATTGGTGGTAGTGAAATACCAATAACATATGTTCCTGCCCGTAACACAATTTTCTTATCATTTGCTCTTGCCTATGCTGAAACAATTGAATCTCAGAATATTTTCATTGGTGTTAATGCGCTGGATTATAGCGGCTATCCAGATTGCAGGCCTGAATACATTAAATCTTTTGAAAAAATGTCAAATCTTGGAACAAAGGCAGGGGTTGAAGGAAAATCAAAAATAAAAATCCATACGCCACTTATCGATTTAAGTAAAAAAGAGATAATCCAAGAAGGAATTAAACTCGGCGTTGATTACAGCAAAACACACTCCTGCTACGATCCCGCTAAAAATGGCATTGCGTGTGGTTTATGTGATGCATGCATTCTTCGAAGAGAGGGCTTCGAAAAAGCAAATATCAAAGATCCTATAGAATACGCTAATTAAGTGTACACAATTAAAGAAATATATTACACAATTCAGGGTGAAGGGTTTCACACAGGTAGGTCTGCCGTTTTTGTTAGATTTACAGGATGTAATTTATGGACTGGGCATGAGAAAGATCGTGAAAATGCTATCTGCAATTTTTGCGACACTGACTTCATTGGTACAGATGGTCCCGGTGGAGGTAGATTTCAAACACCAGATGATTTGGTTGAAAATATTCTTTCCAAATGGCCTTCAAGGTCAATAGAGCAAAGATTTGTAGTTTTTACGGGTGGAGAGCCCTTGCTTCAAATGAATGAGGAATTGATTAATGTACTACACTTTAATAAGTTTGAAATTGCTATTGAGACAAATGGTACGGTTAATGCTCCAAAGAATATAGATTGGGTATGCGTAAGTCCAAAAGCAGGTAGTGATTTGATTATAACAAAAGGGAATGAATTAAAATTAGTATATCCTCAGCATGGAATTGACCCTTCACAATATGAAAACTTGAACTTTGATCACTTTTCATTACAGCCAATGGATAATGAAAGCTTAAATGAAAACATTCAAAAAACTATTAAGTATTGCCATGAACATCCCCTTTGGAGGCTAAGCCTTCAAACGCATAAATTTGTTGGGATACCCTAGACAATTAAATGGAAATATATAAAGACATTACATTTGAAGCGGCACACCTTTTACCTAATCTACCTGCAGGTCACAAATGCAGCAGGCTTCATGGTCACTCGTTCCTTGTGCGAATCACGCTTGATGGGCCTATTGATAAAGAAACCGGATGGGTAGAAGATTTTGCTGATATTAAGAAGGCATTTCAACCAATTTATGATGAACTTGATCATAACTACTTAAATAATATTAGTGGACTTGAAAATCCAACTAGTGAAAATCTGGCTAAATGGATCTGGGATAAACTAGAGAACGACTTAGACAACTTAACTGCAATTGAAGTAAAAGAAACCTGTTCATCAGGTTGTATATATCGAGGTAAAAATGGCTAAAGCAGAAGGAAAATATTTCCAATTTACAGATGAAGACCAAATTAATACTGAATTCCTAGAAACATTCTCATTTGAAAGTCCACGTCAATATATAATGACGGAGACGGATGAATTTAGTGCTGTTTGCCCATTCAGCGGATTACCAGATTTAGCATATGTTAAAATTGAATACTACCCAGAAGGAGGGAAATGTATTGAGCTAAAATCCTTAAAGTATTATTTCATTAGCTTTAGAAATGTTGGAATATATCAGGAAGGTGCTACAAAAAGAATATATGATGATTTAAAAAATATTCTCAAAACAAAGAAGATTAAAGTAACTACTATTTATAACACTCGTGGCGGATTTGACACTACGTGTGTCGAGGGTAAAATTGGCTAGTATTTTTGGTATGAAACACAATTCAAATTTGTTAATTTTGAACCCTGTTTAATTGAATAAAAAACGATGAGTAATATTTCTGAAGACAAGCAATCTAAATCTATTGGACTGGGTTTAGTCGTAGGTATAGCATTTGGAGCAGCAACAGATAATATTGGATTAGGAATAGCACTGGGCCTTGCATTTGGAGCTGGCATAAGTACCGCTAAAAAGAATGCCTCATCAAAAAAAACTTAATAAATATCGGCGAGCCGGTAGCTCAGTTGGTAGAGCAGTGGCCTTTTAAGCCATTGGTCGTGAGTTCGAGTCTCACCCGGCTCACACTTCGGAAGTTCTTATATCCCGAAGAAAAACCCACCTTAATTGGTGGGTTTTTTGTTTCCATAGTCTATGCTATAATATATTTTTTTAAAATTTGATGAAAAATCTTCGTATTAAGCGTAACACCATCCTAAAGACGGCATATAAAAAGAAGGGATTTGTTCCAGCTATATAGCTTTTCATGAGATTTGATATAGCTTCGCGGTTCATTTTTATAAAACTATATATATAGATTATTATAAAAGTTGCTATAATAATAAGAGCTATTTTTACGTATATCATGAATTCATACTTTTATTTTTCAATTCTTCAATTAACTCTTTTACGCCTTTCACAGCACTATGAGGAATTATTTTAAAGTTTTTATTTGCCATACTTTTACTTCCATTAGGATCAATATAATAACAATCTGCTCCTGATGCATAATCAATTAAACCCGACGCTGGATACACAGATAATGAAGTTCCTATGACAATTACTATTTCAGCAACTTGAAAAAAGGGTATAACGCTTGTTATCATGGGGACTTCTTCCCCAAACCATACAATGTGTGGTCGAAGCTGATGACCTTCATCGCACAAATCGCCAATTTCTATCTTGTTGTTATCTATATTATAAATCAATGAAGGATTTCCACTGCTTCTAGCTTTTATTAATTCACCGTGCAAGTGAATTACCTTCGTTGAACCTGCGCGCTCATGCAAATCATCTACATTTTGAGTAATAATTGTTACATCAAAATATTTTTCCAATTCAACTAAAGATAAATGAGCTTTATTAGGAAAGGCTTTACTCGCTTGTAATCGCCTCTTATTATAAAAATCTAAAACTAGTTCTGGGTTAGACTTCCATGCATAAGGTGTTGCAACATCTTCAATTTTGTGATTTTCCCACAAGCCATTGCTATCCCTAAAAGTCTTAAGACCGCTTTCAGCGCTTATGCCAGCTCCAGTTAATATGACAATTTTTTTCATGTAACAAAAATAAGCAATTTTTGGTTCATTATTTAATTTTACTCTTTCTGGTTGATATAAAGTTTGTGTATACTGATGCTTATATGACCAAGCAGTCAAAATTAAAAAGGGTGCTATCTCTTACAGACGCCACAATGATTAATGTTGGTGGAATTTTAGGATCCGGTATCTTTATGGTCCCAGCCACCGTTGCATTATATACTCTCTCAAGCTCTCTTTTTTTTCTAGTATGGATATTGGGTGGTATAGTTAGTCTTTTTGGAGCTTTGTCTGTTGCAGAACTAGGGTCTGCAATGCCAAAAGCTGGCGGACAATACGTTTTTTTAAATAAAGCCTATGGGCCCCTTTGGGGTTTTCTATACGGATGGACTGCTGTCGCAGTGATTAACACTGCTTCAATAGCTGCAGTTGCAATGGCTTTTTCAGAATATCTTGGTTTCTTTTTTACTATTAATTCTTTTGGAGTTAAAAGTATTGCCATAATCTCTATTTTTATTTTAACAATAATAAATATTGTTGATGTGAGATTTGGAGCGAAATTTCAAAACCTTTTTACCTACACAAAAATTGCGGCTATTGTTATAATAATATTCCTTGGTCTTTTTTTGGATGGCGGGTCCTCTGAAAATTTTTTTCCAATACTAACCGACAAATCCTTTTCGTCTCTTTTGGGCCCCCTGGGTCTTGCAATGGTGGCAGTGTTGTGGACTTTTGATGGTTGGATTTTTGTAACATATGTAGCGGGAGAAGTAAAGGATCCGGGTAAAAATATACCGCTGTCAATAATATTATGTATGGCGATTATTCTTTTTGTATACCTAGCGCTAAACTTCGTTCTGGTCTTCATTCTTGGTTTTGATAAAATGATAGGCTCTGATCTGGTTATGTCAGATGCTGCTTCAATATTTTTAGGTAATAAGGGTGCGGCAATTATTACTATAACAATACTAATCTCTTTGATTGGTGCTAATAATGGATTTGTTTTAACGAGCGCGCGTATAAATTATGCAATGGCAAAAGACGGACTGTTTTTTAAGCAAGCAGCAAAAATACATAAGAAATTTAAATCACCGACAAATGCTCTTATGATGCAATGTCTTTGGTCTTCAGTTTTAACTCTAACTGGAACCTTCAATCAATTAATTACCTATATTATTTTTGCTTCTTGGATTTTTTATGCTATGTCTGCTGGTGCAGTAATCATCCTCAGAAAGAAGCTTCCAGACCTTAAAAGACCTTATCGAACTCCACTATACCCCTGGATCCCGATCATTTTTATTTTATTTGCTATATTTCTAACAATTAATACTATTTTAGAGGCTCCGAGAGATGCTGCAATTGGAATAGTTTTGATTTTGATAGGTCTTCCTTTTTACAGACACTGGAAAAATAATGAATAACATAAAAAAACATATCAAAACAGCAGTCAATGAAAACAGGGATCTAATTGTATCATTTGTAAAAAAAATTGTAAGAACACCTAGCCTTGCAAATAATGAAGGAAATGTTCAGCGTATTATTCACAAAAAACTTAATAGCCTAAATTTAAATTCTAAAATAATTCCTGTTATTTTTAGCGAACTAGAGAATCATCCAGCATTTAATGATGATGGTTTTTCTCCAGAATCTCGAATCAATGTAACTGCAACCTGGAAAGGGCGTAGTAATTCTAAATCTCTTATATTAAATGGCCATGTCGATGTTGTTCCTACTGGGCCAGAAAATTTGTGGAACGACAGCCCGTGGTCTGGAAAAGAAATTGATGGAAAGATATTTGGAAGAGGGTCTTGCGATATGAAAGCCGGTCTTTCTTCGGGTTTATTTGCAATTGCGATATTGAAAGATTTAGGATTCAGACCAAATGGTGATATTATTTTTCAGTCTGTTGTAGGTGAAGAATCTGGAGGTTGCGGTACATTGACAAATATTATAAAAGGGTATACTGCTGATGCAGCAATAATATTGGAACCAACCTCCCTAAAACTATCACCAATTCAATCTGGCGCATTAACATTTCGATTACTAGTGCACGGCAAAGCAACCCATGCCTCTATGCGGTGGGATGGTGTTAGCGCTATTGAAAAATATGCAGATATTCATTATGCGATCATAGATTTTGAGAAACACCGACATGATTTTTTTAATACGAAACATTATAAATCAAAACATAGGGTCGCACCAATAAACATTGGAACAATTAAGGCTGGTCAATGGCACTCTACAGTTGCAGAGTCTGTAGTTGCTGAAGGAAGACTTGGCGTATTTCCTAATGAGTCAAATAAAGATGCAAAGAAAAGCTTCGAAGATTATGTTTTTAATTTTGCTAAGAAAGATCCTTGGCTATCAAATAATCCGCCAGAAATTGAATGGTTTGAGGGCCAGTTTGAATCTGGACAAACCCCACTTGATGATCCTCTTATCAAAGAATTGGGAAGTATTTACAAAGAAATATGTGATAGAGATCCAGTAATTGAAGGGGTTACATACGGATCAGACTTGCGGCTGTTTACAAATCATGCTAATATTCCGAGTGTTCTTTTTGGACCAGGAGATGTGCGATTAGCGCATGCAGCAAATGAATATGTTGATATAAAGGAAATAATGCTTTCTACAGAAATTATTGCAAATATGATTGTCAATTGGTGTGGAGGTAGCTTTGAATAAAGAATTTGGTTGTCAAGATATGACGGGTAGCATAAAAAGAGTATTAATTAAAGACCCGCAGAGTGCATATAAAAATCAAGAAAATATAGATTCCCAATATGAAGACTTGAACTACTTTGGTAAGCCCAAATATAAACAGGCACTAAAGGATTATAGCCTTTTTCGATCTATCTTAGAAAATAATCAAATTGAGATTCACACTTTACCAGATGATAATACAACAACACTAGATTCGATTTATACGCATGATCCCTGCCTCGTTTCAAACTCAGGTGTTGTATTGTGCTCGATGGGAAAAGAACTCAGGAAGAAAGAACCTGAAATGATTTCCAATTATTTTGAATCTATAGGAATACCAATAATTGGAAAAATATCCTCTCCGGGCAAGCTTGAGGGAGGCGACATTGTTTGGATTGATGATAGAACAATTGCCGTTGGTGTAGGCTACAGGTCAAATTTAGATGGAATTTCACAATTAAAACAGATTCTTTCCAATGATATTGATGAAATCATTCCCGTTCATTTGCCTCACTGGACCGGGCCAGCAGATTGCCTTCATCTAATGAGCAATGTAAGCCCAATTGATGAAGATCTCTTTCTCGTATATTCAAAACTACTCCCGGTTAGTTTTAGGGAGTTTTTACTAAAGCGTAAAATTAAACTAATTGAAGTGCCTGATGAAGAATATGAATCAATGGGGTGCAATGTTCTTGCTATCGCTCCAAATAGAGCAATAATGATTGAAGGAAATAATGTTACTAAAAAACTTCTTGAGGATGAAGGTGTTGAAATTTTTACATATCCGGGTACAGAAATTTCATATAAAGGTGCAGGTGGCCCTACTTGTCTTACGCGCCCTTTTTTAAGGATTAAGTAGATGACAGAAAAAATTAATACAATTGAAAATCAGTTTACTCTTCCATCAAAATGGTACTTTGAAAATTCTTATTTGGAAAGAGAAAAAACTGAGATTTTTTTAAAGGAGTGGCAGCTGGTTGGGTCCCGTACACAAATAAGAAACCCTGGTGAAATACTACTAGCTGAAGTTGCCGATAACCCTATAATTGTTATTTGTCAAAAAGATAATACCTTGAAAGCATTTTATAATGTATGTCAACACAGAGGTGGGCCACTGGCGTATGAAAACTGTTCAGTGAGCAAGCTACAATGCAAATACCATGGATGGGTTTATGAATTGAATGGTGATCTCAAAAATGCAAGAGGGTTTAACAAAACAGAATTAAATATTGAAGATTTCGGCTTACAGCCTATACATGTAACTGAGTGGATGGGGCAAGTGTTTGTTAATCTTTCGAATTCCCCGCAAGATCTTCATCAGCATATTGACGAAATCAAAACACTTACTTCACCAATTGATTTTTCGGACTATGTTTTCAAATTTAGACAATCATATCAGATTAACTGTAATTGGAAAGTTTATATGGATAATTTTTTAGAAGGCTTTCATATTCCATTTGTTCACCCAGAATTAAATAAGGTTATTGATTATAAATCATATAAAACAGAAATATATGAGCGATTTTCATTGCAATGGTGTCCATTAGATAGCGAATTAAGTCCGTATGGAAAAAGTGAAAATTCAAAAGAAAACAAGGCGTTCTATTTTACAATTTATCCAAATATAATTTTAAATATTGCTCCAGGACGTTTACAAACTAACATAGTAGAGCCCAAGAACTCCAAGACTTGTGTTGTGCATTTTGATTACCATTTTGATAATCCAGAAGAGGCGGATATTGAAAAAGACGCTGACTTCAGTGAGATGGTTCAGCAAGAAGATATATTGATATGTGAGAATGTTCAAAAAGGGCTCGAATCAAAGGGATATGATAAAGGAAAATTTTCCCCCTTGAACGAACAAGGCGTTTTTCATTTTCAATCTCTAGTTAAAAGCTCTTTGAATTTATGAGCAAAATTGTTCAAATCGGTTCAGGGATGATAGGGACAACAATGGCTTACGATCTATCCCAAGAGCATGATATTATTGTGGGTGACTTTGATGATAGTTCATTTGCAAAACTAGAAAGGCTCAATCCAAATATTGTAACAAAAAAGATTGATGTGACAAATTCTTTAGAATTAAAAGAATTTATTCAAGCTGCTGATATAGTTTTGCTCGCAGTTCCAGGACATTTAGGTTTTGCGGCCTTAAAGACTATCATTAAATCTGGAAAAAATGTTGTCGACATATCTTTTTCAAACGAAAACTTTTTGGAACTTGATACCTTAGCTAAAGATATGGGTGTCACAGCTGCTGTAGATGCAGGTTTAGCCCCTGGAATTCCAAACCTTCTTTTAGGATACCATAATTCTGAGATGAAAATAAACTCTTTTGAATATTATGTTGGTGGTTTGCCTAAAAATCCACAGCCCCCTTTTTTTTATAAGGCGCCATTCTCACCGGCAGATGTTATTGAGGAATACACACGCCCAGCACGGATGATGGTAGATGGGAAAATTGTCACTAAACCAGCACTTTCTGAAATTGAAATAATGAATTTCGATAATGTAGGTAATTTGGAGGCATTTAATACTGATGGATTAAGATCAATCTTGTTTACAATGAATCACATTACCAACATGAAAGAAAAGACATTAAGATATAGCGGGCATGCTGCTTTAATGGCAAATTATCGAAACGCTGGGAAATTTGACAAAGATCAAATATCAAAAACTTCAGATGAGCTATTTACAGCTTGGAAGCTTGAAGAAAATGAGCCAGAGCTAACCGTAATGAAAATAATCATTGATGGAGATAATAAATGCATTACATATGATCTCTTTGATGAGTTTGATTCCGAACTGTGCTTTTCTTCAATGTCAAGAACGACTGGTTTTACTGCAACCGCTATTGTAAATATTATTTTAAAAAATCTATTTATACAAAAAGGGGTATTTCCTCCAGAACTTATAGGATCCCAATATAATTGTACTAAATTTTTAAAAAATTATTTAAAAGAAAGAAATGTTCATATTAATCAGAAATTAAAAAAATATTAAAAATATTTACTTTTGTAATAGCCTGGAACTTTATAGTGACTTTAAATTTTAAATGTATTTAAAGCATAAATAACAGTATTTAACATTATGGATTTCTCTAAACGACATATTGGGCCCGATGATAGCGATATAAATAAAATGTTGTCATATCTTGGTTTTGATTCCATCGAACACTTAATAAATGCTACCATTCCTGATGGTATTCAATTTAATGATGATCTGAATATTGGTAAATCAATTAGTGAGCATGAGTTTTTGAATACAATCAAAAGAATTGGCAAAAAAAATCAAGTCGTTAAATCATATATTGGCACTGGTTATTACGGTACAGTTACCCCACCAGTAATACTTAGGAATATTTTAGAAAATCCAGGCTGGTATACAGCTTACACTCCTTATCAAGCAGAAATTTCGCAAGGCCGTTTAGAGGCATTGCTTAATTTTCAAACAATGGTAACCGATATGACTGGTCTTGATATTTCAAACGCCTCCTTGCTTGATGAGTCAACAGCTGCTGCAGAAGCAATGGTTTTGATGTATAGATCATTACGAAATAGAAATACTTTTCTAGTGTCCGACAAATGCCACCCACAAACTATTGATGTTTTGAAAACTAGATCGAGACCAATTGGCATTAATCTTAAAGTTATAGCTACTGAAGAGTTTGTTTTTAACGAAGAAACCTTTGGGTGTTTAATTCAATGCCCTACGACCGATGGAAAGGTTTTTAACTATAAAGAATTAGCTAAATCTGCACATGATTCTGGCGCTTATATCGCTGTGGCTACAGATCTACTTAGCCTTGCACTCATTGCTGAACCCGGTTCATATGATGCAGATATTGCTATAGGCAGCACACAAAGGTTTGGTGTCCCGTTAGGATTTGGTGGACCACATGCTGCGTTTCTTGCAGCCAAAGAAAACTTTAAAAGAAAAATGCCTGGAAGGATAATTGGCCTATCAAAAGATGCTGATGATAATCTAGCATTTCGTATGGCTTTACAAACCAGGGAACAGCATATACGAAGAGATAAAGCAACATCTAATATATGCACTGCGCAAGTATTGTTGTCTGTGATTGCTGGTATGTATGCTGTTTACCATGGTCCAGATGGTATACATCAAATTGCTAAAACAGTTCATGATAAAACTAAAAATCTAGCTTCGTCACTCAAAGAAAACGGTTTTGATATAAAACATGATCAGTTTTTTGACACTATTAGGTTTGGATTAAATGGAAAGAATGTCAACTTTGAACAACTTAAAGCTAATTTGAGAACTTATGAAAACGGCGATATCGGTATTTCAATTGATGAAACCACATCTCAAAACGATATAAATGAACTTCTTCAGTTCTTTGAATGTAGTCAGGGTTCAAAAAATAATTATTCTTTAAAAGAAACCAGATCATCGAAATACTTAACACATGAGGTTTTCAATTCTTACCATTCTGAGACAAAAATGATGCGGTATTTGAAAAAACTAGAAACGAAAGATTTAAGTTTAAACACTAGCATGATTTCTCTTGGTTCATGTACCATGAAATTAAATGCTGCAGCAGAGATGATTCCGATCTCATGGCCAGAGTTCAGCTCAATCCATCCTTTCGCCCCAGAATCACAAACTCTCGGCTATCAAGAGCTTTTTGATTCGCTAGAAAAATGGCTCGTAAATATAACTGGTTTACACTCCTGTTCATTGCAGCCTAATTCTGGAGCTCAAGGCGAATACGCTGGCCTAATGGTTGTTCGAGCTTATCATCAGAATAATGGCGACACTAAAAGAAATATATGTCTTATTCCAGAATCTGCCCATGGAACTAATCCTGCAAGCGCAGTTATGGCTGGTATGCAGGTAATTGTCATAAAATGCGATGAATCTGGGAATATTGATGTAGCCGATCTAAAAGAAAAGGCTGAAGAAAATAAGGAGTCTTTATCTGCATTGATGATAACATACCCATCAACGCACGGTGTTTTTGAAGAAACTATTTCTGATATTTGTGATATTATTCATGAATTTGGTGGTCAAGTGTACCTTGATGGTGCAAATCTTAATGCGATGGTTGGTTTATCGCGACTGGGTGACTTTGGAGCTGATGTGTGCCACATAAATCTTCATAAAACATTTGCAATACCCCATGGTGGCGGTGGGCCGGGCATGGGCCCAATTTGTGTTGCAGAACACCTATCCCCTTTTCTACCTGGTCACCCAAATTTAACCAACAGTGATAAATCCATATCTGCGATATCTGCTGCACCTTTTGGTAGCGCAGGCATTCTACCTATTTCATGGGGATATATAGCAATGCTTGGAAATAATGGACTAAGAAAAGCTTCTCAGGTTGCAATATTAAATGCGAACTATATGGCTAAAAGACTTGAGAAGGACTATAAAGTTCTTTATCAAGGTTCTAATAAAACCTCAGCCCATGAATTTATAATTGATTTAAGAGATTTAAAGAACGAGACTGGAATTAGCGATGAAGATGTTGCTAAAAGACTTATTGATTACGGCTTTCATGCACCAACAATGTCATGGCCTGTTCCTGGTACACTTATGATTGAACCTACTGAAAGTGAAGCGCTAGTTGAACTTGATAAATTCTGTGATGCTATGATTTCAATTAAACGCGAGATAGAAGATGTTGTATCAGGAAAATTTGATTCTAAAGATAACCCGCTCATTAATGCTCCACATACTGCCCTAGCGGTTATGTCAGATAGTTGGGAGCATAAATATTCAAGGCAAATCGCCGCCTATCCCGCTCCTTGGCTCAAGGAACATAAGTATTGGCCAAGTGTAAGAAGAGTAGACAATGCTTTTGGTGATAGAAATCTTGTTTGTACCTGCCCTCCTATTGACGCATATACAAATTAAAAAAATCAAAAATGTTTAATTTTTTAAAAAGCGACATCTTGAAGATTCTTGATGTAACACAAGATGAAAGAGACGCTCTATTTTCACACAAAATCTATAACTCAATTAACAATATTGACGACCTTCATATTTTCATGGAGAACCATATATTTGCAGTTTGGGATTTTATGTCTATCTTAAAAACACTACAAAAAAAATTGACCTGCACTGACGTACCTTGGGCGCCAAAGGGTGGTGGAACGCCTGCTAGGCTTTTAAATGAAATTGTAACTGAAGAGGAATCTGATATTGATATCTACGGCGATTACAGAAGTCACTTTGAAATGTATTATCAAGCAATGAATGAAGCTGGGGCAAATACAAAAAAAATTGAATCTTTTTTGAATAACCTTCATTTCGGTGTAAGCAAATCGCTAGATAAATCCAGTTCGCCTCTGCCAGCAATAAATTTCGTGAAGACTACATTTTCAATGCTAGAAAATGCACCTATCCATGTTGTAGCATCCATGTTTACATTTGGAAGAGAAGAAGTAATCCCCAATATGTTTCGATCAATTATTAATAAAATTGATAACGATTTAAAAGGCAGACTCAAAAGCTTTATCTACTACTTAGATCGCCACATTGGTGTTGACGAAGATGAGCACGGACCTGCGGCTTTGAAAATGGTTAAAGTTTTGTGTCAAAACGATGAAACAAAATGGAATGAAGCTGCAAAAGCCGCTAAAATGACGATGAGAGCAAGGGTGGTTTTTTGGAACGAAATTCTTGCAGAGCTGAAAAGAGCTTAATTCGCTAATTCCCCTACGATATAATTTCCGTTTGAGCAATTGAGCCTTACATTTTGAATGGTATTTATTATTGAATGGTTGGCATCAACAGCTACCTTGATATAATTATCGGTATATCCAAAAATTTTATCATTTTTCAAGTATTCAAATAACACCGGCCTTGATGATTTAATAAATTTATTTTGATGATCCTCCAATATTTTCTTAGAAAAATTTCTAAGAATCAAGCTTCTCTTTGATCGTATTTTTTTATCAACTTTATTTTCAAAGTTTATAGCGCGCGTTTTTGCTCTTTCTGAGTATGTAAATACATGTAGATATGAAATATGTAATTCATCAATAAATTGAAAGGTTTCTGTAAAATTATCATCCGATTCACCTGGAAAACCAACAATTACATCAGCACCAATCGTTGCATCCGGTATTAAATCTTTAATTGCAGAAACACATTCAAGATACCTTGAACGCTTGTATCTTCTTTGCATTAAAGTTAAAATATCATTTGATCCAGATTGCAGTGGAATATGAAAATGAGGCATGAATTTCTTTGATATTGAACAAAACTCAATAATTTCTTTGCTAAGTAAATTTGGTTCTATGGAAGATATTCGCAGTCTATCAATATCAAGCTTATCAAGCTCTTGAATTAAATCGAAAAAGTTTTCACCTGTTTGCTTGCCAAAATCTCCAATATTAACTCCAGTAAGGACTAATTCCTTTGCACCTTCGTTAATTGCCTGATTAGCAAGATTAATGGTTTTACTTATTGAATTGCTTCTACTTTTTCCCCTTGCTAAAGGAATGGTACAAAAAGAACAAACATAATCGCAACCATCTTGAATTTTTAAGTACGATCTGGTTCTATCGCCAATTGAATAAGAAGGAACGAATGTATTTGTCTCTTTAATATTTGATCTAATTACGTTACTACCATTACCAAGACTAAGCTTATCAAGCTCATTTAATAAATTGAATTTCTTTTCTGAACCGACCACTAGGTCTACCCCTTTGATGTTGGATATTTCAAGCGGATTCAACTGTGCATAGCACCCAATAACTGCTATTTTAGAATTGGGGTTGGATCGTTTTGCTTGACGAATTAGTTTGCGTGCCTCTTTATCTGCGTTATCTGTTACAGAACATGTATTCAGCACATAGAAGTCAGCATACTCATTATATTTTACTTTTTCAAAACCCCGGTTCACAAAATCTTCGGAAATCATGGAGGTCTCAGAATAATTCAATTTACATCCCATTGTATGAAATGCTACTTTTTTAAATTCCGTACTCATTTTATCGTAATAAAATTTAAATCATATATTTATTTTTATCATCAATGGTAATATGTATTTTTTTTTATGAAAATACCAAAAGAAATAAACACAAAACGAAACCAGATTGATGAAATTGATCTAAAGCTCATGGATTTGCTGGTTAAAAGAATGAAGCTTTCAAGTCAAATTGGAAAAATTAAAAAAAGTTTAAATATTAGATTCAAAGATATTGAAAGGGAAAAACTTATTCTAAGAAATTTAAAAGAAAGATATTTAGAGCACTTATCTGAAGATGAAATAGCTTCTTTTTTTAAAACAATTTTTGATCTTTCAATAAAGAAGCAGAAATAAAACCTTGTGTAATAATAAAAAGAGTTAATAAAATTGTATATGTGTAATTCAATTAATATAAGTTTTTACAGCTGGTTCTGGTTCTATTTTAGACAAGGGGTTTTCCTGTCATAAGGTACTATCTATGCCAAAATGAATATGAAACCCCGAATTTTTCGGGGTTTTTTTTATTTTAAAATGAAAAATAATAAGCTATCATATAAAAAATTTTGTAGCCTTATAGATCAAGGCTTTACGACAATTCCAGTCTTCAAAAGAATTCTAGCTGACACATTAACACCAGTTGGCGCTTGGATGAAATTATCAGTGAACTCAAATGAGGGTTTTATTTTAGAGTCGGCTGAAAAGGGCTTAGAGTATTCTCGATATTCTTATGTTGGTTGTAAGCCTACAAAAACAGTTTGGTCCAATAATCATGAATCAACACATATTATCGAAAAAAATAAGAAATACGATTTAGATATCTCTATTCTTGGTTATGTGAAAAATTCTTTAGAATCGTATAATTGTTGCTCAATAGCTAATATGCCAGATTTCACAGGAGGCTTCATTGGATATTTAGGATATGAGAGTATAAGTGGTTTTGAAAAAGTTCCCGTTCATTCAGAAGATGTTTTAGGAGAACCAGGATCTCTATTTATGCTTTTTGATGATTTAATATCATTCGATCATTTAAAAGGAGAGGCTGTTGTTATATCTAACGTACATATAGATAGTCATTCCAGTAAAAAACTACTATATAAAAATGCAATAGATAAAATTGATCAAATGGGTAACCAGCTACACGCCGACATTGAATTTAGAACCCCAGTGGTAGAAAGTAGATCTACTACAACTTCAAATTTTAACAAAGACAATTTTATTGGCGCTGTAGATAGGGCAAAAAATTATATTGAAAAAGGAGATATTTTTCAAGTTGTAATCAGTCAATGTTTTAAAAGACATACTCATGCTGACCCATTGAATATTTATAGAGCTTTAAGAAATATTAATCCATCTCCTTATTTATTTCACATAAAATATAATGAAATAGATATTGTAGGTGCTTCTCCTGAAATATTAGTTAAAGTAAAAGACAAAAAAGTTGACGTCAGGCCAATTGCTGGAACAAGGCCAAGAGGTATGAATCTAGATGAAGATAATAAGCTAGCTGAGGAATTAATAAATGATCCAAAGGAATGCTCTGAGCATTTAATGCTTTTAGATTTAGGAAGGAACGATATTGGTAAAGTTTGTGATTTTGGTTCAATTCAGACTACCGATAAAATGATAATAGAAAAATACTCTCATGTTATGCATATCGTTTCAAATGTTAGTGGTATTCTTTCAAAAAAGTATAATTCAATCGACGCATTAATTAGTTCTTTCCCAGCTGGCACAGTTTCAGGAGCCCCAAAAATAAGAGCAATGGAGATAATTAATGAACTTGAACCAAGCAAGAGGGGTATCTATTCTGGAGCTGTTGGTTACATAGATTTTAATTCAAATATTAATACCTGTATTGCAATAAGAATGATGATGATAAAAGATGGGGTTTGTTATTTTCAAGCTGGAGCTGGAATTGTTCATGATTCAAAATCAGATGCAGAATTTGAAGAAACAAAAAATAAAGCTAAAGTTTTAAACCTTGCAATTGACCTAGCAGAAGATGGTTTGATTAAATGATAGTGTTAATAGATAATTATGACTCATTTACATACAATTTATTTCAAATCATCGGTAGTATTGATTCCGATGTTAAGGTTTTTAGAAATGATCATGTAAACCAATCAATGATATATGAACTGAAACCAAAAAAAATTGTTATTTCTCCAGGACCTGGTCACCCAAAAGATGCTGGGAATACAATTGAATTAATTCAAAATTTTCATGATTCTATTTCAATTTTAGGAATTTGCTTGGGACATCAAGCTATCGGTTATTCTTTTGGCGCATCTATAATAAAAGCGAAATCAATTGAACATGGTAAAGTGCACAAAATAGATCATTTTGGTCATGATATTTTTTTAGGTGTTCCAAATTCGTTCAATGCTACAAGGTACCACTCATTAATAATTGATGAAAAAACATTGCCCAAAGATTTTGAAATAATTGCAAAAACAAATGATGATACAATTATGGGTATATCACATAAATCGTACGATATAATAGGCTTGCAATTTCATCCTGAGTCTATTGGAACGAACAAAGGCTTTAAAATTATTAAGAATTTTCTGAGTCGTTAATGAAAGTATTGCTTGATAAAATTATCAATGGTAGTGACTTGAGCGTAGAAGAGTCTTTCAATATAATGAATGACCTAATGTCAGGCAAACTTGATGATATTCAAATCAGTGCGCTGTTAATTGCGTTAAGGTGTAAAGGAGAATCAGTATCAGAAATACTTGGCTTTGCTAAATCAATGAGACAAAAAATGATGAAAATGCCATTACAAAAAGATGCCCTTGATATTTGCGGAACTGGAGGTGATTCACTGGGTACCTTCAATATTTCTACAGCAACATGTTTTGTTATTTCGGGTGCAGGCGTCCCTGTAGCTAAACATGGAAATAGATCTATGACTTCTAAATCAGGTTCAGCAGACGTTTTGCAGTCGTTGGGAGTCAATATTAATAAAACAGTTGAAGAATCTAGAAATGACATTGATAAATTTGGTTTAGGTTTTATGTTTGCACCACAGTATCACCCTGCAATGAAATACGCTGTCAATGCTAGATCTACTCTTGGAATCAGAACTATATTTAATCTTCTTGGGCCTTTATGTAATCCTGCAAAAGTAAAATATCAGGCAATGGGCATATTCAATTCGGATTTTCTTGAAAAACAAATCAAGGTTCTCTTTGAGCTAGGCCTAAAAAGCGCTATGGTTTTTCACGGGGAAGATGGCTTGGATGAAATAACGACCACAACCAACACAAAGGTATTTCAATTTATCAATAGAGGTGAAATAAATTGTTATGAAATCAATCCTAACGAACTTGAAATGCCTTTATCTAATCTTAGTGACCTTAAAGGTGGTTCACCAAAGGAGAATGCTCAAATTATTTTGAGAATACTAAAAAATGAAAAAGGACCAAAAAGAGATATAGTTATATTAAATGCTGCTGCTGGAATATTTATTAGCGGCAAATCTAAATCACTAAAAGAAGGTATATCACTCGCAAAAAAATCGCTTGATAGTGGCTCTGCTTATGAAGCTCTTTTAAAGATAAAATGATGAATTATTTAGATAAAATACTAAAAGTTAAAAGAGAAGAGATTGAATTACTTCCGATGCATTCCAATGTAAACAGATTCTTTCCAAAAAAAAGCCTATTTAATTGCTTAAGATCTAATAAGCCATCTATTATTGCTGAAATTAAATTTAAGTCTCCTAGCGAAGGTTGGATTTTCAAAGAAGGAGATCCGTTGAAAATTGCTAAAGATTACGAGTCTGCAGGTGCCGATGCTATATCAGTTTTAACTGACAATGAGTTTTTTGCGGGCGATTTGGAATTTATAGAAAAGATTAAAAGCGTAGTCAATATTCCTATTCTTCAAAAAGACTTTTTCTTAAGCGAAAGACAAGTTCTGCAAGGATTTAACAAAGGTGCTGATAGTTTTTTATTAATTATAGATGCCGTTAGTGAAGAAAATGCGAAGAAACTAATTCAATTTGCTGAACAGATAAAAACCGAAGTTCTTGCTGAGTTTCATTCATTTGATCATATTGAATTTATTAACGAATTGAATCCAAAAATTATTGGAGTTAATTGCAGAGATTTAAAATCAATGAAAACCGATCTATCTTACTTTGAAAGGGTATACGACAACCTACCTAAAGATTCAGTAAAGGTAGCAGAAAGTGGCTTTACGACCTCTGAACAAATAAAAAAAATATATGATTTAGGCTTTGATGCGTTTTTGATTGGAACCAGCCTAATGCGAACAGGTAATCCGGGCAGGAAACTCGAAGAAATTGTTAGGAGGCTTAATTGATACAAACAAAAGTATGCGGCATAACAAATATTTCAGATGCATTATTTTCAATTAAATGCGGTGCGTCGGCTTTAGGTTTTGTATTCTATAAAAAAAGTGAGAGATATATTTCATACAATGATGCCTTTGATGTAATAAAATATTTACCACCTGGAACTGCAAAGATAGGTGTTTATGTTAATGAAGATGCTAAAATGGTGAATGATTCATCAAAAAAACTTAATCTTGATTATGTTCAGTTGCATGGAGATGAATCTGCAACATTTTGTAAAGATATTAATTTTCCAATAATTAAGGCATTTAGAATCAAGGACGATTCATTTAAAAGTCAGGTATTAAAATACAATGTTAGCGTATTTCTGTTTGATACGTTCACCAAAAAAGACTATGGTGGGACTGGAAAAATATTTAACTGGGAGCTTATAAAACAAGGTTTTCAAAGGCCATTCATACATTCTGGAGGTTTGAATATTAATAATGTTTTGGATGCTATAAATGTAACAAATCCCGATGCTATCGATATTAGCAGCGGCCTGGAGGATTATCCAGGTAAAAAAGATCATGAAAAAATCTTTGAATTTTTTAAACTAATTAGAAATACATCAAAAAAAGGTGACTTATGGAATTAACTAAAAGAGATTATGACCTACCCGATTCAAAAGGACATTTTGCTGAATTTGGAGGAAGATTTGTTCCTGAAACACTAATACCAGCACTTGATAGCCTTGAAGAACACTATTTAGCAGCTAAAGAAAATAAGCTTTTTAATAATGAGCTCAACCAACTGTTAAAGTATTACTGTGGCAGAGAGACTCCTCTTTATAAAGCCGAGGAAATATCTAAAGAATTAGGTTTTAATTTGTGGCTAAAGCGAGAAGATTTAAATCACACGGGCGCACACAAAATTAATAATGCACTTGGGCAAATTTTATTAGCAAAAAAAATGGGGAAGAAAAGGATA
Organism: uncultured Fidelibacterota bacterium; assembly: GCA_913049685.1. Taxonomy (GTDB): domain Bacteria; phylum Fidelibacterota; class Marinisomatia; order Marinisomatales; family TCS55; genus TMED108. The sequence continues at coordinate 129,012 of CAJWZD010000001.1, forward strand.
ATAGCTGAGACTGGAGCTGGTCAACACGGGGTTGCAACCGCAGCTGTCGCGGCAAAGTTTGGATTTGAATGCATAGTTTATATGGGCGAAGAGGACATAGAAAGGCAAAAGTTAAATGTTTTTAGAATGAATCTTATGGGCGCTGAAATTCGCCCAGTATCTTCTGGAAGCAAAACTCTTAAGGATGCAACTAATGAAGCTATAAGGGATTGGGTGAGTAATGTTGAAAATACTTTTTACATAATAGGCTCATCAGTTGGTCCACATCCATACCCAATGTTAGTTAGGGATTTTCAATCTGTAATTGGAAAAGAGACAATTATCCAATTTAAAGAATTGACTGGCCTACCGCTTCCTGATAAACTAATTGCGTGTGTTGGAGGCGGTTCAAACGCGTTGGGACTCTTTTACCCTTTTTTACCTTATGACGTAGAAATTATTGGTGTTGAGGCTGGTGGAAAAGGTGTAAACACTACTCAGCATGCAGCTACGCTCACTAAAGGTGAATTTGGGGTTTTGCATGGTGCAGCATCGATGATGCTGCAAAATGAGGATGGTCAAGTGACACTGCCACATTCAATATCTGCAGGTTTAGATTACCCAGGGATCGGCCCCGAACACAGCTATTTGTCTAAGTCTAAAAGAGTCAAATATAAAACTGCTACTGATGATGAGGCTTTAGATGCATTTAAGTGGATGTCAGAAAAGGAGGGAATAATACCTGCTTTAGAGACAGCCCATGCAATAGCATATTTGAAACAAAAAGACAACGGAATTTCAAAAAATGAACACGTTATACTTAATCTATCGGGAAGAGGAGACAAAGATGTGTCGACTGTTGAACAATCAATGAAAAAAAAATATGAATAGAATTCAGAAACTATTTACAGAAAAAAGAGAGAAGCTTATAGTATATTTGACTGCAGGTTACCCAAAACTTAATTCTACAAAAGATCTGGTGCTTTCCGCTATAGACTCTGGCGCAGATATGATTGAGCTTGGAATACCGTTCTCAGATCCTCAAGCTGATGGTCCAGTCATTCAATATTCAAATGAGAAAGCAATTAAAAATGGAATTAATCTGGGAATAATTTTCGATCAACTTGAAAAGATCAGGCAAGAGACATCAAAACCAATTGCGCTGATGGGCTATTATAACCAAATACTTAAATGGGGCCTTAATACATTTATATCAGATTGCAAATCTTTGGGTGTAGATGGAATAACTATTCCTGATCTACCTTTATGTGAAGCAAATGAATTTTGTAAACTTTCAAAAAGTATGAATATTTCTCCTATTCTCCTAGTAGCCCCTAATACTTCTAATGAAAACATAACGAAAATATCAAAAAAGGCTGCAGACTTGATTTATGCAGTTAGTATTATTGGAATAACCGGCAATGATCTTTCATCGCGCACTGAATTAAAAACTTACCTTTCAAGGATAAGAAAATACAGTTCTACTCCATTCATGGTTGGGTTTGGTATTAGGTCTCATAATGATGTAAAATGGTTTAATGAGTACTCTGATGGAGCAGTTGTTGGTTCTGCAATAATTGAAAAAATTAAAAATAAAAATGATTATATTAACTCTGCAAGATCATTTGTCAAAAAACTGAAAGGAAATCATGGTTAAAATTGGTATCCAAGGAGCTAAAGGAAGCTTTTCAGAAGAAGCATGTAAAAAGTTTGCTCTAGATCATGGCATTGACAAATTTGAGATAGTATATCAAATTTCATCAGAAACGGTTTTGAATAGTATCGAAACAGAAAATACTGACTATGGAATTATTGCAATGGAAAATGCTCAGGGAGGTGTTGTAATTGAAAGTATTGAGGCGCTTGCAAAATATAAATGCACAATCGTTGAAATGTTTCATATTTCCGTTGATCAAAATCTGCTGGGGGTAAAAGGAACGAATGTTGGCGACATAACTGAAATACATTCACACCAACAAGCTTTGAGACAGTGTAAAGATTTTTTGAGCGAATATTTTTGGACAAGACCATTGATTGAAGAAAACGACACCGCTGAGTCTGCTAGAAGACTTTCGGAAGGAAAGCTTCCCAAAACGTCTGCTGTAATCGCCAACAAGGCATGCGCTGAGCTATACGGTTTAGATATACTAAAAGAAAGCATTCATGATTTAAAACATAATCTTACTTTATTTCTTGGATTAACAAAGTTGAAACAATTATGAAAAATGTAGGTGTAATTGGATTTGGGAGGTTTGGAAAAATACTAGCAAATATTTTGCAAAAAGGGTTTTCAATATCTGCGTACGACATAAAAGATACTATATCCTCATCAAATGTAAATTTTTGTAGTTTAGATAAGGTGTTGGATGAAGGGGTTATTTTTATTGCCGTACCAATAAGAAATTTTGAACCTTTAATTAAGGATATATCGCCTAAACTCAAAAAAGGAACGACTTTAATTGATGTGTGCTCTGTTAAATCGTTTCCGGTTAATGTAATGCTAAAGTATCTTAGTAAAGATATTGGTATCATCGCTACCCATCCTATGTTTGGCCCAGACTCATTTACAACAAATACTAAATTAAAAATGATGATGTCCAATGTGCGTGATCCTTACAACTTATTCATTCCATGGAGGGATTATTTTTCAAATCAAGACATAGATATAATTGAAATGTCACCAGATGAACATGACCGTCTTGCGGCAAGAAGTCAAGGAATTACACATTTCCTTGGAAGAATGCTCAAGCAATTTGGTATAAAAAAAACACAGATAGATACTCAAGGGTTCAAAGATTTACTCGATTTAGTAGAACAAACATGCAATGATACGTGGGATTTATATACAGACTTACAACTATTCAATCCATATACACTGGACACAATTTCAAAACTACGAAAGTCTACAGAAACACTCGATAAACAACTAAGGAAAATTAAAGATGTGGAAAAAAGATAGCTGGAAAGATTATAAAGCGCTCCATTTACCTCACTACGAAGACTTAAATGAGTTGAATAGTGTTCTAAGTACATTAAAAGATTTTCCACCTCTGGTTTTTGCTGGTGAAGTTAGGTCATTGCGAAAATCTCTTTGTGAAGTTGCAGAAGGAAATGCATTTTTACTTCAAGGTGGTGATTGCGCAGAGAGCTTTTCTGAATTTCGAGCTGACAATATTCGTGATACATTTCGCGTAATTTTGCAAATGGCAGTAATCCTTACATCTGGGACAAACCTTCCTATAGTAAAAGTAGGTAGAATGGCTGGCCAATTCGCTAAACCAAGATCTAGTCCGACTGAAATAAAAAATGATGAAGAACTTGAAAGCTACAGAGGGGATATAATTAATGGTATTGAATTTGACAAATCTTTACGCAAACCAAATCCTGAGCGTATGCTAAAAGCATACTCCCAATCAGCATCAACACTCAATTTGTTACGCGCTTTTGCTGATGGAGGATATGCTGATTTACGCTATGTCAATTCATGGAATATGGGTTTTTTAAAATCAGGTACCGAATATGAGAGATACAGGAATCTGGCAAACAAGATCCAAGAGAGTCTTAATTTTATGGAAGCTCTTGGATTAACTCCAAAAAACACACCTCAACTCACTAAAACAGAATACTATACTTGTCACGAAGCTTTACTTTTGCCCTATGAAGAGGCATTAACAAGAGAAGACTCAACTACTGGTGATATTTATGATACCTCTGCTCATTTTGTATGGATAGGCGACAGAACGCGATTCGAAAATAGTGCGCATGTTGAATTTTGCAGTGGGATCAAAAATCCAATAGGTGTTAAATGTGGTCCAACATTAGACCATGACGAATTAATAAAAATTTTAGATAAGCTTAATCCTGATAATCTCCCAGGAAAGGTCACTTTAATTTGCCGCTATGGAAATGAGAAAGTTCAGGATCATCTCCCTGACCTAATAAAACGAATTTCGGATGAAGGAAGGGTGGTGATATGGTCATGTGATCCAATGCATGGAAATACTGTTAAAAGTTCAGATGGTACAAAAACTAGACCATTTGAAAATATCCTAAGCGAAGTAAAGAATAATATTAAAATTCATAATTCTGAAGGCAGTTGGTTTGGAGGAATTCATCTTGAAATGACCGGTCAAAATGTAACCGAATGTACTGGAGGGATAGATGATATATCAGAATCTGATCTAAAAGATAGATATCATACACATTGCGATCCAAGGCTTAACGCTAATCAAGCTATCCAACTTGCTTTCTTGATTGCAGATGAACTAAGGAATAATGCCACTTAAAGGAACATTAACCCTGCCTGGTGATAAATCTATATCACACAGAACTGTTATGCTTGCCGCTCTATCTGATCAACGATCAAAAGTTAACAATTTATCTAATGGTAAAGATGTAAAGTCAACAATTTCCTGTTTAAAGAATTGCGGAATTGATATTGAATATTCAACGGGGTCCTATTTTGTTAATGGCGGGAGATTTAAGCAACCAATAACTGATTTAGATTGTGGAAATTCTGGAACAACTATGAGATTGCTGATCGGTCTTCTTGCAGGTCAAGGGATAGATGCCAATTTCATTGGTGACAAGTCTCTTTCAAATAGACCTATGGAAAGAATAATTGATCCCTTAAAAAAAATGGGTCTTAATATTAAAAGCAACAAAACAATGCCACCTATACACATTTCTAAGAGTAAACTAAAGGGAATAGATTATGTAATGCCAATTGCAAGTGCGCAATTGAAATCAAGCATCCTTCTTGCTGCGCTTGGTGCAAAATCAAACACAACGATAAAAGAAAATATAGTTTCTAGAGATCATACGGAAATCATGTTAAAAAATATTGGAGTCAACCTTTATAGAAAAAGTGGATCAATATTTGTAGAGCCTTGTAATAAATTTCTACCTCAAAATATTTCAGTTCCTGCTGACCCATCAACTGCAGCTTTCTTTATTGGTGCTGCAGTCTTGTCACCCAGATCTAAATTACTAATAACAAACCTGCTTTTAAATGAAACTCGAATTGGATTTTTAAGGGCATTAGAAAAAATGGGGTGTTCATTTAATTATCGCAATATTCGTAATGTGTCTGGCGAAAAAATAGGTGATTTAGAAGTGCGTTATCACAAGTTATTCGGTATTGAAATAAACAAATCTGATATCCCCTCTATAATTGATGAAATACCAATTCTCGCACTGATTGCTTCACAAGCTGAAGGCACAACAATCGTTAGCGGAGCTGAGGAGCTTAGAGTTAAAGAATCAGATAGGCTCGAAGCAATATGTAGAAATTTAAAAGCAATTGGAATTAACGTAATTGAAAAATCTGATGGATTCATAATTAAGGGTGGTTCAAAAATTCAATCTGGCGATGTTCAGACGTTTGATGATCATCGTATTGCAATGACGTTCCATATTGCGTCAGTAATTTCTGGTAAAGAAATAAAGTTGGATAATGCAGAGTGTGTTAACATTTCCTTTCCAGCTTTTTTTAAAACAATAGAAAATATAATACGATGAAAAAAATTTCAGTAATTGGTTCACCAATTGAACACAGTCTAAGCCCATACTTGCATCAAGAAATATATAAAGAAATAGGCGAGAAAATTACTTCAACCAAAATAGATGTTAGTAAATCAGAGCTTCGTACATTTGTTAATAATCACAAAAATGATTTTTATAACGTAACAATTCCTCACAAAGAAAAAATATTGCCCCTTTTAGAAAGTGTTGATGTTTCAGCGGATCAAATAGGCGCAGTCAATTGCGTAGCAAAATTAAAAGGCTACAACACAGACTGGATGGGCTTTAAAAAAGCTATGGATGAGAACAGTATCAAATTGAAGAATAAAAATTGTATTATTCTTGGCGCAGGAGGAGCTGCGCGTGCTGTAGCATATGCATTAATTAAATCAGAGTGTAATTCAATAACGATATTGAACAGGTCAGAAAAAAGAAAACAAACTATATGTAAATGGATTGATCGCTTTGGAAATTATAGTGCTAATTTAGCTGCAGCTGATATAATTATAAACTGTACCCCAGTTGGAATGTGGCCAAACCTTGAAGACAGACCAGTTTATACTGGTACAATTTCATCAAATCAGGTTGTTGTAGATACCATTTATAATCCTTACGAAACCGCATTTTTAAAGTATGCAAAAAAAACTGGGGCCAAGATAATTAGAGGAATAGATATGTTTATTCTACAAGGATTAGCTTCGATAAATATTTGGGAAAAAAATGATATAACACAAAGAGTTAATTTTAAAAAAATTAAAAAGGTACTAGAGGAAAAAATATGCTAAAAAGATTACAGTTTTTAACATCAGGTGAATCACATGGAAAAGGGCTACTTGGAATTCTTGACGGACTACCAGCAGGACTCAAGATAAGCGAAGAGTATATTGACCGCCAACTCAAGAGGCGCCAAATGGGGCATGGAAGAGGTGGTCGAATGAAAATTGAAAAAGATCATGCACAAATATGGGGAGGAGTTAGACATGGATTAACACTAGGATCACCTATTGGAATACTCATCGATAACCTTGATTGGAAAAATTGGACAAAAAAGATGTCGGTTGAGCCTATAAATGAAAAAGTAAGACCGGTGACTCTACCCCGACCTGGTCACGCAGATCTTGCAGGTGTTCATAAGTACGAATTTGATGATATTAGAAATATTCTTGAAAGATCAAGCGCGAGGGAAACAACGATGCGGGTAGCACTAGGATCTGTTTGCAGGAAACTTCTAGAAGAGATCGGTATACACGTTGGAAGCCGAGTAGTTCAGATACACAATGCAAAAGATAAATCAAAATATGAATTAACACCTGATGATATAAATGATACAGCGGATAAATCACCCGTTAGATGTTTGGATACTAAAGCTGAAAAAGAAATGATAGACATAATCGATAAAGCAAAAAAGGCAGGTGATTCCGTTGGAGGTGTATTTGAAGTTATTGCTACTGGAGTTCCGTATGGCCTTGGGTCTTACACTCAATGGAATAATAAACTTCAAGCACGAATAACAACAATGATGATGAGTATAAATGCTTTTAAAGGAATAGAAATAGGTAGTGGCTTTAAAAGTTCATCCCAATTTGGCAGTAAGGTACATGATGAAATAGGATATCATGAAGGAAGGTTTACTAGGTATACAAATAATGCTGGAGGGATTGAGGGCGGTATGAGTAATGCACAGCCAATTGTTCTTTGGATGTCAATGAAGCCAATTTCTACACTTATTAAACCATTAAGATCGGTTGATATAGTAACCTACGAGGAAAAAAATGCTCATAAGGAACGAACGGATTCCTGTGCAGTTCCAGCAGCATCAGTTGTTTCTGAAAGCATGCTCTGTATAACTCTTGTAGATGCGCTTCTGGAAAAATTTGGTGGAGATAGTGTAAACCAGTTGAAATCCCATATGAATAGTTCGGCAAAATATTGAAAAAAATATTTTTAATTGGCATGATGGGTGCAGGAAAAACAACTATTGGTAAATTATTAGCTGAAAAACTAAATGTTAATTTTGAAGATTTGGACGAAATAATTACAGTTGAATATGGTCTATCAATCAATGAACTTTTTTCAAAGTACGGTGAGACCGCTTTTCGAAACGCGGAAAGTAATGCCCTTCTAAGTTCTATGGGAAATGTTATATCTTGTGGAGGCGGAATCATTCTTGATAAAAAAAATAGAGACTACATAAATAAGGGGTTGTCATTTTTTCTAAACGTAAATTTAGCAGAATTAGAAAAGAGACTTAAATATCAAAATAGTAGACCATTGCTGGATAGGGATAATCTAAAAAAAACGCTCAATTCGATATGGGAAAAAAGAGAAAAGATGTATATACAAACCGCGAATCATGTTATTAATATTAATAATCAATCACCGAACGAGATTGTGCAAACAATTTTAGGATATATAAAATGAACGATATTGTTGTTGATCTAGATCTTAGATCTTATAAAATAGTTGTAAAGAGTGGCTCGATAAAGCTCTTTCCTGACTATTTAAAGCTCCATGATAATATCAAAAATTTTGTGTTAATAAGCCACGACTCAATAATGAAGCATCATGGATTTAATCTTAAAAGTAATCTAGAAAGCTTGAGTTACGAGATTGTAGAGATTATTTTGCCTGATGGTGATGATTCAAAAGATTTAAAAGTTTACAATAGAATAATTACCAAGATGATCGAATCGAATTGCGACAGAACATCAGTAGTCATTGCGCTTGGCGGAGGAGTAGTTGGAGATATATCTGGTTTTGTTGCATCATCTTTCATGAGGGGAATTAAATATTATCAAGTTCCAACTACGCTGCTATCTATGGTGGATTCTTCTATTGGTGGGAAAACAGGTCTTAATTTTTCCAGAAAAAAGAATATTATTGGCTCTATTTACCAACCTGTATCTGTAATCGTTGATCCAGATTTATTAGATACATTACCATTTAATGAGAAGGTTTCAGGGTTAGGTGAAATAATAAAATATGCAGCTATAAATGATCGTAGTTTCATAAATAAATTGCATGAATGGGTTAAAGATATTGAAAGTTTTCCCTATACTGAAGCGATTGAAAGATGTTGCCGGATAAAAGCTGAAATTGTCACAAAGGATGAAAAAGAAATTGATTTAAGAAGAGTGCTGAACTTTGGTCATACAATTGGTCATGCATTAGAATCGTATTTTGGATTTCGAAAGTTACGCCACGGCGAAGCAGTTTCTTTTGGAATGATGTGTTCTGCATGGATCTCCTTGAAAAAAGGGTTTATAGATACAGAGGAATATAATTTGTTAATTGAAATTATTAACCAATTGCCACTACCCAAACTAAGCAAAGTAGATCCTGATAAAATAATGCATTATATCAATTTTGATAAGAAGAACGAGAACGGAAAGCTTAACTTTGTACTCTTGGATGGATTGGGCAAAGCCAAAGTGTCTCAAGATGTATCGAGTTTAGAAATATTAGAATCGTTAAAGGTGTTAAGTGAATGTTAAAGTAATTAATGGACCAAATTTAAATTTGCTTGGGAAACGAAATATAAATGTCTATGGCAAAGAAACATTAAACGAAATTAGAAACTGGCTTGAATCTAAAGCGGGCGATGAGCTTCTTATTGAATGGTTTCAGTCTAATCATGAAGGTAAAATCATTGATGAAATACATAATTCTTTAAATTGTGAGGGCATCGTTATAAATCCAGGAGCCTTTACGCACTATTCTTACGCGATAAGAGATGCTATTGAATCTGTCGAAATACCAACAGTTGAAGTTCATTTAAGCGATATAAACAATAGAGAGAATTTCAGAAAAAAATCAGTAATTAAAGACGTATGCATTGGACAAATATCTGGTCTTGGTAAAGCTGGATATCTGAACGCTGTTAAAATGATTATTGATTATAAAAACTGAAAGGATAATGTTTAATTTTTAAAATTTAAAATTGTTCTCTCAATAATTTTACAGCATTCCAGCAATTCTGACTCTTTAATGGTGAGCGGAGGAGCAAATCTAATTATATTCCCATGGGTTGGCTTAGCAAGCAATCCATTATCTTTTAAAGCATGGCAAATATCTAGTGCAGTTGAACTTAAAGGTGAGTCATTAACTTCTAGCGCATTTAACAAACCCTTACCTCTAACAATATTTAAAAGTTCGCTTTTTTGAATTATTTTATTCATCTCTTCTCTAAATAGCTTACCAAGTTGAAATGCATTTTCAGGTAACCCCTCTTCTATAATTACTTCAAGAGCAACTTGAGCTACTCTACAAGCTAGTGGATTTCCTCCATATGTTGAGCCGTGCTGACCTGGTTTTATGGTAAGCATAATTTCATCTGAGCTTAGCACTGCGGATATTGGCAAAATTCCACCCGATAAGGCTTTGCCTAAAATTAGAATATCTGGCTTAATGTTGGCATAGTCGCTGCATAACATTTTTCCTGTTCTGCCCAATCCAGTTTGAACTTCATCAGCTATAAATAGAACGTTATTTTCTTTACAAAGATTGTATGCTTCATTCAAATATCCTTCATCTGGGACAATAACCCCCGCCTCACCTTGAATAGGTTCAACCATAAAACCTGCTACATTTTCATCCTTTAAAGCATTTTTAAGGGAACTTAAATCATTGTAAGGGATAATTTCAAATCCTGGCATAAACGGGCCATAATCTTCAAAACAGTCTGGATCGGTTGAGGATGAGCAAGCTGCAAGTGTTCGACCCCAGAAGTTGCCCTCCGCAAATAGAATTTTTGCTTCATTCTTTTTTGTCCCTTTGACTTTATATGCCCATTTTCTGCATAACTTTAAAGCAGTTTCGCCGCCCTCAACTCCAGTATTCATAGGAAGAACTTTATCGTATCCAAATAACGAAGTTATATATTCTGCATACTCTCCAAGCGCATCAGTATAAAATGCCCGAGATGTTAACTGTAGTTTTTCAGCTTGTCCAACTAGTGTAGACACAATTTTGGGATGACAATGACCTTGGTTGACCGCTGAATACGCAGAAAGAAAATCATAATATTCATTCCCATCAACATCCCAAACTTTAATGCCTTGCCCCCTAGATAGGACAACAGGCAAAGGATGATAATTGTGAGCACCATACTTATTTTCAAGATCAATTGCGCTAGATGTATTTAAACTCATTTTGTTCATTATTTATTTCTATCCTTTATTTTACAATATACTAGTTATGGTAGTCTTGAATTGATTTAACCATAATTTCATTTTTAGAATTTCTTATTGCTCTTAAAGCAGCGTCCGCGCCAGAGAGCGTAGTAATTGAAACAATTCCTTTTTGAATACATGCTTTGCCTATCGATTCTTCATCATACCTGGCTTGTTTACCAAAAGGAGTGTTAATTACTATATCAATCTCACCGTTCTTAATGGCGTCTACGACATTTGGCCTGCCCTCACCAACTTTGTAGATTGAATCAACACTAATGCCATTCTGTATCAATTCATTTGCTGTTCCGCTAGTTGCAATTATGTTAAAACCAAGTTCCTTAAAATCTCTAGCTATTGATATCATATTCAGCTTGTCAGTGTCATTTACTGAAATAAATATTGTACCATTTGATGGAATATCGTTACCTGCGCCAATTGAAGCCCTTTTGAACGATTCACCCATCGATTGTGAAATACCCATAACCTCGCCAGTTGATTTCATTTCAGGTGAAAGATAGATGGATTCATTTGGAAATTTATTAAAAGGCAAAACAGCTTCTTTTATAGCCACATGATTAATCTCATCCCATTTTTTGAGTTTAAAATCTTTGAGCTTTGCACCGGTAGCGAGTTGCGCAGCAATTCTTGCTAGAGGAGTATTTGTAGCCTTGCTAACAAATGGCGTTGTTCTGCTAGCTCGAGGGTTAACTTCTAAAACATATATTTCATTATTTTTAAATGCAAATTGTAAGTTAATTAAACCTTTAACGCTTAGCTTAAGAGCTAAATCTTCTGTAATTCTTTCAATTTCATTCATCGCTTTAGAAGATATTTTATAGGGAGGCAGTACGCAAGCTGAATCACCAGAGTGAATTCCTGCTTCTTCAATATGCTGCATTATTGCGCCAATATGAACTACCTCACCATCGCATAATGCATCTACATCAAACTCAAATGCGTCTTCAAGGAACTGATCAATGAGAATTGGATGTCCTTTTGTAACGTCAGCATTTCTTGAAATGTAATCAACTAGTTGCTGGTTCGAATAAACTATTTCCATTGCTCTTCCGCCTAACACATAGCTTGGACGCGCTAAAATAGGATAACCGATTTTTTCAGCAATCACCGATACCTCCTCTAATGTCCTGCCTGTACCATATTTTGGACAATTAATGTTTAGTTCGCTCAATATCTGCCCAAACTTTTCTCTATCCTCTGCTAAATCAATACTATTTGGTGATGTGCCAATAATTGGTACGCCAGCTTCATCCAGCGCCCCCGCTATCTTAAGCGGAGTTTGTCCTCCAAATTGAACCAGCACACCATCAGGCTTTTCAAATTCAACAATATTTAGTACATCTTCATATGTAACGGGTTCAAAATACAATCGATCAACCAAATCAAAATCAGTGCTAACAGTTTCTGGGTTACAGTTAACCATTATTGTTTTATAGTTTTGATCTTGAAGACCAAATACTGCTTGAACGCAACAGTAATCGAATTCAATTCCCTGCCCAATTCTATTAGGACCGCCACCAAGAATCATCACTTTTTTGCCCTCTAATGGTTTTATTTCATTTTCTTCATCATATGAAGAATAGCAATAGGGAGTTTTTGCTACAAATTCTGCTGCACATGTATCAACTACCTTAAATGATGGAATTATAGACTTCTTCTTTCTTTCAATCCTAATTTCATTTTCAGTACGATTTTTCATTTTAGAAATTTGAGAATCGGAAAATCCATTTTGCTTCAGCGTGAAGAGTGGGGTATTTTTATCGCAATCAACCAAAAATTTAATTTGATGTAAAAACCAGGGATCAATTTTAGTTAAATGGTAAATCTCATCAATAGAGATGCCTTCTTTTAAAGCTTCTCTAACTTTTAGCAGTCTAAAGCTTGTTGCGTATTGGAGAGTGTTCATATCCAAAGTACGAGCTCTTATAAGCTCTGGATCATCTTCAGCAATAATTTTAGGCTCTAAACCATTTAGCCCCACCTCAAGGGATCTAAATGCTTTTTGAAGTGACTCCCTAAAAGTTCTTCCAATAGCCATTACTTCTCCAACACTTTGCATTTGAACACCTAAATGTCCAGTAGCGGATGGAAACTTTTCAAAATCAAATCGTGGTACTTTTACAATTACATAGTCAATTGTAGGTTCAAATGCTGCTAAAGTTTTTCCCGTAATTTCATTTTGTAGCTCATCAAGAGTATAACCCACCGCTAACTTTGCAGCAACTTTTGCAATAGGAAACCCGGTAGCTTTTGATGCTAGCGCTGAAGAACGACTTACACGGGGGTTCATCTCAATAATGATACACCGGCCTGTTTCAGGATTGACAGCAAACTGAACATTTGATCCACCGGTTTCAACTCCAATTTTTCTCAAACATTGAATAGACCAATTTCTCATAATTTGAAACTCTTTGTCAGATAGTGTCATTGATGGAGCAACTGTTATCGAGTCGCCAGTATGAACACCCATTGGGTCAATATTTTCTATAGAGCAAATTATAATTGCATTATCAGATTTATCTCTGACAACTTCCAGCTCATATTCTTTCCAACCTAAAAGTGACTCTTCAATTAATACTTCTGATATTGGACTGGCTTGAAGCCCATTTTCAACCAATTCTTGAAACTCTTCATGATTATATGCCACAGATCCACCCGTTCCTCCAAGTGTAAACGATGGTCTTATGATTAGCGGGAATTGAATCTTATCAAGCATCTTTTCAGCTTCTTCCCATGTATTAACAAAGCCGCCTTGGGCAGTATCGATACCTATCTCATCCATAGCCTCTTTGAACTTTTCTCTATCTTCGGCCTTATTTATTGCATCAACCTGTGCACCAATCAGATTGATATTATATTTTTTTAAAATACCATTTTTGTGTAATTCCATAGCGATATTTAGTGCGGTTTGACCGCCAACAGTTGGAAGTATGGCGTCAGGTTTTTCTTTTTTAATAATTGCTTCAACATATTCTGGAGTTATTGGCTCAATATATGTTGCATCAGCTAAATCCGGGTCCGTCATTATTGTAGCAGGGTTTGAATTAATTAGAATTATTCTATAGCCCTCTTCTTTTAAAGCTTGGGTTGCCTGAGTTCCTGAATAATCAAACTCACAAGCTTGTCCTATGACAATCGGACCTGCGCCAATAATTAAAATAGTATCTATATCGTCTCTTCTTGGCAATTTTAACCTTTCATTAGCGTTATAAATTTATCAAAAAGATATCTACTATCATGGGGACCAGGGCTTGACTCAGGGTGATGCTGAACAGAAAAGGCCTTAAATTCTTTAGATTCAATTCCTTCATTGGTATTGTCATTTAAGTTTATATGTGTTGGAACTACATTTTCTGGTAAAGAATTAGGATCTACGGCAAATCCGTGATTTTGACTTGTAATTTCAACAATCCCTGTCTCTAAATTTTTTACCGGATGATTAATACCTCTATGCCCAAACTTGAGCTTAAATGTTTCACCTCCTAATGCAAGAGATAGTATTTGATGGCCCAAGCATATTCCAAATATTGGCTTTAGTCCTAACAAACCCTTAACCATTTCGATACCATATGTAACTGCAGAAGGGTCACCGGGTCCATTACTTAGAAATACTCCATCTGGATCAAAGTTTAAAATATCTTTTGCTGTAGTTTTCGCAGGAAATACTGTTACCTCGCAATTATTATCTGAAAGAATATTTAAAATGTTGCGCTTGATACCATAGTCAATTGCAGCCACCCTAAACTTTCCAGTGTCTGACCATTTATATATTTTTTTTGTGCTAACAACTTTAGCTAAATCAAGACCGTTCATTGTAGGTGCATCTTTAAGTTTATTTGTTAAGCCATCAATATCGTTGTCCACTGAAGATATAATCCCATTCATTGCTCCTTGATCCCGAATGTGTCGCGTTAATGAGCGTGTATCAATATTTTGAATTCCAACTATTTTATTCTTATTTAAGTATTCATTTAAAGAGCTCGTTGATCTCCAATTTGAAGGTGTTATAGTCTCCTCTTTGATCACGAATCCTGATGCCTGTATCTTACTTGATTCGTCATCCTCTTCCGTGATACCATAATTACCAATGTGGGGTGAAGTCATTGTGACAATTTGACTACAATATGATGGGTCTGTTAGTATTTCTTGATAGCCAGTCATTCCTGTATTAAAACATACTTCCCCAACAGTTTCACCTAAATAGCCCAACTGATTACCCTCAAATTTTTTACCATCACTCAGTAATAAAATTGCACTCTTAGATTGCACCGGTATTCCTCTCCATTATTAAATTAGAGACCACTAAGTCCTGAACGGCTGTACCAACAGAATTAAAAAAGGTTATATCTGACTCCTTGGAACGCCCCTTACTTTTTGTGTTAGATAATTGACCAATTTCGCATTGAACTTTATCCCATGAATAATCACCGCTTTCAATAGGGATTAATATGTTTCCCGCCTCTTTGTAGCTTGAGATTAGCGAATCAACAAAGACTTTTGACCTTTGAATCAATTCTGCAGGAACCTCTCTTTTACGAGATCCGTGCGCGCCTACGGCATTTATATGGGTACCGCTTGAAATATGATTAAATTTAAATAGCGGTTCATTTGACGTGGTTGCGGTACAAATAATATCTGCATGTTTTAAATCATTTAAATTCCCTGGTGAAACTCTAACATCAAGCTTGTTGCAAAAAAGCTCTACTTTTGTAGAGTCTCTACCAATGACCTTGACTGACTCTATATCTCTAACTTGGCAAATTGCTTCTATCTGAGCGTTTGCTTGCACCCCATTTCCAAACACTACTAGAGTTGATGCATTATTGTTTGCTAGAATTTTAGTTGCATAGCCTGAAGCAGCACCAGTTCTAAGCGCAGTAACGGACTTACCATCAATTAACGCAATAGCACTTCCAGTCTCAGCATCCATAACTACAATAACACCGTTAATTAAGTCGGCGCCTTTTGATGGGTTATTGGTATGAACATTAATGAGTTTAACTGTTAAATATTTTCCACCATTTATGTAAGCTGGCATTGATAAATGGTGCGCTGCTTGATCCGGTATCGGCATATTTACCCTTAAGGGCGCTTCTGCGGTTTTGTTATTCACGGATGAAAAAGCTACTTCCATCAAGTCGATTGCTTCTTGCATCGAAACAGCAGACTTAACATCATCTGCTGAAAAAAAAGGTAGGCTCATTTAGTATCTATTTTTTGGTTAAAGCCCAGGATCCATCCCAATTGTCTCCCGGTGGGTTATCTTTATAATGTTCACATCTAGGAATATAGATCTGACTTGGATTTGTTTTTCTTCCTGGGAACATATCCTCAAGCTCATTGGAAGCCTTAAAGGCATCCACTGCTTTAGCCCAATCCTGATTCCTATATAACTGCAGCGCCTCATTGTAAGCAGGCAGTAATTTATCATATCCTTTTGGCATCTTGTCTTTTTCTGAAATTAATTCAAATACTTGTGCAGGCTCTGTTTTGCCCATTACAATGACATAATCTAAGTCGCGCCAAATAAATTTATCTTTACATGCAGCATACGTTTCATTAGCCACTTGAATGTATATTCCGTATTGCTTAGCTGAAGCCTCAAGTCTAGCTGCAAGATTCACAGTATCTCCCATCATTGTGTAGTTCATTCGCATTGTTGATCCCATATTCCCGGTCACGAGTTTGCCAGTATTAATTCCAATTCGGTTTTGCATATTATGAACTATTTCTGGCCATCTATCTCCTTCCTCTTGCCATTTTGTGCGGAGTTCAGCAAGCCTATCTTGCATCTTTACTGCAGTTAGGCACGACCAATATTCATGATCATCAACTGGTGCAGGCGCTCCATAAAATGCTACGATCGCATCTCCAATATATTTGTCAAGAGTCCCTTTATTTTTTAATAAAATATCTGTCATTTCTGTTAAATAATCATTTAGAAGTTCTACCAAATCTGGTGCCGATAGTTTTTCTGAAAACCCTGAGAAACTTTGGATGTCTGTAAAGAATGCCGTATGGTATCCTTCCTCACCACCAAGAGAAGGCTGCTCTTTGGCTTCATACATTTGGTCAATAAGCTCTGGTGAGATATAGGTGCTAAATGTATTTTTTAAAAAACGTTTATCCTTTTCAGCGCCAAAATAATTGAATAAAAATATACCTCCAAAAGTACCTACGACTGATAGAATAGGCCTTACTACCTCAAGCATTTGCAGATCATTAATGAACTGTAGGTTTGCATAAATAATCCATCCAAATATTGCTACAACCGGAACCGGCAGAGCATAGAAAGGTTTCTTTGGGAATGATATAAAGATACCAACAATAAAACAAATCAAGAGTATGCTGTAGAATGTTGATGCATTGCTTTTGACTGTGACAAAGCTATCTTGCAAAATGCTATACATGACATTGGCATGAATTTCAACACCGGCAAAGGTTTCTTGTACAGGAGTATTTCTAAGGTCCATAAGACCTGGTAAAGAAGCTCCGACCAATGCTACCTTATCCTGCCAATAGTCAGGTGGAAGCATTTCAGGGTCCATACAATAGCTGTAGGGTAAATAGTAAAATGTCTGGAAGCTACCAAAATAATTCACATACATACGGCCGTTGTCATCAATAGGAATTTTTCTTACAACAGTATCTGTAGTATCAATAAGATTTAAAAAATTGTTTTCAAAGTCGTAATCAAATCCCCCATCTTTTTTTATACCAAGAATGTCAATCACTGCTGACATTACCAAGGTAGGATAAACATGGTCGGCTCCATCAAAATAAATTGCTGTTGGCGCTCTCCTAATTACACCATCGTTGTCTTGTGGAAAGTTAGCAGAACCATTACCAATGGATGCAGAAAGAAGCTCTACATAGGTATTTCCTATTCTATCTGCTTGGGGGAGTCTGTTTTTCGCAACATCTGAAATTCCCGATATAATATGATTTTCATATAAATATCCCTCTGGTTCAGAATTCATTTTTGGTAAAAAGTTTAACGTATCTTCTTCCTCAAAGACTATCGCATGATATGTTTTGTTTGAATTTTGAGTTTCAGTTACAAATTTACTGGGATCATTGCTATATAGAAATTGATCAGCTACATTTGAGAGTTCTTGGTTTTTTGAAGAAGAGCTCGAAGAAAGAGCTTGAACGAGATCATATTTAAAAGTGTTTTCTTCGTCAAAAATAATATCAAAAAGCAATGCTTTGGGGTTGCCAGATGATACTGTGTTTATGAGTTGGCCGTGATAAGCGTGTGGCCAGTTATGGTACCGACCAAGACCTCCTTCTTCAACTGGTCCAACAGAAGTGTTATCAATATCAATGACTACTACGTCCTCAATGGACATTTGTTCTACTCCCGCGGTACGTGCACGCATTCTAGAGTCGTATGAAATATATTCATAACCTTCGAGAAGAGAGTTCACAAAGGATATTTTATAACTCGCCCAGCCAAAAAAAATGGCCATCAAAAGGCCAATTATAATTCCAGCGCCAACGCGCTTAAAAAAATCTGTCAAGACAACTATTGAAGACTGAACAGATATGTCTTCAAAATTATCTAAAACCTTCTTCATGTATTAGTTTCCATCTTTAGCATCTTGCTCTTTATTCCATTTAACAAAATCAAGCCCATCATCTGCATCTTGGTCAAATTTGAACATAGAATATTTTCCATCTTTTCGTACGTTGATTTGCATACCTTCTACAAGACTCACCCAATCTTCAAGTGAAACTTCATAAGGTCCTGCAACTTGCGTTGGTGCCTGCACTTCAGTAACTGGACCTAATTTGAATTTAGGCGCTCCTCCACCCTGCGGTGGTCCGCCTTGTCTCATCTGTTTTTCTCTAGCTTCAACAACGTTCTTTGCTGCGTTGACATCCACCTTACCTTCATAAACCAAAACAGAGCTTTCATCCTGACCAGATTTAGCACGATATGTTGTTCCTCGAATAGCTGCAACCGCTGTTGGAGTTCTAACCGCAACGTTCTTTTTTTCACCAAATGCTGCTTTTGCAGCTACCCATACATCACCCTTCTTTAGTGTTGCACCAAAATCTTTTACCATAGGCTTTACATTTGCTAACGTTATCTCAAGCTCTGAATTCTGACCTATTCTTAGTTTTCCACCGCCAGCTAACGATATCTCACAGCGTGACTTTGCTAAAGTTTTGATTATATCTTTCTCATGCACAGGCGTTCTTGGCATCGCTTTTTTGAATGCACCGGTTCCATTCTTTTGAATTTGTACCCTCCCCAAAGGAAGAGTTATTTTGCCAAATTCTTGTTGACCTAAAAGCAATGTTGGAATAGATATCGA
Organism: uncultured Fidelibacterota bacterium; assembly: GCA_913049685.1. Taxonomy (GTDB): domain Bacteria; phylum Fidelibacterota; class Marinisomatia; order Marinisomatales; family TCS55; genus TMED108. The sequence goes on from CAJWZD010000001.1 coordinate 148,030, forward strand.
TAAAAAAAGGAGGGGTTTTAAAATGGTAGTAAAATTTTTCATTTTGAACTTGGTGAAACTAAGAATTCTCGTACACGATTGGCAATATAATTAAAGGGCTTAATTATCCACTTTGCCCATTTCCATTTTTCGTCCTCTTTTACTTCTTCTGGTTTTTCCACTACCTTTAAAATATCCTTGGGAGCATCGAGTCCAGCAAATTCCCATGCCATAATTTGTACGAAGGGGTTCATATCCTCTAATTTACCTATATAGGTTCGCTCAACGCTCTTTTCAGGCTCTTTGGTTTCTACATCAATTAATTGTCCTGCGATTAAGCAGGTATCTGCAACAACATTAAATGATCCTGTAATGACTTTTTTGATTCCAACCAGCTTTCCAATCTCAACTGCGCAGTCACTGCTATTGCAATCCATTCTATCATATTTCTTATCATTGAGTAGCTCGTTTAGCTGAATTCTTTCAACCAATATAAAGGACTTTGTTTGATGGAGTTCAAGTCTGAGAAAGCCTGTATAAAGAGCAATATCTTCATCTGTCATTCCTTCCCCCGCGAATGAAAAAAGAGCTAACGTTGGTTTCGCATTGTACCTGCTAAATTTGGACTGCGCAGTCAGCAGGGAAAAAATAAACAGCAGATAGGGTAGTTTTTTATACAAAGCACACCTTATATATAGGTACGCTACGAAAGCTACTTATTTTAAGAATACCATCTTCTTTGTTTTATTCAACACCATCTTCCCGTTCCTATCTTTTACCATCGCATGGTAAAGATATACACCTGTTGATACTTTATTCCCAGAAGCATTCATACCGTTCCATATAAAATTGTAGTACCCCGCAGGCCTTATTTCATTTGATGATAATCTAGTAATTTCTTTACCAAGTAAGTTATAAATCACTAGGTCAACCTGAGCCTCTTCTTGAAGACTGATCATAATAGAAGTTTGCGGATTGAACGGATTTGGGTAATTCTGACTTAATACGAAAGCATCGGGATAAAGACTAACACCTGCATTATTTTTCTCAACGAACTTTTTGGATCCTATCACAAGTCTTAAATCTTGTTTGAGATAGGAATCGGGCCCGGTATTTGCAAAACGGTAACCGCTTTCCCATTTTAAGTTTTGTGCCTGTTTGTTGGTTTTGTTAATAATGAAAATATCATACTCATCTGGAACATATCCTAGGCCTTCGAAGGTTAAATAGGTTCTCTTTCCATTTGTCGGGGCTATGACCTCAAGGTCCCAATAATGCCCTTCTTCATTTGGCTTACGTATATCGATAGAATAGACGTCTGGAACTTCAACTCTATCTCGATTGTTGATCGATAGTGAAATATTCCCAGGAACTGCAGGTGGCTCGAATTCATCTAAACGATCATAGCCATCTGATGCAATATTTAAGACACCAACTGAATTGGATTCATCGCGAGAACTTCCTGTGGATGCTAGGATGTTTACTACCCATTCGTTTGCATCCATAGAAATATTGTTAATATCCGGCGTGGTTGTTTTTGCAAGTCTTTTGCCAAAAACATCGCCGGTTCCATCAACATAAATATCTGGATCTGAAGCAGATTTATAGATATAACCTTTCCATGGCTCAAGCGTTGGTCCTGGATTTGTCCACCCACCAAAACTGCTCCACGTATAAATACTTCCTCCATCTGTTATGGGTACATCAGCCTGTGTTCTAACATTGATCAAATTAACTGGGAAGTTGTACGGATTCCCAAAGAACTTCCATTCACCAGATGCAGCAGAAATTTCAAATGGTGGCGCTGTGGGTGTTGATTCACCCGTTCCAAAATCAAAGTTTAACTGCAGAACATCGGGATACTGTTCTTTGTCCCAAATGAAGAAGTACGCGTCACCCAAGCCTATATTCAGTGGATTCGTTTGCGTAAATTCGTTCCAGCCATTATTCCAGCCAAATAGTCTGTATTTAAATTCATCAGGTGGGCCAAGCACTTCCGTAATCGCGTTTAACCCTTTATTGGTATTAAATGGTATTGAGAACAATTGGTAGGCAGAGGTATCCGTACCGGTAGGGATACCAGCAGACCAGTAGTCTGCAGTTGTTACATTGTTTTGTGTTCTTGCAGCAACAGACTGAACATACTTACCGGTGTAGTCATAAGGCCATTCGCTATGATTGCCTAATTCATCTATCGCTTCAATAAAATATTCCACTCCTTCTGAGCGAATATCGCTACCTGGGATACTAGATGGGGCTATCTGTCCGTCATTCCATAATGGAACAGTTACAAAGCCAGAATTGCTACCTGAACGCCGGTAATTAAGATAAACATCTTTTACACCTGATCCTCCATCAGAAACCTCTACATTGATTGAAGGCGTGGTTGATCCTTCATCAACGATAGTTAAAGGGTTGTTGTGAATAATCAGTGGTGGATTGAGGTCAACGCCAAAATAACCTGTATCAGAATTGGCTGCATTTCCAGCATAATCAATTGTTTTAACGTACCAATCATAGGTACCATCTTCAAGCGATTTGGATGTATCTTGAACTACGGCATCCTCATCAATAAATTCTATACTTTCTTCATAGTAAGCTCCAAACTCTTCACCGTTAATGTATAAAACCCATTTTTCAATTCCGGAAGGATAATCACCAACGTTCTGCCATTTAAATCGAGGCTTATCAGATGCCCAGTTTATATCAATATTTCCACTTTGATCAATGTGCGAATTGGGAAAATTGAGATTGAATGCACCGGGTTCAACATCATCATACAGCGCTTTGATAGATTTGGAGCTATCTGGATCTTCATTTCCATATTCATCCATCAAGCGAATAGATGCATCAAAAGCACCCGGCTCTGGAACGCTAAATGCATATGCCTTTAGAGGGTTGTTTTCTGGAAAACCAATGAACTCATCATAAAAATTTATTCCGTCATCTATTTCAACAATTGCACCTAACAGATC
>CAJWZD010000002.1 GCA_913049685.1 uncultured Fidelibacterota bacterium
AAATTCACATATGAATATATTAATACTATGGATCAAAGCGGACCCGAAGGAGCTTCAGACACTACTTACGGTTGGGATAATTATTATAATCATTACTTATACCAGTCTGGATGGACCAATAATGGAAGAGTTATTGGGAATCCACTTTTTACGCTTGGTTCAAATATAGGTCGATATAGTAATGGTGAATACATAATAAATAATAGATTAAAAGCTCATCATTTAGGATTTCAAGGACAGATTTTTAAAAAAATATACTATAAGACGCTATTTACTTATTCACAAAATTTTGGAATATATCCAGATGAAGATTATTTTAAGTCTAAGGATTTAGTTTACCGTTTTGATGGTGGATTAATTCAGAGATCTGGATTAATCGAGCTTATGATTAAAAACATTTTTAGCGATGTTGATCTATCCCTAGGGTATGGTTTTGATAATGGAGAATTACTCAATAAAACTGATAGTTTTATGTTAAAGATTAATTATAAATTTAAAATCTAATTTTATAAGAAAACACAATACATTTATGAAATTCAAAGAACACAATAAAATCTTCTACAGGGAAATGAAACAATGATTTCTTGTTCCCCGCGAATTTTTAATTATAATTAAAATCTAATTTCAAATGCACCCATTGGGTGCATTTTTGTTATGTAAAGGAAAATAATGTCAGCAATCAAAGAATTAATAGTTTTGCAAAAAATTGATCTCCAACTTCAAGATATAAAATCATTGTTGGGTGATCTTCCCAAAAAAGTCGAAGCATTAGTAAATGAAGAAAAAGAATTAACCGATAATGTTGAAAATGCAAAGGCGCGCCTGAAAGAACTTGGCCTTGAATTGAATAAATGCGATTCCTCAATTGATGAAATTAAAGTTAAAATAGACAAGCAAAAAGATCAGCTATTTCTGGTAACCAATAATAAACAATATGATGCACTTCAGCTTGAAATAGATCATTCAAAAAAAGAAATGGATGACTTAGAAATAAAGTCTTTAGAGCTTTCAGAAGAAAAGGAAAATTTAGAGGTAGAAACAAAATCTAATGAAGAAAATCTTGGTTCATTAAGTACTGATTTAATTCAGCGCAGGGAAAAGCTTGAAGTTCTAATGAAAGAATCATCTGAAGAAAAAGCAATACTTGAAAAAGATCGTAAATCTCAAGTTGGCAATATAGATGCCAATGTTATTGTAAAATATGATACCGTATATAAGGCTCGAAACGGTCTATGCGTTGTTCCTGTTAATGGCTCTGCATGTGGAGGATGTGGAGGATTTGTACCTCCACAAATAGTGTCTGAGGTTAGAGCAGAAAAAGGCCTTCATAATTGTGAGAGCTGTAGTCGCTTTCTTTATTACGATTCCTAATGGCATAAACTCCATAATATATTGTAACTTTCAAAAGAGCCGGTCGGATAGTTGCTCTTGATTAGCAGAATGTAAAATTGAGAGAGGAAAGTCCGAGCACCACAGGATAGAATACCTCCTAACAGGAGGAGTCGTTTAAACGACATGGATAGTGCAGCAGAAAATATACCGCCTAATTTATTAGGTAAGGGTGAAAAAGAGGTGTAAGAGACCCCTCATTTTTATTGAAAAGTAAAATTGTGTAAACCCTATTCGGTGCAAGATCAAGTATACCCCAAAATGTTATCCGCATTGCTTGAGGGGAGGGTTGATTGCGTGACTTATCCAGAAATGGATAAGCTAGATGAATAACTGTCAATAACAGAACTCGGCTTATAGACCGGCTCACAAAAATTAATTTTGAAATACATGTTTAAAAGTAAAATTATAGGAATGGGATATTCTGTCCCAGAAAATATTATTACAAATCATGATTTATCAAAAATCATGGATACATCAGATGATTGGATTCAATCTCGATCTGGTATCAAAGAACGTAGATGGGCAACGGATAATGTAACAACTTCAGATCTAGCATATAATGCATGTAAGCAGACAATTGAAAATTCAAAGATTAATCCGATTGACATTGATATGATAATTGTAGGAACTCTTTCATCAGACTATTTTTTCCCCGGGGTAAGCGCACAGCTCCAAGAAAAACTAAATTTAAAAAACGTAGGAGCGTTCGATATAAAAGCTGCATGTTCAGCATTTATATACAGTATATCTATAGCGGATCAATTTATAAGAACAGGAGCTGCAAAAACTATTCTTGTAGTTGGGGCAGAAACCCAAACAAAGTTAATAGAAAAATCAACAGAGGGTCGTGATGTTGCTGTTTTATTTGGTGACGGTGCTGGAGCCGCTATATTGACAAGAAGCGATTCAAAAAGCGAAATACTATCTACGCATCTTCATTCGGATGGCAAACACCTAAAAGATTTATGGATGGAAGCTCCTGGTACAAATAAAGATAGCTGGATTGATGATCCTATTAATCTTTCAAAATTTACCCCGAAGATGAACGGGAGAGAGGTTTTTCGAAATGCAGTAACCAGATTTCCTGAGGTTATTAATGAAGCTCTATTTGCTAACGATCTAGATATTGATGATGTCAAGTATATCGTTCCACATCAAGCGAATTATCGAATTAGTGAAGCAATCGCAAAAAAATTAAATGTAAAAATGGATAAAGTAGTTAGTAATATTCATAAGTATGGTAATACAACAGCAGCTTCGATACCCATAGCTTTAGCAGAAGCGGTAGAAATGAAAAAAATATCGACAGGCGATATAATTATACTTGCTGCTTTTGGCGCAGGTTTCACTTGGGCATCCGCAGCAATTCGATGGTAGTAAAGTAAAAATGAATATGAGCTTCATTAATGATTAATATTCAGTATGAAATTGATCCAAATATTGATACGCCAAGCGAAAAAATTTCTACCGAAATAATTTCATCAGTTCTAATGGAGGAAGGAAAGACGTTAGCAGAAATTCTAGTAATCTTTACTTCAGATGAAATCTTATCAGACCTCAAAAAAGAATTTTTCAATCAAGAGCACTTAACCGATGTCATATCATTTCGAATGAATGATTATATTGAAGAAAAAGTTGAAGGAGAAATCTATATTAGTATACCCCAAGTAGAAAGAAACGCCAGGAAGTTTGATCAAAGCTTTTCTAGGGAGCTGTCAAGAATTATTATTCATGGGAGTCTTCATTTATTAAATTATGACGACTCTACGCTCGATTCTAAAAATGCAATGACAGAAAAAGAAAACTATTTTTTGAAAAAAACCAATTGGAAAAATTTAGTATGAGTCAAACCGATAATAAATTTGGAGAACTAGTTGAAATTATATCAAGGCTTAGATCGCCAGGCGGCTGTCCATGGGACATTGAGCAGACTAGCAGATCATTAATACCTTTTTTTATTGAAGAGGTCTATGAAGTTATTGAGGCAATAGATAATGAAGATTGGACTGCGGTAAAAGAAGAGCTGGGTGACGTAATGCTACACTTGATTTTTCAGGCACTTATTGCTGAAGAGCAAAATAAATTCAACATTAAAGATTCAATAGATACTGTTAGCAAAAAACTTGTTAAAAGACATCCTCATGTTTTCGATAAGGAAGTAGCCAGAACTTCTTTTCGCGCTAATCAGAATTGGGAGACTGAAAAACATAAAGAAAAGAAGAGAAAATCAAGAATTGATGGCGTCCCTTCAGCATTACCATCGATAATTCAAGCACAAAGATTACAGCAAAAGGCTAGTTACGTTGGTTTTGATTGGGAAGATTCAAAGGATGTATGGAATAAAATAAATGAAGAGCTAGAGGAATTAAAAATTGCTGAAAAAAATGGAGATATAAATCATATTGAAAGTGAGCTGGGTGATGTTATTTTTTCACTTGTAAACCTTGCTCGCTTCTTAGATATCTCTGCGGAAAATGCACTCCGACAAACAAACGGTAAATTCAAAAATAGGTTTAGATATATTGAAAGCAAAATTAAGGAAAAAGGCAAGAAGTTTGAAGAGGCTGAACTAAATGAGTTAGAAAAATATTGGAAAGAAGCAAAAGGAAAAGAATGAAAGCATTGCATTCAATAGCTGTAATCATAATCCTTATATCTACTACTTTTAGCCAGCAAAACAAAGATGACTGGCCAAATTTAAATCGATATCAAAGCGATAACGAGAACGTAAAAAAAGGAAAGAAAAAAAGTCCTAGGGTAGTTTTTATTGGTAATTCAATAACAGAAGGATGGGATTGGCACTATCCAGAATTTTTCAACAAAAACAAAAATTATATTAATAGAGGTATAAGCGGCCAAACAACTCCACAAATGCTAGTACGCTTCAGGCAGGATGTTGTTGATCTTAAACCAGACATTGTAGTTATTTTAGCAGGGATAAACGATATCGCAGAAAATACCGGACCATCAACAGTTAAATCCATTACAGATAATATTATATCTATGTCAGAGATTGCAGTAGCCAATAATATTAAAGTGATTTTGTCATCAATTTTACCTGCTAGTGATTTCCCGTGGAGACCAGAAATTGAGCCTCCGTATAAAATTTTAAAAATAAACAGCATTTTACAAACCTATGCGCTTAAAAATGATATGATTTATTTAGATTATTTTTCTGAGATGTTTGACGGTAAAGATGGTTTAATTAAAGAATATGGTGCTGACTCGGTTCACCCTAACAAATCAGGATATTTAATAATGTCACGACTTGTGAAAAAAGCCATTCACAAAGCTTTAACATTCACCGAAGATTCAAATGAATTAAACCTTTATAGCAAAGCAAACTGGATAAGTCCAAGTGGAGATAGGTTGGCTTATAGATATCGTAAGCCAGAAAATTTTAAACCGAATAAAAAATACCCGCTACTTTTATTTCTTCATGGATCTGGTGGCAGAGGTAGTGATAATGAACAGCAGCTATGGGATGCAAATAGCATTGGAGCTTTCGCGAAACAAAAGATATCATCAAAATACCAAACCTATATTTTTGCTCCACAAGTTCCAAAGGGGGAGCGGTGGGTTTCTACAAATTGGAATACTGAAAAATACAGCATAATCCCTATTTCTCAATCCATGAGACAAACATTTGAAGCTTTAGACTCCTTTATCGATAAAAATCAAAACGTAGATAAAAATAGAATTTATGTTTTGGGAATGTCAATGGGGGGATGGGGCGCCTGGGATGCAATTTCCAGAAGGCCAAATTATTTTGCAGCAGCAGTTCCTATTTGCGGAGGTGGAGATCCTGATCAAGCTGTTAATTTAAAAAATGTGAATATTTGGGCATGGCATGGCAAAGAAGATACCGTAATAGATATTTCAAAATCGCAGCAAATGGTAAGTGCTGTAAAAAAGCAAAAAGGTGATATTAGATTTACTGAATTGAAAACAAGAGGTCATGATTCGTGGTTAGATGTTTGGAATAGTAAAGAATTATGGAAATGGTTATATAATCAAAGGAAATAATATTTAATGGAAAAAGTATTAGTTACAGGCGGGTCTGGCTACATTGGTCTTCATTGCATTTCACTACTTCTAAGGGAGGGTTATGCTGTTCGAACATCATTGCGCTCTATGAAGAGAAAAAAAGAAATACAAGAAGCACTTTCAGGTTCAATAAAAAATAATGAAAGATTGGAGTTTTGCGAGCTTGACCTGATGCGAGATGATGGTTGGGATGCGGCAGTAAAAGGATGTGATTATGTTTTGCACGTAGCATCACCAGTCTATGAAAAAAATATGCAAGATGAAAATTCTTTTATTCAGCCTGCAAAAGAAGGACTTCTTCGAGCATTAAAACCATCTGTAAAGTATAAAATAAAACGTTTTGTTATGACATCATCAATTGCAGCAATTACCCAAGGCCATGAAGATAAAGAAATTGATGAGAGTTTTTGGTCAGTGATTGATGAAAATACACTACCCTACATAAAGAGCAAAACCTACGCTGAAAAAGCGATGTGGGACTATATGAACCAAATCGAGAAAACTAAAAAAATAGAATTATGTACAATTAATCCTTCATTCGTTTTTGGACCCTCTCTTACATATGATATGGGTGCATCAAACTTACTAATTAGAGCATTATTAGTAGGTAAGCTTCCAGCATTAGCAAAGATTCAATTTAATGTAGTTAATGTGCTTGATGTAGCAAAAGCGCATGTGTTAGCGATAAAATCAGATAGTGCAGCAGGCCAAAGGTTCATTGTATCTGAAAAAGCGTTATGGCTTTCTGATATTGCAAAAATTTTAAAAAATAATGGCTTTAAAAAAGTACCTACAATTGTAGCTCCTAATTTTTTATTAGGCTTCCTTTCATTCTTTCTTAAAGATATTGCTTTATTTAAAGATAGGTTAGGCAAAAGTCAGATCACAAAATCAGACAATGCTAAAAAATTACTTGAATGGAAACCGGGTTTTGTTGAAGATGCAATTATTGATACAGCAAAAAAATATAAAGAAACCAGAAAAATAAGTTAAGGAAAAATAATCCTAACAAGTTATCTTATGTTTTGCGTTCCTTCTTTCTAGCAGCTGGGAAGAGAATATTGTTTAGAATTAATCGGTATCCTGGTGAGTTTCTGTGAAAAGATAGATCTGTTTGTGGATCACCAACAAAGTGCTGATAATCTTCAGGGTCATGACCACCTAAAAAAGTAAATGTACCTTGACCATGATTTCCGTTTAGGTATTTTACTTGAGGGGTGGTTGCATCTTCGCCCATAATTAATATATGTTTTTTGATTTTTTCACGATCAAATCCTGTTGTTTGACCCATAAATCCTTTTATGACGCCTACATGGTTTTGGGTCAACATTGTTGGAACTGGGTCATATTTTGCTGAGAACTCAAATAGGGAGAAATAATCAGCCTCAGCCCCCCTCACCACAACATTATTACTTGGAGGGTAGTCGATATTTGAATATTCGTAAACCATAGGGTCTGTAATTATTTCAAAATTATCAAACGCCATCGAATTATTATAATTGATCTTACTTTTCAATTTTTTATCTACTGGAGTCCCATCATACACTGAATGAGCGGCATCCACACCAACTGTAGCTAGAGCTATATCAAAAGAATCTGTTGCAGAACACATTGCAAATAAAAAACCTCCGCTAGAAACATAATCCTTAATGATTTGAGCTAGTGCCTTTTTCTGTTCAGGAACTGAACTAAACCCAAGTCTACTAGCCAAAGATTCAAACTGTTTTTTCTGCTCTACATACCATGATGCTGTATGATAGTTCTTATAAAACTTGCCATATTGACCTGTAAAGTCTTCATGGTGTAAGTGAAGCCAGTCATAGTTAGATAATTCACCATTAAAAACTTCTTCATCCCAAAGCGTTTCATATGGAACCTCAGCGTAAGTTAAAGCGAGAGTTACTGCATCATCCCAAGGTTGTTTATTAGGAGGAGAATAAATTGCTATCTTTGGTGTTTTTTCCAAGAGGACTATATCCATATTATTCATTGCTACATCATTGTATATTGATAACATTTTCTCAGATTCAACCACTTCATAACTAACCCCTCTCAGGCGGCATTCCTGTTCAATTCTTTCATAGTAATCTGTAATAAATGATCCACCTCGATAGTTTAATACCCACTCCACGTTTATTTGCTCGCCAATTATCCAAAATGCTGCTCCATAAGCTTTTAGATGATCATTTTGATTTTCATCCATAGGTATTAATATTTTTTGGGAAAAACAAAACTGCAAAAAGAATAAGGTCGTAATAATCGTTTTCATATTAACTCTCCCTGGGCTTAGAAATTCTGCGAACATGCAAGCGCACCGGGTCAGCAAGTAGCGATGAAGAGCATTCAGATAGCACTCTATGATAATATTTAAGTGCGTTCTCGTTATTACTTAAATAATTTTCCTCAATTTCTGCAGCTAAGGTAAGACCTCTGTCTTTTAAGCTGGTTTCTTCAATAGCGAGCGCATATTGAATTGACTTTTCATATTGCATCAAATCGATCGATATAAATGCCAATCGAAGAGTTACTATTGGATAGATCAAAGAGTCAGAATAGTTGAGTCTTATCATTTCCAATACTTCAACAGCCTCTTTAATTTTATATTCATTGATCAAGCTTTCAGCATTAAAGAATGCTTTAAAAGCAGACTTATCGTCTTTAGTACCATCAACATAATAATTTGCAATTAGATCGTGCAATTCAAAAAGGTCATTGAAATATTTATGATTTGTATCAACATTTAAAATTATTTCATCCAAATATGTCATTGCAGAATCTATTTCAAGCCCATAGAGCAGACTATTAACATATTCGATAGTCCTTATATTTATCTTTTCATTTTGTTCTGGCCTAAAATAACTTTTTGCTTCTCCATACTTCCCATCGTAAATATATAGCTTTCCAATATCCGAATGAATCAACTCTCTTAATTGAGAGCTTGGGTTAGTATTTAAAGCTGTCTCATATGACGATTTTGCACCTACAAAATCTCGCATGATTCTTGACTGTATTTGCGCTAATCTATAATGTACCGTCGCTGTTGTTCGATTGTTCGGAAGCAAAGCTAATAGAGACTGATAGTGCTCCAAGCTATTTGCCAAAGGAGCGTTATTTATATCAGGTGCGTAAATAAAATGATTACTAAAAAAGTGATTTTCAGGAAACCATTTTACGAACTTTAAATTCGACTGTTTTTTTATTATTTGATCTTCGTAGGATTTTCCGAGTCCTAATAAAATTTTTCCAACAACTTGAGGATTTGATTGATCTAAATTCTCAAGCATATAATGATGGGACTTAATTGACAAATCAAATTGACCTTCTTTTCGTAGGTTGTCAGCAAAAATAAGCCATTTATCAGAATCCTTTTTATTTTGAAAACCTAATAATTTGTATTGTTCTAGCGCATATTCAAAATTTCCTATTTTATAATAAAATCCGCCTAAGACTTCTCTCATGGTTTCGTTGATGTCTATATTAGCATTCAATGTAGAATCGATTAGTGAATGAGATGAAATATCATCACTCATTAGTAGTATCCTATCAGTTGCATAACGAAGATATTGTTTTTGATGGCGAATAAGAATCATTAATTCTTGAAGAGATCTTTCGTAAGACTGCCTTGATTGATAGTAGCTTGCAAGGTCAATAGCTAAAAAATATGGCTCATTAAACTCTTTTCTACCTTTTTCTGATAGAAATTCCATCGATTCTGTTTGACCAAATTTGACATATGTATGAAAAAGCAGTCGATACATGGTTTTATTCGATAATTTGTTATCTCTAAAATCATCCCAAATCTCATTAGCTTTTGTCTTTTCTTGGTTTTTAAAATAAAATTCACCTAGGGATAACATTGTCTGGTAGTCTGTGGGGTTATATAGTAACCACTGATTAATTAATTCAATTCCAGATTCTATATTATTGTTTTTACTATAAATATTTTTTAATTGAAAAAATGATGGTTGATGACTTGGTTGATTATTCAAAATCCTTTTATAAATATCTTCCGATTTTAAAATATTCCCTGACCGCTCATAGCGCATTGCTTGTAAAAATAAAGATTGATTTTTATCGTCAATACTTTCTTGACTATAGATAATAGTGTAAAATAAAAATATCGTTGTAAAAATTCGCATCAAAATTGCTAATTATTTCCCAGTGTATCAGAAACAGAGTATGCTTCCAAAGTATTCAATGAATTGAAATATTTTTGAATCATTCCTTGATACTCTCGTGAGTAACCTGCGCTCAGAGCCTCATCCATCGCATTCATTATAATTGATTTTCTTTGTCCTAAGTCACTAGGTAGTCCTTTAGGTGCTGCGCTGGAAACTTGAGATGCAGTTTTTGATTTTCTTTCATCTTTAACACCTCTTTGTGTCATTGATTTTTGACTATTTAACATCCTACTTAATATTTTCTGCTGTCTATCATTTGTTTTTTTATCATAAATATTTTTAGTGAGCTCATTTAAAACTTCATCAATTTCAGATGAAATACCATTTAGGTCGCCAAGTCCTTGTTTGCCTGATTTGCTTATTTCATTCATTACTTGTTTAAGAGAATTCTGAATATCTCGTTGCTGTCCGAGCATTCTGCTAATAATTGATGCTTTAAGTGAAGGCGCCATTTGACCAAGCGCTAGTTGCATACCTTGATCATTTACACTTTTTTGCATAGCAGACATATTTTTCATTTGCTTTAAAAATTCCTCGTATCCAGATGCAGATCCACCCTCATTCATACTATTGATTGTTTGAATAATTGATTTTACGCTTTTATTTAAAGCAGTCATAGCCTGAGTTTGATTGTTTAATGAGCCTTTACTGTTTCTTTCTGCGAGCTTTGTTTTTGAAGTATTCATCTGGGCGTTCGCTTGGCCAAGCGATTGTCCCATATCTGATGTAACAAGAAACGTTTCTTTTGAAAGATCCATGGTTTTTTTCATTGTCTTAACAAGCTGATCTTGCAAAAGTTGCTGCTCTGATGCTAAATCATTTTTTCGTGGAGAGTTTGGGGGAATATTTTCTGCTTCAGCTCTTAGAAGTTCTTGTGATTTAGAAATTGATAGAAGATCGCGTAAAATAAACCTGAATTTCTTAGCCATTTCTCTAGAAGCTTGTTTTTGAAAATTAGAAGAAATTTGGTTCATTGATGATTCCATTGACTGCATAGACTGCATACCTGAGTAACTTGCATCCATTGCCTGGAAGGGTTTTTGATTATCAAGATTTTTCACAGTCTCTTTAAGATGTTTTTTAGTTAAATCAGTACTATTGCTCTCAGCAAGATTTTCGAGCTCCTGAGCAGTCTTTCTGCTAACCTTTTTAATCCCGTTTATCGAATTTTTCATTTCATCAATTATGTTTGAAAGTTCTTTGTTGTTAATTTTTTGCTCTTGCGAAAGTCTTTTGAAAACCGAGGGATCGGTTTGTTTGTTTATTGATCGAATTTGTTGATCTAGATTATCCTGGTTTTTTACAAGCTGTTCAATGCGTTTTCTTATTTCATCTATTTTTTGCTCTACTTTAATTCGTTGAAATATATCAAGAAATCTATCCAGCTCTTGTTCAATATTGTTAAGGTTATTTGAAATATCCTCAAGAGCGCTAAGCATCTCGTTAACATCCAGATCTTCAAGCGCTTCTCTTATGTCATCTATATCATCAAACATTTCGGGTGGGAAAATTTCCTTGATAAGCTTCTGTAAATCCTCAAACTTTTCAGTAATTCCTTCAGAGAATAAATCGTGTTTTTTGCTTTGACTATTCAAAGCAGAAAGTTTTTCGTTAAGCTTTTGAAAGCTAGAAATTTGTTTATCAATTTCTCGAAGTGTTTCTTTTGTTTTTTGTTGTTGCTCCCAGCTAGGGTCATCTGTTTTCAAAAGTTCAAGCCTTGCTTCTTTTATTTTATTATTTAGTTTTTTAATAGCGGATAGTTCTTTTTCTGCGTCGTTTAAAATTTCATCTTCACTATTTTCAAAGGATGCAAAAAGCTCATTCAATGATGGTATTCTAGCAATGAAGGTGCTTGAAACCTCTTTTTTAGGTCCAGTTAGTGGGTCATTATCATACAGCTCAAAATGAAAATGAATTTCATCATCTGGCATAAGAGCTAAATCACCAACATTCCAATTTGTTGAAATCTCCTGCTCGTTTTCATTTAAATCGGGAATAGCAATATTAAACATTGAAATTTTTGGTTCTGCGTCAATGTATTCTGGCCTATGTATTTCATATGCAAGTTGTAGCTTTGTAAAACCAAAGTCATCTTTAATATCCATTCTAATTGGTATTGTTTGTTCTCCTCCAATTTCAATTATCGGAGCTGGTTTCAATATTGACATTTTAGGATTTAAATCAGGTATGGCTTTTAAATGAAATGGTATTGGATTGCGGTTTGATATTCCCCTCTCATCTTTAAGACTGATGAAGAATTTACCCTCTTTTTCCATGATAAATCTAAAATCCGCTTTATCATTTCTGGTTGACATTTTAAGCTTATCTTCGTTTAAAATCAGTGAAGCGTTTTCAAGTCTTTTGTTGGAACGAAGCGCTACATAAATCTCAGACCCTATTATCGCCTGAATTTCAGATTGATTTGCTTTCTGCTGCCTCGAAGGTAGCTTAGTATATTTCGGCGAACTTATTGTAAATGTTACATCGCTTATTGATGGTCTGTCTGTTACAGATATAGAATATGATTTGGTTGTTATTTCATTCCAGGGGTTCCAAAATTTATCTGATAAAACATATGCACGGTATCGATAGTTTTGATAGACATTATCTAGACTAGCTTTATAAACCCCATCATCATTGTAAGCAGCTTTTAAAATCAAACTATCTTCATTTTCATTAAATGCTAATGGTTTGAACTCAACAGTAATTGAGTCAGGTCTATTGGATGTAGATGAAAATTCGACAATTGCGCTTTCACCACCTAAAATACCAATATATTTAGATTCACTTGTTATTTCAAATGGAACAGGTGGTAAAAACTTTGTGTTAGTATGGGCTAACCTATAAAGCGAAGAAACAGAATGATTCCAGGTAAAGGCAATGGATAAAACAGTTGTTAGTAGAATAAATAGTGTAAATTTTTTCCAAAAAACTATTCTAGCAATTGGAAGCAATGGTTTTTGATCGACATCAACTATTTGAGATTGAACTTTATCAATGAATGATTTTTGAAGTTCAAGAGATCCAGTTTGATTTTTGGAATTTTCTAACTGAAAAGCGTTAAGGATCATATCTTTTCTATTAAAAGAATATTCTCCGATATTTAATGCGATTGTTGATAATTTATATTTTTTTATAACATTATTATGAGCTATTAAAATATAAATTAAATAAACTAAAATAATTGATGAAGCTGCAAAAATCGTTGAGAATAAAATCTTTTGTCTAGTTTCTAGCGAAAAGTAGAATACATTTTCAAGCATTAAAACAGCTAAGAAAAGAGCAACGAAAAGTGCATATATTTTCCAAAAAAATAAATTTATCTTTGAAAGTAAAACTTTTTTTCGAATGTTTTTTAGATAATTTGAAATAGTCATTATGAATTTTATTGTGTTAGGGAAAACCAGACAATATTGGTACCCATTTGCAATGCGGATTGACGCACAACCTCAGGATTATTATGCACCTCAGAATCTTCCCAGCCATCGCCAAGGTCAGACTCGTAAGTGAAAAAAACAATTAGTCGCTTATTATCAAATAGCCCCAGACCTTGTGGTGGTTTCCCGTTGTGTTCGTGAATTTTGGGTAATCCATTAGGTAGGTTAAAATAGCAACTGTAAATAGGATGTTCTATTGGTAGCTCAACCCATTCTTTTTCAGGAAAAACTTTTTTCATTTCTCTTTTGAAAGAATCATGCATTCCATAATTATCATCAGCGTGAAGGAATGCTCCTTTTAATAGATGGTTTCTCAATGCTCCAATTTCTTCATCACTAAATCTGATGTTTCCATGGCCAGTTAAGTATAGAAATGTATGTCCATATAGACTTTCACTGGTTAGCTTGATCTTATATTCACTGTTCTCAATCTTTATATTAGTTTTATCTGAAATAAAATCAATGAGATTGGGCAGACTGCTTGGATCAGCATACCAGTCACCTCCACCAGAATACTGAATTCGTGCTATATTAAAATCTTGAGCAGAGATAATGCTCGTGAGTATTAAAATAAAAAATTGTCTATATATTTTATGCCTATTAATTAATAACATAGATTACAAATTATTTAAATAATTAATTGAAATTACAGCTGCTAAAACTATGTAAGTTTACAAGAATTTAAATAAAAGTTTCCTATGTAGTTATTGTTATTAACAACAACTACAATAATCGTATATTTACTAGTCTTCTAAAATACACCGTTTAAACAAAAACAGTGCTGAAAAAAATAATATTCACGTTATTAATTCTATTCGCTTCAACGGATTTAAGAGCTCAGTTATCTGAGCCAGATTCCAGTAGGTTTAGATCGATGATTTTTAGAATATTTTCTTTGGATAGGATCGACCCTAACGATTATGAAAAAGGGTATATTTTTGATAGAATTTTTAAAAGAAGAGAATTTCATCGCCCTGTCAATTTTATCCCATTAGAACTCAGATATGGATTTGGATATAATAGTGGAGGCGGATTTTTGGGTTTGGGGAACTTGAGAAGCAGTTGGATGTCATATGAAAATGAAGGAGTGTCAAGTTTTAGTGGTGGAAATTTTTCATCAAGATTAGGACATCAACTTGATATTGATATTTTAAAAACAAATTTAGCGTACTACTGGTTTGGAAATAGCTGGCTGGATATGCATTCAGGGATAAACTTGAGGTATAGTTCATTATTAATTCCTTCCAAAATACCTTCTGATTGGAATGGTATAAAAGAATCATGGAAATTAAATGCAAAATTTAATGCTCGAATATTTGAGCTCGGTTGGAGCCAGTCTTTGATTTTGCAATGGTTTGAAAGCTGGTTTACTTCATACCGCTATACCTATGGCATCGCACTGTCACAATTTTATCAGAAAGAAAGTTCGCCTTATGGGTTTGGTCCATCACAATCTATTACGATTGGGGGTCGATATATAATAGACAGAGATATGGCAAATCGATTTTCGATAGGCCTTGATTTTAAATTTACCTCAACATCTATAAATAAGATTAACGACCCTAAAGACGTAACTCCAATAAAAAGCTTCAACATTCAAACTGCTGGACTCTATGCAACAGCTTCTGTTTTTTTTGGGGGCCAGCAAACCAAAGGGGATTTAGGCAAGTCTTATTATTATGCTAAAGACTACATTTCAGCCAAACGATACCTTAATGAATTCATAGATGATAATCCAAATCATGCAAACATCAATAGTGCTTTAAAGCTCGTAGTTGAAAGTGATAGAAAAATTCCCTATCAAATAATGCGTCAGGGAATGAGCTTTGATGAAAGGGGTATGGTGGTAAGAGCAATTGAAAAATACATTCGAGCAAAAGCTATCGCTGATACGCTTTTAGCAGATGTGATAGATGATAGGATAAGAGAAATAACTTACCGCGAAATTGAAAGAGCTGAGAAATGGTTATATGCTGGCCAGTCTGACACAGCAATTGCTCATGTCGTTATGGCAACAGGCTGGTATCCCGAACTTAGTCATCATATTAATAGGTTCAAGGTGTATAATTTTATGACAAAAGGTGAGCAGCTCTATAAGATTGGTTTATATGATCGTGCTTTGAAGTATTTTAACGCAGCCCAAAAAATTAACCCCTCTCTTGATTTTGAAGTAGCAACACATAAGTATAGAATTGCATCAGATTTGCTTATCACAGCAGATACTTTAAGAGATATAAATTCCTTAAAATTTGTTGTGTTCGCCCTTGAAGAAACTCAGAGACTGACAGGCTCATTAAGTCCTGCGAACATGAAGACTTTAGACTTATTAAAGAAAAAAATGCATCTACGGGAAGAGTACGAAATTCGAAAAAAAATAGACAGCAGACTTAAAAAAGAAAAAAGGGATAAATCTAAAAATAAACCTATCTACATCGGGATGACAGTATCAGAGGTTGACAAAATAATGGGAAAACCTCATGAAATTATAACAAACGACAGCTCAGGAAAAAATCAGCTTTGGATTTACAAATATCAAAATGAAAAAGGCGTAGCCCTTACCTTTATTGATTACAAATTAATCAAAATTGAGGAATAGTCATATTAGAGCAGATGAGCATTTTTTCTTACGAACGCAATTTCTTTAATTATGACCTTAATTACTCCTGTCGCAGGAACAGCAAATAGCATTCCTAGCGGGCCTAAAAGCGTACCGCCAATGAGAAGTACTATCATTACAAGCATCGGGTGTAAGCCAACACTTTTTCCAACTAATGCCGGTGTAATTAAATTACCTTCAATCTGTTGCACGATTAAAAACATAAAAATGATATCAATACAGAAAAAAGGAGATGGAATTGTTCCTAAGAACATATGAGAGGTTGCTGCGTCATTACCAAGATTATTCATAAACGCGATTAATAGTGCAGGTATCATTCCAACAAATGGGCCAACCAAAGGTATCAGATTTGCGAGTCCTGCTATTATTCCAATAAATATTACCAATGTAATATTAGCTCCAAAAAAATTTAATAATAGAAGACCAGCAATTGACATGCCGCCCACGCTAGCAGCTGATAAAAACTGTCCCCTCAAATAGCTGGACACTGACTTTTCAATATTATAAATAAGCTTTAAGCCAAGCTCAAAAAATTTATTCGGTATAGAGTTGACCAAAACTTTTTTAAACTTGTGATACTCAGAAAGAAGAATTATTGTAAAGATGAATACCATAATTGCTATGAACATAAAATTTCCAACAATGCTTACCAATGATCCCAATGATCCTAAGACAGATTGTGTTACTTCAGTTAATTTATTCGCCAAATAATCGGAAGAAGATTCCTCGCTTTTCATAAAAGATGGCATTGCCGAAGTCATCTTATCGCCCAATGATTTAAACTCACTCATCATTGTAGCCTGATCAACTCTTTCAGAAAATTCCTGAGCCTGTATAGATATTTGTGAAATAAAACTACCAATAAAAGTAGAGATGCTAGTAAGCAAAATTATTACTACACCAAGAACCGATAACCCTCTATTCCCTATTTTTCTTTCAAAAGTATCTACGCTTGACAAAAGAAGTGTTGTGAAAAGAAATGCAAAAACCAGCATTAAGATAACATCAGATATAAAGGGCCAAATTAAATTAATAAACCAAATTGCTATCAATGTCAAAATTATTCGGTAGATTTGTTGAATATAATTTATTTGCTGATTAATCATTTAGACTGTTCTTTAATAAGCATGTGATTTGTTCTTCTAAGTCTTTCTCCTAAAAGACCGCCCAGGTTAAACATTATTTTATGTCCCAATACAGGGTTACGTTCCTGTAAAATCATAAGGTCTTGAGTAAAGAAACCTAGGAGCTTACAATCCTCAATTGCTATCGCATTTGCTGAACGAGGCTCATCATCAAATAGCGCTAACTCGCCAAAAAATTCACCCTTCTCAAGCTCAGCAAGAGTATTTTCGTTGCCAGATCTTGTACCTATTGTAATCTTAATTGAGCCGCGCATAATTATATACATACCTTCACCAGGTGCACGATTTTTAAAAATAAAATCCCCAACCTTATAATCTCGATGATGCATCATATTTTCAAGCTCGTTAAAATCTTTATGACTTAAATTTTTGAATACAGGTATTTTTTTAAGGGTGTGCACAGCTTCACTCTCTGAATTATCCCACCCTTTAAAAATATTTTCCCATTTTGCGCTTTTCAAATTATACTCCCTTATTTAGAAGTTAGATTATAGTTACATGATGATAAAAACTACAAGAAAAGTAAACATCACAATAAAATTGACCTTTCTTAATTCAATTCGGTAGTTTACTGCATTATGTATTATAAAATAATCATCATTTTATCTATACTGCTGAGCTATCCTTTCGCTCAAAGAAGCCCAAGAGACTTTGAGAGAGAATTAAAAGCGCAAAATAGCGCAATCCAATCTCTGAAAGATGAAATTGAAGCAACTAAAAAAAGAATTCAATCAGAAAATAAAAAAGAAAAATCCTCAGTAAGAAAAGTTAGCAATCTTTCTGAGGAAATTGCACTATTACAAAAATTATTAAAGGAACTAGCAAAGGAAGAAAAGCTTTTAGTTGCAGATATATCAAGGCTTGAGCGTAAAATTAATGAAAGCGAAAATAGCCTTGAAAGTTTACGCAAACTCTACGCCAAGAGATTAGCTACAATGTATAAAAAAGGACAGCTATCAAATCTTGAAAAAGTCCTTAGTTCTACCTCATGGAGGCAAGCTATATACCGATCAAAATATTTAAAAATTATTTCAAAAATTGATCAGGATGCTCATGATACGATAAGATCTCTCTTGATCGAGATTGGTAAACAGAAATTGAGCCTTGAATCTGCTCTAAGGAAGAAAAGATACTTAAAGAAGGAAAGAGAGAAAACGCTTTCACAGGTACGCTCAAAAAAGAAAAAAGAGCAGCGCGAGCTCTCAAGGATAAGAAAAAGCCAAAAAGAATTGAAAAACTATTTGTCTGAAAAACAAGCTGGGATGAAACAGCTTGAGGTAATTATTAAAAAAATTCGCGAAGATATAGCAAGACTTGATCGCGAAGAGAGAATTCGAAGACAACAAATGGCCCTTCAGTCAAAAGAGTTTCCCAAGCTGAAAGGGCAGTTAGCATGGCCAGCTGAAGGTCGAGTTTCAGCGAAATTTGGTAGACAGTGGAATCCAAAACTTAAAACTACAACAGAAAATCCTGGCATTGATATTAAAGGTAAACCAGGATCTGAAGTAAAGACAGTTTTAGGTGGCGTTGTTACTACAATAACATTTATCAGAGGATATGGAACTACGATTATAATTGATCATGGAAGCGGATTCTATACGGTTTATAGTCATGTTTCAAATGTAGAAACAAATGTAGACAGTCAAGTAAATAGTGGTGACGTAATTGCTTACATGGGAGATTCTGGTTCAATTAATGGTTCACAGCTTCACTTTGAGATATGGGGAGAAGGGAAGAAGCTAAACCCAGAAAATTGGTTAAGAAAGAGATGAATATTTCAGAGGCACAACCGTTTATTTGGCAACGCCTAAACAAAATAAAATCTAATGATAAAATAGGGACTTCCTATCTTTTCTCAGGGCCGGTTGGTTGCGGAAAAGAGTGGTGTGCTATTGAATTTTCAAAACTAATTAATTGTGAATTAGAACAATCAGCATCCTGCAGTTCTTGCGCGTCGTGTCAAAAATTCTCAGCCTTACAACATGAAAATTTAAACCTTGTGTTCCCTTTGCCAAGTATATCAAAATCAAAAACAGAAGATGATCCAATTAAAAGTATTAATAAAGAAGATTATGAATTAATCTTAGAGATGATTGGTTCTAAATCAAAAGATCCTTTTTATAAGATCAATCTTCCCAGCGCAAGAAGAATAACAATTAATTCAATTAGATTTTTAAGAAAAACATTGTATCTAACGTCACAAAACAGTTCGAGAAAAATTGTTGTTATTTTTGACGCACACTTGCTCTCTGAAGGTGCCGGTGAATCCGCAAATGCCTTATTGAAGATTTTAGAAGAACCTCCAAATAATACCTCATTAATCCTAGTAACAGATAAAAAATCTAAACTACCCCTTACAATTATTAGTCGATGTCAACAAGTTGACTTTTCAAGTCTTCCTTTCGATGTAGTTCGTAAGCTCATTGAAAATGATAAAATTGATAATGATAGAGCAACTCAATTAGCTATGCTATCAAATGGAAATATGCATTTAGCAAAAGAGCTTGCCTCAAAAGATATTGACTTCCCTATTGAAGAGGCATATACTCTTTTAAAGTCGCTAACTTTGTTAGATCAAAATACCTGGCGCAATTCAATTAATGATTTTTCAATGCTAGCCCTCAGAAAGCCTGATGAATTTATTTTTAAAATAAATTTAATTCAGATGTGGATGAATATCGCTTTAAAGTTTAAATATGATAGAAAAGATTTACCTTTATTAGATAGTGAACTTGACTCTTTTGAAGAATTTACTAATAAATTTCCAAATGCTAATTTTTTTGAAATTAATATTTTACTTGAAAAGGCAATTGTAGCATTAAGCCGAAATCTATATATGCCACTATTCATCCTTGATATGATGATATCAATTCAAACCTTGCTAAAAGGCAAAAAGCCAAAAATAACAATATGAAGCCATTCTATATTACTACCCCTATATATTACGTAAATGACAAGCCTCATATTGGACATGCGTATACTACAATTTTAGCTGATGTTGTAGCGCGTCATCATCGCAATAGCGGCAAAGATGTTTTTTTTCTTACTGGTTTAGATGAGCACGGCCAAAAAGTTCAGCAAGCAGCAGAGAAAAGAGGTGTTGATCCTAAAAAACATTGCGATGAGATGGCTCCTAGATTTTTAGAGCTTTGGAAGCGGCTCCACATTCAATATGACGATTTTATTCGAACTACAGAAAAGCGCCACACTGACACAGTTAAAAAAATTCTTCAAAATGTCTACGATAAAGGAGATATCTATGAAGACAGTTATGAAGGACTGTACTCTGTTTCAGAAGAAAGATTTATTACAGAAAAAGAAGCTGAATCAGGGCATTATAGAGATATAAAAAAGTTAAAAGAAAAAAATTATTTTTTTAAAATGTCAAGATATCAAGAAAAACTAATAGAGCATATTGAGCAAAATCCTATGTTTATTCAACCTACTCATAGAAAAAATGAGGTACTGGGTTTTTTAAAATCTTCATTAAGCGATTTATGCATATCTCGCCCAAAATCTCGACTCAATTGGGGTATTGAGCTTCCGTTTGATTCAAAATATGTTACATATGTATGGTTCGACGCCCTAATTAATTATGTCTCTGCGCTAGGATTAAATGGTGAAGAGGAAAAATATAAATCGTTTTGGCCTGTAAATTTTCATTTAATTGGTAAAGATATCCTAACAACGCATGCAGTTTATTGGCCCACCATGCTGATGTCTGCTGAAATAAAATTGCCTAGGAGTATATTTGCCCATGGATGGTGGATGAGTGATCAATCTAAAATGAGTAAATCATTAGGAAATGTTATTGACCCATTGGAATTAATTGAATCATACGGCGTAGACCCAGTGCGTTTTTATTTAATGAAGGAAATGGTTTTAGGTCATGACTCTAATTTTAGCATGGATTCATTTATAAAGTGCTATAACAGTGACCTTGCAAATGATTTTGGAAACTTATTAAGTAGAGTATCAAATCTTGTAAATAAATTTTACAATGGAAGTCTAGTAGAAGGGGAAGACTTATCTGAGGACGGCCTAGCTATTAAAAAAAACGCAAAAGAAACAATTGATGAAGTGTCGAAGCTTATGGATGAAATGAAGATTAATGATGCAATTGAAAGAGTACTTCAATTTGTAAGAAATGTAAATAAGTTTTTAGAGCTTACAGCACCGTGGAAAGTTGTTAAAACGGACCTAAAAAGAGCTGGAAGGATCTTATTTACTGCAGCCGAGTCACTCCGAGTAATTGCCTTATTGTTTTCGCCGATTATGCCAAATAGAACTAAATCCGTCCTAAACATATTGAATTCTAAAGACAAAGCTGTTTATTGGGGAGGTTTACAGGTGAATGATAAAATAAAAACCCATGAGCCTCTTTTCCCAAGAATAGAATTATAGCCTACCCTAATTTTCCTAAAATTTTTCTTCCATGATAGTATGTGCCACCAATTTTTTTGTGAATAGCGTTCAGGTTTTTGTTTGTTATTTTTCCAGCTGATATCACCTTAATTTCTCTACCATAATTATTAATTACTTTTTTAATAATATTTGATCCTGTTTCCGCAGTTCTAGATCTGCCAGAAGTTAATAGACTATCAATTCTTTTCGATTTAACCAGTGCCTCAATATCACCAAAAAATTCAATGCTCGTATCTATCGCTTTGTGAAAAGTAATTTTTATTGGAGCTGACCAGTCGCTGATTTTTTTTACATGATCCATATTCACAATATTATTTTTATCTAATATGCCAATAACTATGTGATTAATACCCATAGATTTAAAATTGGTAATTTGATCTCTGATGGTTAACATTTCTGAATTTGAATAGTAAAAATTACCAATTCTTGGCCTGATCATTACTTTTATAGGAATGGAAACGTTATTAATTATTTTTTCAACCAATTGAAGATTAGGAGTGAGGCCATCATTCCTCAAGTCACTGCAAACCTCTATTTGATCTGCACCTTTTTTTTCTGCGAGCCTAGCTTCATCATAAGACTCAACGCAGCACTCGATAAAAATTTTTTTCAAATTTTACCTAAATGAATCAAATATTTTTAATAAATTGATTAAATAACTTAACCCTAGATTTTAGAAATAAATAAAAATATAAATTATGATTATTGATTCACACTGCCACCTTTATTACGATAGCCTTGCTAACGATATAGATAATGTTATCCAAAGGGCAAATGATGCTGGAGTTTCTCGATTAGTGTGTGTTGGTACAAATGTTGAAGAATCAAAAAAATGTCTATCTATAACTGAAAATAATGATGATATTTTTTCTTCATCCGGGGTTCATCCCCATGATTCAAAAGACGTTGTTGATGGGTATATTGATGAAATATATGAACTAATGGAATACGAAAGTATGATAGCCATTGGTGAGATTGGTTTGGATTATTTTAAAAACCATTCTGATCCAGAAATTCAAAAAAAAGTTTTTAAGGAATTAATGGAGGTTGCTCAAGATTTAGATAAGCCAGTAATTATTCACAGTCGAGATGCTGATGAGGATCTAATTCAAATAGTATCTGAATACTCAAGCGTTATAGGTGTAGCTCACTGTTTTTCAAGTACACTAGAAACTGCGCAAGCTTTTTTGGAGCTTGGTTATTATATTTCATTTTCTGGAAATATTACATTTAATAACAGCCATTTACCAGAAGTTGTAAAATCAATTCCTTTAGATCGTGTTATGGTTGAAACAGACTCACCATTTTTAAGTCCCGAGCCAGAGAGAGGAAAGGGTAATGAGCCTAGCAGGATAGTTCATACTGTTAGCAAACTTTCTGAAATTTATGGAATTTCATATGAGGAAATTGCTAAGCATACTTATGATAATACCACAGAGCTCTTCCGATTACCTTAAAAATAATCACCTCAGTTTTTAATTTATCACCCCGTTTTTTAAAAAAACTATTTTGAAAAAATCTTTTCACCCTTTCAGAAAAAAGTGGGGTCAAAATTTTCTAAATGATAACAACTTATTAAATAAGATTGTAAAAACTTTAAATCCTTTATCTCATGATACTTTTCTTGAAATTGGGGCAGGTGACGGGGCTCTAACAGAAAAAATACTTCCTCATGTAAAAAAAATGTTAGCAGTTGAGATTGACCCATTGCTAGTGAAAAAACTTACCCAAAACAAAAACCTTAAAGGTTTATCGGTTATTGATGGCGATATATTAAACCTTAACCTTGAAAATTTGAATTTTAAAGGTCCAATTAAAATAATTGGAAACATTCCTTATAACATAACATCTTCAATAATCTTTTGGCTAATTGAACAATTGGACTTTTGGAAAGAAGCATACGTAATGATGCAAAAAGAGGTTGCAGAAAGATTGGTAGCGGATATTGGAACTAAAGCCTACGGAAGGATAACTGTAGTAACAAGCGCCTATTTAAAAAAAGAAATATGTTTCAATATACCTCCCGAAGTTTTTTTCCCAAAACCCAAAGTTTATTCTTCTTTGGTTAAGTTTTCAAAAATATCAGATCAAATCATTAGTGATGACAAATTTATTAAATATAATAAGATGGTAAAAAAAGCCTTTTCAGGGCGAAGGAAAATGATAAGAAATACGTTATCTGGATACTCTTTTGATAATGAAGTGAAGAAAAAAATTGACTTTTCTAGACGGCCCGAAACATTATCACCTAAAGAATTTGCTGACCTAGTAAAATCATTAAAATAAGTATGTTTATTAGGTAAAAACTTATTTTTAGTGTATATTTCTGAGCTTTTTTCGACTAAAAAAAGGTTAAAAATTTATGGCAAAAGCAGCTAGACCCATTAATGAATCAAATCGTAGTTTAAGTCAATATCTTGAAGAGATTGGCCAATTTGAACCTTTGCATCCTTCTCGTGAAGTTGAGCTTGCTCAGGCAATAAAAAAAGGCGATCGATTTGCAATGAAAGAATTAGTGGAAGCTAATTTAAGATTTGTTGTTTCTGTAGCTAAGGACTACCAAGGACAAGGTTTACCTTTGACGGATTTGATTAATGAAGGCAATATGGGCCTAATGAAGGCTGCTGGCCGATTTGATGAAACCCGTGGATTCAAATTTATTTCATATGCGGTGTGGTGGATTAGACAATCTATTCTTCAGGCTCTTGCTGAACATTCTCGAATAGTTAGACTTCCTTTGAATAGGGTAGGAACAATTTCGAAAATAACAAAAACTGCTGAAAAGCTTGAAGCGGAAGTAGAAAGATCTCCCAACGAAGAAGAGATCGGTAGAAATCTTGAGATGACAACTGATGAAGTTACCGATGCTATGCGGATCTCTCGAAGACATCATTCGCTTAATGCTCCGTTCAGAGATGGCGATAAAAATTCCCTAATTGATGTCATCGAGGATGATGGACAAATTGAGCCCGATGAACCGTTAATGGCTGAATCCCTGAAAGATGAAATTCGACAATCTTTGGACACATTGAAAGATAGAGAAAGACAAGTTATTAAAATGTATTTTGGTATTGATAGAGACTATGCATTGACACTTAATGAGATTGGTGAAGAGTTCAGCTTGACCAGGGAAAGAGTTAGGCAAATTAAAGAAAAAGCTATCCGTAGACTCAGACATAGATCACGCAGTAAATCTCTTAGAACATATTTAGGCTAATTTTAGAGGAGGCAAAAACAGATGGTTGAAGTAACAGTTAGAAATGGAGAGCAATTAGAGAGAGCTCTCAGAAGATTCAAGAAAAAATGGGAGCGCGCAGGAGTTTTAAGAGAAATTAAGCGTAAGTCTTTTTACATAAAACCAAGCGATGAACAGAGAGCTGCTCGTAAAAAAGCTGTAAGGCGCAGGCTTCGATTAGCTAGGTACAGCTCCTATTAATATTTGAAAGGTTCGACAAAGTTTCGGACCTTTTTTTTAATTAATATCTTAATATGATTATTCGCAGTATTTCTGGAGTCAGAGGTATCACTAAATCCTCACTTACCCCTGATGTTGTTAAAGCATATGCCCATGCTTTTGATGACCTACTTCCTGAAGGATTGGTCTACATTGGCAGAGATTCTAGGCCATCTGGCGAAAATATTCTTGAGTTATTTTCAAACGAACTGATAGATCTTGGCAGAGATATTGTTAACTGTGAAGTTGTCCCAACTCCAACTGTACAGTTTATGGTTGAAAGGTCAGAAGCTGTTGGAGGTTTAGTAGTTACAGCTAGCCATAATCCGGAAGAATGGAATGGCATGAAATTCATACGTAAAGATGGAACCTTTTTTCTTCCAGACGAATGTGAAATTCTATTTAAAAAAATTGATAGCAATACCTTTCTGAAAAAATCTACCAAAAAGGGAATGTATTTTCCTGATCAGAACTCTATACTTAAACATATTATTCATATTATTGAACTTTCTTGTATTAATCTGAAAAGAATAAAGAATAGAAAATATAAAGTCGCTATTGATTGTGTTAATGGTGCTGGATCAAAAGCACTTCCTTTGCTTTTAGAATATCTGGGTTGTGAGGTAGCTTTGATTCATTGCGATGGAAGTGGTCAGTTTAATCGTGGCACTGAACCCTTACCCGAAAACCTAAAAGATTTGCGAAAACAGGTTTTAGATAACAATGCGGACATTGGATTTGCTGTTGATCCAGATGCAGATCGACTAGCGATTGTAAATAACCTTGGAGACCCAATAGGAGAGGAGTATACATTAGTTCTTGCAGCTGAGGGGTACATAAAAGAATTAAATTGCCCTCAAACAATTGTTACAAATCTATCTACAACCATTGCGCTAGATAAAATGGCCCACAATAATAATTCAAAAGTTGAACGCACAGCAGTAGGTGAAATCAATGTTGTTAAAAGAATGATCGAAGTTGATTCAAATATTGGTGGTGAAGGAAACGGGGGAATAATATTAAAAGAAGCTCATCTTGGAAGAGATTCGCTTGTTGGTGTTGCAATGATATTAAATAGATTATCTCAAGATGACAATAAAACCATTTCTGAGATTCATAGTGCTTTGCCTCAATTTAGCATTGTTAAAGATAAAGTGGACCTTAAAAGTGTTGATGAAGTTCAGCTTATTGATAATGCGAAAGAAACTTTTTTAGAGTCATCAATCGATTTAACAGATGGAGTCAAATTTATATGGCCAGATAGATGGATACACTTGAGAAAATCTAACACTGAACCAATTATGCGAATCTACGCAGAAGCTCCAACAGTTAAAGATGCTCAAATTTTGATACAAAGATTAAAATCTTAATCAATATATTAAAATGACTTATAAAAAAGGCCAAGAGCTTGAACTGACAATAGAAGGTCTTGCGTATGGAGGAAGAGGGATTGCAAGGCAAAATAACTTTGTGTTTTTTGTAGAAGCAGCAATTCCAGGTCAGAAAGTTTTAGTATATATATCTAGAAAAAGAAAAGATTTTGCTGAAGCACGGATTAAGGAGGTAATAACTCAGTCGCCTCATTTCTCAGATCCAAAATGTGAGCATTTTCTACATTGCGGAGGATGTAAATCGCAACATATTGATTACTTAGAGCAGTTAAACCAAAAGAAGAATCAAGTCCAAGATATTTTTCAGAAACAAGCTGGAATTAAAAACTTTAATGTAGATCAAGTTGTTCCAGCTAACCCTATTTTTAACTATAGAAATAAGATGGAATTTACATTTTCTAAAAACAGGTGGATTCTTGAAGGTGAACCAAGAGATGTCAAATCAGATTTTGCGCTAGGAATGCATATTCCAAAAAGATGGGACAAAATTCTTGATATAAACAGTTGCGATCTTATGCCAAGTATTGGATCAAAAATATTAAACTATGTTAGGGATTTAGCTAGAGAGTCAAATTTAAAGCCTTACGACCAGAGATCTCACATAGGTTTTCTTAGATATCTAGCTTTGAGGTTTGGACAAAATACAAATGAATTAATGGTAAATCTTGTAACTTCATATGAAGATCTCGATTCGTTAGTACCTTTTGTTGAAAGTTTAGTTGATGAATTCCCTGAAATAACATCAGTCGTAAATAATATTAATACACGAAAAGCTGATGTATCCTTTGGCGAAAGAGAGATATTGCTTTTTGGTAAGCCAATTCTCAAAGAAAAATTAAAAGATCTTACGTTTCAAATATCTGCAAATTCTTTTTTTCAAACTAATTCATATATGGCAGAAAAACTTTACGAGGTCATTTTAGATTCTGCAAAATTAAAAGGTGATGAAGTCGTTTATGACTTGTACTGTGGAGCAGGTTCAATATCCCTATTTCTAGCGCAGAAAGCTAAATTCGTTTTCGGTTTTGATATAATTGTTTCTTCCATTGAAAATGCCGAACAGAATGCAATTATAAATAAGATAGAAAATATTGACTTTAACGTTGCTAATCTTGATTCGTATTTTCAAAAGCACAAATCAAATAAATATCCAAATCCTGATATAGTGATTGTGGACCCACCTCGTGCAGGCATGCATAAAAAAATGACTGAATATCTTCCAAAGCTAGGCGCAAAAAAGATAATCTATGTTTCTTGTAACCCTTCAACACAGGCCAGAGATACGCAAATATTGCAATCGCATAATTACGAATTAATTAAACTATCAGTTGTAGATATGTTTCCACATACACCGCATGTTGAAACAGTTGGCATATTTGAAAAATCAAAATAATTAAGGAATTTTCCTTTATTAGTTTATTATTAGATTATTAAAGCCAGTCACATAAAGAATAACTAAATTTGAATTATGCAAATATGGCTTAAAATTCTTCTTAGAAATAGCTTTTTCCAGGTTGGACTAGGACTTTTGATTACCATGATATTAGGTGGTATCATTTTGCAATGGCTTGAAACAGGGGATATATCAAAAGGAAACAATCCTTTCTGGTGGGCAATTGTAACCATGACCACAGTTGGATATGGTGACTTTTCTCCTGAAACACCAGGAGGAAGAATATTCGCTGTATTTATAATGTTTGCAGGGATAACGCTTGTGTCGCTGCTAACAGCATCAATTTCATCAATTTTTGTAGCACAAAAAATCCGGGAGGGTAAAGGTTTGGAAAAATTGAATCTAAATAACCATATTGTATTGTGTGGTTGGAATATAAATGCCGATAAACTAATAAATTCTATCTATGAATTAAAATCTGATAATAAGAATTTTGATTTAGTATTAGTAAATGAGCTTAGCGAAGAAGATATAACACAATTAAAATCTAAATTCGCTAAGATAAGAATACATTTTGTTGCAGGTGACTTTACGCAAGAAGAGACGCTTCATAGAGCAAGCATAACTACTTCAAATAGTGTAATAGTAATTCCAAATAATTTAAATAACGATAATGAATCGCATGATGAAAAAACGATCTTTGCAACACTTACAATTAAAAGCATCGATTCGTCCATAAGGGTGGTTGCATACATTTTGGATAGAGAAAATTTAACACATATTAAACGAGCTGAAGCAGATGAGGTTGTTGTCAGTGATGATTTTAGTTTAAATATTTTAGCGTCACATATCGTTGACCCAGGAGTACCTCAAGCTTCAAATCATTTAATTAATACTAGTTCTGATTCTAGACTTAAAAGAAAAACTATACCTGTAAACTTTGTTGGAAAAAAATACAGTGAATTATTTGACCACTTTCGAGGTGATGACGGTTCTCTTTTAATTGGTCTTTATTATGAGGACGAAAATCTGGGAATTGGAAGTATACTTTCATCTGATACTTCTTCCCTGGATAAATTTATTGAGCAAAAATTAAAAGAGGGAGGTATTTCACTTCAAGAACAAAGTAAGGTCCATGTGAATGTAAATCCCAGCCTGGACTATATAATCAAAGAAGGTGAAAAGGCACTTTTAATTCCTTGAGGTAATTATGAAAAATGAACAGCTAAAAAATTATAAAATCTTTGAAAATTTAAGCGATGAGCAAATCGATAAATTTCACCCCGCTTTAAAAAAGGAAAAAATTGATCGTGGAAATAAATTTATAGTGGAAGGAGATGAAGGCGACTCCATTTATCTTTTGCTTCATGGAGAGGCGGAAATTAATCAAGCTCTTACTCTATCAGTCAATAAAGGTAAATCTGATACTAGGGAAAAATCGATCATGAAGCTTTCTGATAAAGATTTTCCTCAATTCGGAGAAATGTCAATATTTTCAGACGGCGATGTTCGCACCGCAAATGTTAGAGCTCAAACAAATTGCACTCTAGCAAAGATAGCTAAAGACGACTTATTTCAAATATGTAACGATAATCCAGAAATTGGATTTCAGGTAATGCGAAATCTTGGAAGAATTATTACAAAAAATTTAATAAAAGCAAATCAGAATGTATTAAAGCTTACCACAGCTTTTAGTCTTATTTTAGACCGTTAGGTCTTTCCATGAATACACAACATAATATTCTATGAAGCAACCTCAATTAGATTCGAAATATAATTGGGACAATCTTGAAAGTAGATGGTATAAATATTGGCTTGAAAAAAAATACTTTCAAGCAGATGAGGATTCCTCTAAGGAGCCTTATACAATAGTTATTCCTCCGCCAAATGTGACTGGAAAATTGACAATGGGTCACGTTCTTAACAACACCATTCAAGATATTTTAATTAGAAAAGCGCGGATGGAGGGTAAAAATGCCTGCTGGATACCTGGAACCGATCATGCTTCCATAGCCACAGAGTCCAAAGTAGAGGCAATGCTAAGTGAAAAAGGTATAAGCAAATCAATGCTATCTCGAGAAGAATTTTTAGAGCATGCTTGGGATTGGAAAGATAAGTATGGTGGAATTATAATTAAGCAACTAAAAACTCTTGGGTGCTCATGCGATTGGGATAGAGAACGTTTTACTATGGACCAAGACTATACAAATGCGATTATGCATGCATTTGTCGATCTTTATAAAGAAGGATTAATTTATAAAGGAAAGCGATTGGTGAATTGGTGTCCAGCTTCTAAATCTGCAATTAGCGATGAAGAGGTGATTCACAAAGAAAAAAATGGAAAACTCTGGTATCTGCGTTATCCAATTTCAGGTGAAGATGGTTATGTAGTGGTTGCTACTACAAGACCAGAAACTATGCTTGGCGATTCAGCGGTTGCCATTAATCCAAAAGATAAACGCTACAAGCATTTAGCTGGAAAAAAGATCTCACTCCCTATAGTGAATCGTAAAATTCCAATCATATTCGATGATTTCGTAAATATTGACTTTGGTACGGGATGTGTAAAGGTTACTCCAGCGCATGATCCAAATGATTTTGATATGGGTAATCGTCATAATTTAGAATTCATAAACATTATGAATGATGACGCATCGTTGAACCATAATGTTCCTGAAAAATATCAAAAACTAACTAGAGAGGATGCCAGAAAAACAATCGTCGAAGATATGTCCTCAAAAGATTTAATTGATAAAATAGAAGATTATGCAAATAGCGTTGGATATTCCGAAAGAGGTGGTGTGCCAATAGAGTACTACTTATCCGATCAGTGGTATATGAAAATGGATACACTTGCACAGCCAGCCTTAGAAGCTGTATCAAGCGGAAAAATTAAATTTCACCCTGAGCACTGGGTTAAAACCTATAATCACTGGATGAAAAATATAAAAGACTGGTGCATAAGTCGTCAATTAGTTTGGGGCCATCAAATTCCAGTGTGGTATCATAAAGATGATGTTGAAAAAATACATGTATCAATTAAGGGTCCAGCTGATCCAGAAAATTGGAAAAGAGAAAAAGATGTATTAGATACTTGGGCCTCATCCTGGCTGTGGTCTTTTGCAGTCCACAGTTGGCCAGATAAAGATAAAAATCTCAAAACTTTTTATCCTACCAATACTTTAGTTACTGGTCCAGATATAATCTTTTTTTGGGTTGCCAGAATGATAATGGCCGGAACTAAATTCCTAAACGAGATTCCATTTAAAGATGTTTATTTCACCTCAATCCTGCGAGATAAAGATGGAAAAAAATTCAGTAAATCATTGGGTAATTCACCAGACCCATTTACTCTTTTTAAAGAATACGGAACCGATGCTGTTCGTTTTTCTACAATGCTAATGTCACCACAGGGGTTAGATGTTCTTTTCTCAAATGAAAGACTCGAAATTGGCAGGAATTTTATGAATAAACTTTGGAATGCATCCCGATTTGTTCGAATGAATATTGATGATACAGTTTTAAATAGCCTAGAAATCAATATCGATGAACTCGAGATTGAAGAGAAGTGGATTTTAAACCAGCTCAATAAAACCACAGATGACTTCAATAAATATTTAGATGATTTTAAATTTAATGAAGCTGCGAAAATAATTTATGAGTTCACTTGGAATGATTATTGCGACTGGTTCATTGAGATTGCAAAAACACGATTCTATGGTGATGATACTGAAAAAAGTAAAAAAGCCCAAATAGTTGCTGTAAAAACACTTAGAGGAATATTAACTCTATTGCACCCTTACGCTCCATTTATAACAGAAGAAATATGGTCCTACTTTCGCGGCGAAGACGATGTTGATCTAATTGTCGCCCCTTGGTTAAATATCAAAACGTATACTCCTGATCTCGAAGCGATTAAATCTTTTGACACATTAAAAGGAATAATATCATCAGTTAGAATGATTAGAAGTCAAATGAATATTCCACCAAATAAACATTCCAGCATTGTAATCCGTAAGGCAGAAAAACTTCATTCTGTCATAAACAATTCAAAAGCAATTATTCAATCCTTAGCAAAAGTAGATAAAATCATTTTTTCAGATGATAACAATAGACCTGATAAATCTGCGACAGTAATTACGAACAACATAGAGATTTTTATTCCTCTTGAAGGATTAATTGACTTTGAAGTTGAATCTTCAAGGCTTAAAAAGCGCTTAGGTGAATTGGAGAAGCATGTTTCAGCTTCAAAGAATAAATTATCAAACGATAATTTTATAAAAAAGGCTCCAGAAGAAGTAGTTGCTCATGAAAAACAAAAATTGGATGATATGATTGTTGAGTATAATTTAGTGGAGCAAAATTTAGATTTTTTAACATGAAACAAATCATAGTAATATTTTTATCGCTATCAGCTATTTATTCTCAATCTTTGTATGCTAATTTAACTATTTACAAAGATGGATACGCCTTAATAAAGCAGCCAGTTTTCTGGGAAGATGTAGATTCAGATCAGAATGTAATTATTTGGGATGTTTTACCTAAAGGTGTCGTTTATAATTCACCATTCTTATCTTTAGAAAATGCAAACGTATTAATTCAAAGTTTTAATAAAGATGTATTTCATTTTTCAGAGAGACTTTACGATTACCTAGGTACAAAGGTTGATATTAAATTAATCAATTCAAATGACATGAGTGGTACCTTAATTGAGGTAACAGATAAAATCCTAACAATACAGCGCAGAAGGTCGCTTATTTCATTCAACCGAGATAGAGTAGACTATATCAATGTGCCTTCAGCAGATAATGTTCAATTTAAACCAACACTAAAATGGACAATTCAGATCGACCAAGAAGCTGATACAATTGCTGGCGATCTAACTTACCTTGCATCTGGTTTTTCATGGAATGCAAACTACAGATTTATTATTGATTCAGAAATTGATGAAGCACAGTTCATTGCTGAGGCAGCTATTAATAACGACTCAAATATTAATTTTGAAAATGCTGCATTAAGTTTGGTTGAAGGTAAGTTGAATATGAATGAAGGTGCAGGTAATTCCCCTAGATCAATAACTAATCAACCTGTTACTAACTCTCCCGAAACATCAGAATTGGGAGATTACCATATTTTTAATATCGATACAGATATGAGCTTAATCCCCAAAGAAACAATTATTACCAGACTGTATCCATCTCGAAATGTTTCTTTTGTTAAAACATACATCTTTGAAAATGATGAAAAGAGTCAAAAAGATGAACCCCTGTCCGTTGAATACGATATTCCAAATACATCTGAAAACAACTTAGGAATTCCGCTGCCTAAAGGTGAAATTCAACTTTATCAGTTGCTAGAAAATGGCACTATTGAATTCATCGGTAAAGACGAGATTAGGCAAATCCCGCGAAATGAAACGGCTAATATTTCTTCTGGTAAGGCATTCGATGTGCTTGGAACTCGCAAGATTCTTAATTACGACCGCCAACAAAAAAGCGAAGAAGCATCAATAGCAATCCAAGTTAAGAATTCACAAATGGAATCTATAAGCGTTAGACTCACCGAGCATATCTATGGCGATTGGGTTATACGTAACGCATCTACAGACTATAGAAAAGTTGATGCATCAACTATACATTTTATGATACCAGTACCTGGGGAAAGCTCGCGCACTGTAACTTACACTTATCGTAAGGAGTGGAAATAAATTTCTTGTGCCTGAAAAGGCTTTAGATCTATCTAGCCCTACAAGCGCAGTCAATGGTATTGGGCCTGCAAAATATAATGCTCTTTCCGATGCTGGTATTCATACAATAAATGATTTAATAAATCATTATCCCAGAAAGTATTTGGACCGCACAAACATCACTCAAATTTCAAAAATTAAAAATAAGACTCAAGTTAATTTGGTGGGAAAAGTCGAAGCATCAGGGATGGTTAGGGGTAGAAATCGACAATTTTTTAAGGCCTTGTTAACAGATAAAAGCGGAACGGTTGCCTTAACTTGGTTTAGAGGTGCACGCTATATGAAACAAGCTATAAAAGCTGGAGATTATTTAGCAGTAAGCGGTAAGGCAGAATTTTATAACGGAATGCAAATAGTACATCCTGAATATGATAGATTAAATAAAGAAGATGATCCTTTAAATTCAGGCATTATTACCCCACTTTATTCTATTACAGGAGAATTAAAAAAAAGTAGGGTTGATAGCCGATTTCTTAGAAAAATGTTTGGCAGTCTGTTTAAAAATATAAATCAGATTCCAGATTTTTTTGGTAAAGATTTTTGTAAAAATCATAATTTAATTTCACTTGATGAGGCGCTCAGGCAAATTCATTTTCCAGATAACAAGAAAAAGCTCAAGAAATCAATTAATAGATTAAAGTATAATGAGCATTTCTTTTTTCAGCTTTCAATGATTGCAAAAAGATCTATTTTCAAAAACCTCCCATCCAAATCGTTAAAAAAAACAGGAATTCAAACAAAGCTAATTTTCAATAAAATAGATTTTGAGTTAACTAAGGCTCAAAAAAAAGTTCTCAAGGAAATAAAAGATGACATCTCTCAACCTTTCGCAATGAATAGACTTTTGCAGGGTGATGTTGGATCAGGAAAAACAATTATCGCGGTGCTAGCCTCTGCAATTGCAGTTTCAAATGATATGCAGGTTGCGGTGATGGCCCCAACAGAGATTTTAGCTAAACAGCATTATAAGTCTTTTAAAAAATTAGCAAATCATGCAAAAATGTCATGCGCACTATTAATTGGCGGAATGCCGGCGCGTGAGAGGAACAAAATACGTAGGGGTCTTGAAAAAAATAAAATAAATATTATTGTGGGCACACATGCATTATTTCAAAAGGATATTAATTTTAGCTCATTAGGGTTTGTTGTGATTGATGAGCAGCACCGCTTTGGAGTCAATCAAAGAAATGCGCTTTTACAAAAAGGTTTTAATCCCCACTTGCTTTCAATGACAGCTACACCTATACCTAGAACTCTAGCAATAACATATCATGGAGATATGGATTTGTCGATAATTGATGAGCTACCAAAGAATAGAATACCGATTACAACAAAGAAGGTAAAAGAGAACCGCCTTGAAAAAATTTACTCTTTTATGATAGAAGAGGTAAAAGCAGGCAGGCAATGCATTATAGTTTATCCTCTAATTGAGGAGACGGAAAAATCTGACTTAGCAGCAGCAGTTGACATGTACGACTCATTAAAAAAACATATATTTAAGGAAATTAATGTTGGTTTGATTCATGGACGTCTTGAAAAAGATTTAAAAGATAAGATAATGAGTGATTTTTTAAAAAATAAAATCAATATTATAATTTCAACTACTGTCATCGAAGTTGGAATCGACGTTCCAAATGCAACAGTAATGTTAATTGAGCATGCTGAGCGTTTTGGTCTTACTCAATTACATCAACTACGCGGGAGAGTAGGAAGAGGAAGCGAAAAAAGCTATTGCATACTCGTCCAGAGAAACTTTTCAGAAAATTCAAATAAACGTTTGAATATTATGGAATCAACAAGCGATGGATTTTTGATTTCCGATGAAGATTTGAAAATGAGAGGTCCTGGTGAGTTTTTTGGTATAAAGCAAAGTGGATTTTTCAACTTTAAAATAGCAAATATCGTTCTGGACGGTGATTTAATTATCAAAGCAAGAAACGCAGCAGAACAAATATTTGATAGTGATTTAAATATGTTAAGTTTGAAAAATAAAATAATTTATGAGAATCTAATGGAGCAGTATGGAAAAAGATTGCAGGGTTTAACACCAGCTAAATAATATAAAGTTCTCATCTTATTTCTTACATACGTATTTTAGCTCGTTATATTTTGAAACAATAATACACTTACATATTAAAAGGATAACTATGTCTGAAGATCAACTAAAAAAAGAAGACCAACTTTTTATTCATTTGGTAAACACATTTGTTCAAAGCGCATGGATTTCACTTGGTAAAGTTAAAAACCCAGTTTCAGACGAGCTTGAGAGAAATGTAGAGCAAGCGTCGTACTATATAGACTTACTCGATATGCTTCAAACAAAAATGAAAGGCAACTTATCTGAATGGGAGGAGCAATATATCCTTCACAGTTTAAGCGAGCTTAAGCTGAATTACATTGACGAAAAGAAAAAAAAGACAGCAGCAGTTGATAGTGAAAAAAGTGAAGCTAGCGATAAGCCTAACAAAAAAAAGGATGCAACTTCAAAAAGCAAACCTCCCTCAAAATCGGTGAAGAAGCCCAAGAAAAAATAAGAACTATGAATTCAAATAGTAGAAAATTGAACCTATTTTTTGCACTCTTCTCTTTTTTAGTATCTTTTGTTGTCTATTTAATGACGATGGCAGATACAGTCCCTTACTGGGATTCTGGGGAATTTATTGCAACGTCCTACATTCTTGGTGTTCCTCACCCTCCTGGTAGCCCATTATATCTTATAATTGGAAGAGTTTTTTCAATGCTACCTTTTAATCCAGATATAGCTTTTAGAGTAAACCTCATATCTCCTGTTGTGAGTGCGCTTGCAATAATGTTTTTATACCTATCTAGTGTTAAGCTAATAATGAGCTTCAGAGGAAAAATAAAATCACAAATTGATTCAATTATAGTATTTGGTTCATCTTTAGTGGGATCGTTGACTTTTGCATTTACAGATTCACACTGGTTTAATGCAGTAGAGGCTGAAGTATATGGATTTTCAACATTTTTCACTGCTATTGTAGTTTGGCTGATTTTACATTGGTCTGAAAAGGCTGATGATAAAGGCAATGAACGCTATATTTTAATTATCGCTTATATGATTGGACTAGCAACTGGAGTTCACTTATTAAATCTACTAGCTCTCCCGTTTTTAGCATTAATTATTTTTTTTAGGAAGTTCGATTTTTCGTACAAAGGTTTTGCAATTACGACTTTAGCAACCGGAGCAGTTTTCTATTTAATAAACTCTGGCATAATTAATGGAATGCCAAAAATTGTAGATAAAATAGGATTACCAGCTTTAATGCTTATATATCTTATTATTTTTAGTTCTATGGTAGCAAGTATAGTGAAAAAAAAGTATTTATATGCGCTGGGACTTACATCAACTGTTTTAATCCTTATAGGATACTCAAGCTATGCGATGATTTTCATCCGCTCTGATCAAAAACCTGCAATTAATGAAAATGATCCATCCACTGTTTCAAGAGCCATTGCCTACATGGAAAGAGAGCAATATGGTAGAATGTTTCAATTTCCAAGAAGATATACGGGGCTTCCCCCAAAGCATGAAGCAGTTGGCCGTCCTCAAAATGGTAGAGATTATACAAGCAGGCAAGAGAGATCGTACAAAACATATAGATTAGATAAACAGTGGAGTTACTTTTGGGATTATCAAGTTAAGAAGATGTACTGGAGATATTTTCTTTGGCAATTTGCTGGAAGAGGCCCAAGCACAGATTCTTACGTATCAGCGTATGGTGCTCGGCCAAACGAAGATGGTGTAGCCTGGTTTCAATTTGGCCTGCCTTTTGCGTTTCTTACAGGTCTCTGGGGAATGTTTTATCACTTTCAACAAGACAGAAAAAGAGCGTTTTCAATATTAAGCTTATTTTTAATGACCGGTCTAGCCATCATTATATTTGTTAATCAAGATAATCCCCAGCCACGAGAGAGAGATTATTCTTATGTAGGTAGTTTTTTTGCTTTTTCGATTTGGATAAGTATTGGCATTCAAGCACTTTTAGATTCATTAAAAAATTTTTTAGAGGAAAAGCCCTACCAGAAAAATGGACTGGTCTTATCACTAGCTTTACTTACAATCTTAATGCCTGCAATGATGTTAAAGGCAAATTACCATGAGCACGATAGGTCCGATAATCGAATAGCCTGGGATTATAGCTACAACATTCTTCAATCATGCGAGCCCAATGCGATCATATTTACAAATGGTGATAACGATACATTTCCGTTATGGTATTTACAGGAAGTTGAAGGGATCAGAAAAGATGTTACTGTAGCGAATCTAAGTTTACTAAATACAGAATGGTATATTCGACAGTTGCGCGATTCAAGACCGGGTGAATTCATCAAAATGGGTGACGACCAAGTTCAAGATGTTGCCTCAGGTCTGAAAGAGTGGAAATCTCAAATCGTAAGGGTTCCTGCTCCAAAATCTCAAAAAAATACAAACGGATATATTGAATGGAAAGTTAATCCAACATTTGCTGGTGCTGCCCTAATGGTTAAGGACCTTATGATTTTACAGATTATATTTTCCGCACAATGGAAGTATCCAATCTATTTTGCTGTAACAGTACCCCAGTCTAACCGTTTAAATCTTGAAGAGCATCTCGAGATGGAGGGTTTAGTATATCGCTTAAGACCTTATAAGGCGGCCGCAAATAGCGCTATTAATGAAGAAAGGATGTGGACCAATTTGATGTCAGGTTTCGATTCAGAAATTTGGAACAAAGATATAGAGGCTAGAGAATGGAAACAGCTTGAAAATGAAATTTGGTTTAAGGATTACAAGCCAGGATATTTGTATCGCAATCTTGGTCGAGATGATATTTACTTTTTTCCGTCCACCAACATTCGACTCCTTCAAAATTTAAGAAGCGCATATATGCAATTAGCCGGTTACCATTATATGAAGTTCAGGGACAATGAATTAAGCAATCAGGATATTGCAAACTCTCATAAGGAAAAAGGACTTATGGTTTTAAATAGAATGCAGGATAATATTCCAGAGAAAACCATTCGATACGACTCTAAGGAGCTACACTATCAGCTTGCTAGACTTTACGGTGAACTTGGAAATGAGAGTGAACTTCAGAGAATTATGCAAATATTAATTGATCGAAAAGATTTGACAATTCAAGATAAGGTTGAATACGGACAGGTTTATTTAGCTCAACTTGACTCTCTTGAAAAAGGAAGAATTATTTTTGAAGAACTCTATAATGATTTCAAATCTGTTGAATCTGGCACAAGACCAACTTCTCAAAGAGAAGTTGAAGAGTGGAGAAATTATTTTGTTCAAATTGTCTCATCATTGATATTTGCATATAAAAACTTAGAAATGTACGATAGCGCACAAGCAGTTGTTAATGAATGGTTAAGTAAAAATCCTGATGACCCCGTTGCAAAAAAACTTTTAGATGATCTCAGAAAAAAAAAGAAATAATCTTTCAAACAAGATTCGTTAATGCCTATCTCTAAAGTATCCGTAATAATTCCTCATTGGAATGGTATTGATATTCTTGCGGATTGCTTAGAGTCTTTGAAAAAGAACACATACCCAAACATTGAAATAATTGTTGTTGATAATGCGTCTACTGATGGGAGCTCAGACTGGATATCGTCGCATTATCCAAACATAAAGCTTATCAAAAATAATAAAAATTATGGATATTCAGGTGGATGTAACATAGGGGCAGAAGCATCATCGGGTGAATATTTAACATTCCTAAATAACGATACGGTCCAAAATGAAGACTTCATTGAACATCTTGCTGACTTTCTAAATCTAAATCCCCAAGTTTCAGCAGTTCAGCCAAAAATATTGAATTATTATGAACGAAACAAATTTGATTATGCAGGAGGCTGTGGGGGTTGGTTAGATATTTTGGGGTTTCCTTTTGCTAGAGGTAGACTTTTTTTAAATGTTGAATCAGACAACAGTCAATATGAGAAAATACGACCTATTTTTTGGGCAAGTGGTACAGCATTAATGATTAGAAAAAGAGACTTTGATCTTCTTGGCGGTTTTGATGATGCATTTTTTGCACATCAAGAAGAAATTGATTTGTGTTGGAAAATACATCTTGCTGGAAATCAGGTTTGGTCAATACCGAAAGCGGTAGTTTTCCATAGGAATGCGGTAACCCTGCCAATGTTTTCAAGGCTAAAACAGTACCTGAACCATCGAAATTCAATGCTAATGATTTTGTCAAATTTTAGCTTACCCATGACACTTTATTTAGCTCCAATCAGGGTAGCTCTTGAAATAGTTGCAATGTTTTATGCTCTATTTTGCTTAGATATCAATCATTTCATTGGAATTATTCAGTCTTTTGTATGGGTAATATTTCATCCTCATATTATAATCAAAAGACGAATCAGAAATCGAAGAATTAGAAAAGTAAAAGATAGCAATGTCATTAAAAATATGTACTGGGGCAGTATTGTGTTTGATTATTATATAAGAAGAATAAAAAAATCTTCTGAAATAATAACGGAATAGCTATTTAAGGCCTTTAAAGTAGACTTCTTTGTGGGCCTGATCCATATCGGCCAGCTGATTTAGCATATTATTTTGCCCCATAATACTTAAAGCCCTAACTAGTTCATTCCTGTGAGCATCAAGAAAATATAAAGTCCTTCCTGTTGGGAATTGCCTGAAAACCGATTGTATTCCTTTAATCATTAGATCGAATTCTTCTAAAGCCTCATCGGGCTTTCCTTGATTAAAAAAATCCATTCCCACGTAAAAAGCAAAACGCGCCTCTCTTAACCCTTTATTTTCTGTAACCTCTTTTAGGAGTTGCATACGCGTTGACCACCCCTTTGGATAATCGGAAGCGATTCCTCTTAATACAATTTCTCTAGCTTGATCATAACCTAAATTTCCACCATAAAAATCATACGTATCCATATGGCCAGCTAAAATAATGTAAGCGTAAAATGCTAAAAAACTACCCAAGGGTTCAAATAAAACAGGATCGTAATAAATAGCACTACCAGCATTATAATAAAATTGAAGGGATTTATCAAAGTACCTTAAATCCATCCCATCTGAAATAAGGACTTGAGCGTGAAACGTTTCCATGCCCCCCTTTTGCGCTACGCCTTGGAATGCTATTGAAATATGTAAAGGAATCTTTAGTTCTTGGAATTCTTCATTCCAGGTATGTTTCGAAAAAAATCTAGATACCTCATTTGTGATTGTTGAGACCTTTTGCTTTTCGCTGTTTCTAAGCAATCTGTCATCTACTTTTACTTCTACTTTGCCAAATTGGCCTAAAAGGATCGAAGAACATATTATTAATGATAAAAATAATCTCATATGAGAAACTAATAGATAAAACCTATATCATGCCATTCCTCAAGAATAATTGTATTAATTTCTACCATGGACAATATAAAAGATTTAATTGAAAGCCAGCCCGACGTTCTTTCTATTTTGAGGAAAGTTGGAGAAATTGCTGATACTTCAAATAAAAAAGTATATGGGGTTGGTGGCGTAGTAAGAGATTTGATCCTTGGCAAGAAAATTAAAGAAGTTGATTTAATGGTCATCGGTGATGGGATAGAATTTGCAAAAATAGTTGCTGACGAAATTGGAATTTCAAAAATTGTACCATTTCACAAATTCTCTACTGCACATATACCTAATAAACCAATAGCAATAGAGATTGCCGCCGCGCGACAGGAAACATATTCCTCTGAATCTCGAAAACCAAAAACC
Organism: uncultured Fidelibacterota bacterium; assembly: GCA_913049685.1. Taxonomy (GTDB): domain Bacteria; phylum Fidelibacterota; class Marinisomatia; order Marinisomatales; family TCS55; genus TMED108. The sequence continues at coordinate 40,961 of CAJWZD010000002.1, forward strand.
ATAAAGTATACAGATTTAAAAGGTGATTTAATTCGGCGCGATTTCACAATCAATGCTATGGCTGTAAGCATAGCACCAGAAGACTTTGGCAAGCTCCATGATCCCTACAATGGACTAAGCGACCTCGAATCAAAAAGACTGATCACTCCATTGGACCCCGATAAAACGTATTCAGAAGATCCTCTTCGAATGATTCGAGCTGCTTATTTCGCATCAAAACTAGATTTTACAATTGATGAAAAAAGTATTGAATCTATGAAGCTTCAAGCTGACAGGATTAAAATTGTATCGCAGGAGCGCATTACTAATGAGTTCACCAAAATTTTGTCAACAGATAAACCCTCAACTGGATTAATTATTCTGCAAGAAACAGGTTTAATGAAAATGATATTTCCTGAAATTGATGTTATGTATGGGATGGATCAATCCAAGGAGTGGCATCATAAGGATATTTTTTATCATACAATGGAAGTAGTCGATAATGCCGCTGCTCTATCAAAAAAGATGAAGTTAAGATTTGCTGCTCTTGTGCATGATATAGCTAAACCTAACACAAGGATGATCGATCCAAGAAAAGGGTACACCTTTCATGGTCATGATGCAATTGGAGAGCGGATGTTAAATAAAGTTGCTGCTAGGATGAAGCTTTCAAATAACTTAAGAGAGTATTTGAAAAAACTTACCTTGCTACATCTGCGCCCAATAGCTTTAGCAAAAAAGGAAATAAGTGATTCAGCTGTACGAAGATTAATGGTGGCTGCAGGTGAAGATGTTACTGATCTTTTAACACTATGCCGAGCTGATATCACCACAAAAAACCCACATAAAATCAAAAAGTATCTATCTAATTTTGAAAGAGTTGAATCTAAAATGCTAGATGTGAGTGAGCGTGATAAAATGAAAGCATTTCAGTCTCCTGTAAGAGGGAAAGAAATAATGAAAATTCTTAATTTGAGCCCTGGTAAGACTATAGGAAAAATAAAATCTAGAATTGAAGAGGCTATACTTGATGGAAAAATAGAAAATTCACACGAAGAAGCGATTGAATATTTGTCCAAAATAAAAAATCAATTCACTCAAAACCAAAGTAGATTAAAATGAAAAAAATTATAATTACAGCTCTTATAAATGCTTCCTTTTGCTTTGGACAGGTTGTTGAAGGTTCGGTCTCTGATAAAATAACTGGAATTCGTTTGTCTGGAGTCAATATTATCATAGTTGATAAGAATGCTGGATCCTCGACTGATTCAAATGGTCAATTTTCTCTAGACATAAAAGACTTAAATAGCAGCCAAATAATTCAGTTTAAGCATATTGGATACGATCAATTTCGTATCAGCCTTGACAGTTTAATGTCACGGTCAAATATCCTTCTTCAACCCAGAGTTCTTCAGTTTGAGGCAATAGAAACATCAGGAATAAAAAGAAAGCCTGCTATAGAAAAAGATCTGCCGCAAACAGTTTCAATCATTCAATCAGATGCTTTTGCTTTAAGGGCTTATGTGGATGCCGGAGATTTACTTGCAACAGACCAAAGCGTTCAAATTGAAGAGTCTCTTTCTGGAAGAAAAACTGTTTCAATTCGCGGAGGTAATGCGGACGATGTTTTAGTTTTATACAATGGATTTAGGTTAAATCGTCCCTATGACAATGTTTTTGATTTATCTCTTATCGATATGCAAAATATTGAGCAAATTGAAATTGTAAAGGGTGGACATTCAGTTCTGTATGGCTCCGATGCGTTCTCTGGCGTAATCAATATAGTACCAAAGAATACAAAAGATAAGAATGTGAAGATCTCTCAACAGTTTGGTTCCTATGATTCTGGTTTCTGGAATGCTAATGGTCAATTAAAAATTAAAAATTCTTTCCTTTCTATAAATCAAAAACGAGGTTCGTATAAACGAATTTTTCAAGATTCTCAAATTGAATCACCAGGTCTTAACTCAAGTTTATCTCATTCTGCCTTTGATATGACTAATCGTTTAAAAAATAAATTCGTAAATGGAAATCTCGAATGGAATTTTACAAATGACAAGCAGATATTTGATAACACTCGAGATCAAAACACAATTAATTCAACCAATCAACTTGCTGGTGTTCGCTATGATGGAGTGTTATGGTTTCTTGGAGAGGTTGAGCTTGCTTTTGCGTCGCACAACTTATCTGAAGCTCAAGATCTTAGCAATCAGCGAGGATATATTAGCAGATCATTAGATCATAGTTCAAATAAAGTTGATGCTAGAAAATATATAAATCTCAATAAAGTTGAATGGATGTTTGGAGCGCAAGCTGAAGATTCCAAATTAAATCTTTTCGATGATCAGAGTTTAAATAACACTGTACAATTAGGTCTTAAAGGTGCTCAAATAAATCGTCAGCATGCAGGTTTTGCAACAGTTCTTAAACTACACTCAAAAGGTGATGATATAGGTCAATGGCTTACTGATCTTGATGTAAGCTATCGATATGACTTTGTTAGAGATCAGAGCGATAGTTTGGTAAATAGAAAAGAGATATATGATTTATCTGAAATTTCGTCCTTAGTTGATTTTGGAAATAACCAATGGTCTAACAGTATTTTTAAAATTTCAACAATTGCATCTAAGCGTGCACCTGGAATGACAATGGCTTACTGGGCAACAACGGGAAATAATATAAAATTTCCCTCATTGCAACAGCAAATCAGCCAATTAACTTTTATGGAACCTGACCAGCGTAGATTAAAACCCGAAAAAATGAAATCATTAGAGATTGGTATAAATATACTTACCCAACCAAAAACAATGGAAAATGTAGATCAGCTAGAATTACAAGCCAGTATATTTCGTAATGACTACCTAAATAAAATGCGTTCCACTTTTCTCTTAGGTATGCCTATAGCTTATTTTGAGAATGTGCAAATTGCTACAATGTCTGGCTTGGAAGTAAAAGCAAAAGCAAAAACATACGGTGGAAAGTTTACAGGGGAAATTGGTTTATCTAATTACAATATTTCTGATTTAAGCGCTTTCCCATTTAAATCACCGTACAAGCTAACTATAAATACTACATCAAAATGGAATTGGCTTATAATAGGAGCTCGAGTTTTTCAAGAGGGTGAACAAACAGGATTAATATTAGTACCTGAAAAAGGGTATAACGAAATTGAACTTCCCGCTTTTTCAAATTATGATTTGCATATGACGATTGATGTAGATTTCAATATTGCAAAAGGGCAAATCTCATATTCAGGTCGTAACCTCAAAAAAAATACAATCTCTCTTGATGGTTTGCTATTAAGAGATACCAGAAAATATTTAACTATTAGTTTAGAGCTATGAATAGAAAAATTATAATTGTTTCAGCTATCTTTTTATTTCTTTTTTCCTGCGAAGAAAACCCCTTTTCTTCAAAAAGCAGTATCCCTCATCGAAAAATAAACGGAATTATTAATCTAGAAGGTGTCGAGCTATATCCTGAAGGAAATCATAGTGGTATTTTTATTTGGTCAAATCAATTAGGGATTAGTGCATTAAGCGGCGCAGATGGATCATTTGAGTTGGAGCTTCCAGCTGCCAGTTCGCCAAATGGGGGAGGGATTGTTGATGGAGATTACATTTTATATTTTTATATGTCTAATTATGAAATTTCAACAGTTGAGATAACCTTTGCTGGCGGCGAAATATTAAATGATGATAGAGTAATTAAAATTGATGGAGAATTAAGAAAAAAAGTGAGCCTTAAAAGAATGGTTCAGGTTAATACAGAAGTAAGACCCAACACTTTTCCAAAAAATTTTCAAGAAGATATTAAAATAACAATTAATGCTACTCCTGATAGGAGTGATATTTTTTTCTATTTAAAAGGTCTGGAGCTACCTCGTCAGCCAACAATTTACTCTGGGCTATTGATTAAAGACATATCTTCAGGCGATTTAGTTTTATCTTTCAATCCCGATACTGCAGCTACAATAAAGAGAGTTATTGATAAACCGTACAGAGAATTTCTTGTAAATTTTAAAGTTATTGACGATTCTCTTAATTCTATTCTTCCTGCAGGAACATATGAGGCTATTCCATATGTAATTATTGAAAGCAATGATAATGTCCCAGAACATCTTTTAGATGCGCTTGATTCAGGTTATGATGAGTTCTCAGAGAAATATTTTAATTATCCTATCTATCGAACTGGAGGAAAATTTATCGTAACCGAATAAAGTTTTTCTTGAAGGAACATGTTTTTTTTCTTGTCGTTAATTTGTTAGGTTTAGTTCAGTTCATTAAAGGATAAATACATGCTTTCTTCAATAATAAATACGCTCACAGCGCCCAAAGAAACCTTTCAAAAAATTTGTGAACATTATAGTCCTAAGGAAGCCTTAGCTCCGCTATCGATAATCATGATCTTAGCAGTAATATCATCCATGGTACTTTCTGATCAAATCGCAGACCTTCAATGGGATCAGATTCAGCAAAGTTTAAATAATAATTCCAATATAACGGAGGAGCAGAAACAAGAGATACTCGGATCTCAATACGATCGTATCTACTCAAACTCTGGGCCTACTGCTGTTTTTATTTATATTAGTTCTGCAATTTCCTGGCCAGTTAGAGTCTTATTTTGGTCATTATTTTCCATGTTGTTCTCCAACGTATTTTTAGGTTCAAAAAATAAGTTAGGAGCAGTTTTTACAGTTGCTTCTTTTTCTTATCTCCCATCTGTTATTGAATATTTGGTTAAAACACCCATCCAGTATTCTACTGACAATATGATGATTTTTACTGGATTAGGAGCTCTAGGGATTGGGGAGCAGGGTAGTTTTATTAATAATTTTTTAAGCGGGTTAGATATATTTGCCTTATGGCGCGTGTACTTAACTGCAGTGGGGTTTACATTTCTTTATAACTCTAAAATCAATAATACAATCAAGACTCTAGGCATTTTATGGATTAGTAGTTTAATAATCTTTTCTGCCATAGGAGCATTCTTTGCTGGACTTGGTGGCGCTTAATTAATAAAATGAAAGCACTGGTATTTTTAGCAATTTCAATCTGCTATTCTCAAAACTACACTCTTGAAAAAGCAGTAGAAATAGCATTGCAAAACAAAGAGGCTCTTAAAGCGTCCGCTCTTGATCTGAGGTCTTCTAAGCAGGATATAAAAAGTTCTTATAGTGGAATTCTCCCATCTTTGCGTGCGTCAACCACCATGACAGAATCCCGATTCCCTGAGCAAACAGTAGGGTTCAATCAGTCATCAGGCGAAATATTGTCAGATGTAAGTAGTATTACCTCAGCATCTTCAAACATATCTATTAATCAAAATATATATGACGGTGGTGTTTGGTGGAATAATATTAGCCTTGCAAAAAATAACTACAAGATATCAGACCAGTTCAATAGACAAATTAAAACAAACATTATTCGAAATGTTCATTTTGCTTATTTTAACTATTTAAAAGCAATGCAACTGCTTGGCGTGGCAAGATCTAATTTGATGAGCTCACAGCAACAGCTAGCATTAGTAGAGCAAAAGTTTGATTTGGGATCAGCTAAGAAAACCGATTTACTGAAAGCTAAAGTTCGATTTGGACAGGCCAGGGTAGATTTAATAAGTAATGATGCTTCTTTGAAAAGCGCATATCGTAATCTTAAAAATGCTATGGGTTTAATAAATACTAATGATGAATTCAGCATAAGCGATGTAGAGAGGCCTCTTGAAATAATTCCTGAATTTGAAACAGGATTTGAATTGATTCAAAAATTTAATCCTAGTATAAAGGCAAAGCAGTACCAAATTGTTGCCGCTAAGATTGGAACGAAAATCGCTAAAGGATCGCGAATGCCTAATATTAGTATATCTGCAAGCGCTTTTGGAACCGCTGAGAGTATAAGTGATGCAGTTTCAAATAGCTATGGGGATAATCAGAGAACAAATACCTCTCTTTCTATATCGCTTCCACTGTATAGCGGAAATACAATATCAACCCGAATTCAAAAGGCCAAGCTCACTGTAAACAAACAGGAGTCTGAATATTTAACGCAGCTTGAGGATATATCTGTTCAATTAAAAGATCTCATTGATCAATTGCAAAACTTCAGTGAAATAATACCGATTAATGAAACAGTCTTAGAATCTGCCGAAGAAGACTTAAAGCTTTCTCAAGTACGATATTCTCAAGGGTCTACAACCATTTTAGAAGTGTTAAACGCACAGGTTTCTGTGGTGCAAGCAAAATCATCTCTAGTGCGTTCTAAATATGATGCATTTATTCAACAAGCCAATTTAAAAGCCTTACTTGGAACATTAGATGTTGAACAAGAAAATAATTAGGAGTTAATGTGCCGGACAAAAATAGATCTAAAAAAAGAAAATGGATTATAATTGCTATCGCGATTGTATTTGTAATTGCGACAATAATTTTAAGCCTAAATCAAGACGATAAAGATGCAGTAAGCGTCGAAACGGAAGTAGTTAAATACAATACCGTGATTCAAAAGGTTAATGCCAGTGGGACCATTCAACCTGAAACTGAAGTTAAAATAAGTTCTTCCACCTCATCGGCTTGGATTGAATCGATAACAGTTAAAGAAGGTGATTATGTTAACAAAGGTCAGCTACTCATATCGTTAGACAGGAAACAGCTTCTTTCAAATTATAATGCAGCCATGTCATCCGTGCGTTCTGCTAAAGCACGGTTAAAGCAAGAAGTTGCTAGCAAAAAAAGAATTGAAACTATGTATGATCAAAACCTAGCATCTGATCAAGAGCTTGAGGCAATTCAGGCATCTTATGAAATAGCCAATAGTCAACTTGAACAAGCAAGGGCAAATCTTGAATCTCGAAAGGATGAACTTGACAGAGCCAAAATAACTTCACCACAAAATGGAATTGTTACTCAGATAAATAAAGAAATTGGTGAAATGGCCTTAGGCGGAATGTTTCAAGCAGAAGTTTTAATGGTGATTGCAGATTTGTCAAAAATGGAAGTCATTATTGATGTGAATGAAAATGATGTCGTATCTATATTAAAAGGGGATACAGCAGAAATAGAAATAGATGCCTTTTTAGATACACTTTTCTACGGAGTTGTCAATGAAGTTGCATTGGTACCACAGGTCACCGGTATGGGCTCTCAACAGCAAGTAACCAACTTTCAAGTTAAAGTAAGAATGATCAATGTTCCTGATAATATACGCCCAGGTATGAGCGCAACCGTTGACATTGTTACCGATAAAAAGGAAAACGTTTTAACCATACCGATACAAAGCTTGACCGCGAGAAAAAAAGGGATTGAATTAATTGAAATAGGAGATAAACCTAAAGATGTTTTTGATAAAAAAGGCGCTAAAGCTGAAATGGAGGAATTGGTTTTTATTATCCAAGATTCAGAGGGTTTAGTTGATCGCGGTGAATCTTCACCAAAAAACAAATTTGAGAAACCCTTCAAAAAAGCAAAAAAAGGCACAAAATATGTTCACGTAAGGCCCGTTATAGTTGGGATATCAAGTGAGACAGATTATGAAGTTTTGAATGGTCTTAAGCTGGGAGACAAGATAGTTACTGGTAGCTACAAATCTATAAGCAGGGAATTAAAACACAACGCTCTTGTGAAATTAAAATCAGAAAAGAAAAATAAGTCCGACTGAGTGTCAAACTTAATTTCATTGAATCAGATCAAACGCCATTATGATGTTGGTGGAGAGCTAGTAAAAGCGCTTGATGGCATTGATGTATCAATAAAACCCAACGAATATATTTCAATTATGGGCCCATCGGGGTCCGGTAAATCTACATTAATGAATATTATTGGATGTCTTGATACCCCAACAGATGGGACTTATCAATTCGAAGGAGAGCTCGTTCATGAAATGGACGATGACCAGCTTGCTTCAATTCGTAATAGAAAAATCGGCTTCGTATTTCAGACATTTAACCTGCTTCCAAGATCAACCGCTTTACGCAATGTTGAGGTTCCGCTTATTTATTCAAATACCCCTAAGGCTGAGAGGCTTGAAATAGCACGATCTTCGCTGATTTCAGTAGGATTGGGAGATAGGCTTGATCATAAACCTAATGAATTATCAGGTGGACAGAGACAAAGAGTTGCAATAGCGAGAGCTTTAGTAAATACGCCATCTATAATTTTAGCAGATGAACCAACTGGAAATTTAGATTCCAAAAGCGGGATTGAGATTATGAAAATTTTGTATGATTTATACACTAAAGGTAATACGATCATACTGGTTACTCATGAAAAGGAAATTGCCAAGCACGCAAATCGTATCATTACCATCTTTGACGGCAAGATTAAGGAAGACCGCGCAAATGAAAATATGATAAAGGCCTTATAGTGTTTTCTCTCTTTTTCGAAAGCGTTAGAATCGCAGTTGATTCAATCCTATCAAACAAAATTCGATCTTTTTTAACGGGTCTTAGTATTATTATCGGCATTCTCACAGTAACTCTTATGGGTACCCTAATTTCAGGTTTAGATAGAGGGTTTGAAAAGAGTATGGATTTTTTAGGAAAAGACGTGCTATCAATAAGTCGATGGGAATGGTTTGGCGGTCAAGATTGGTGGGAAGTTCGCAATAGGCCAAGAATTAGATTAGAATATGTTGATAAGATTAAGAATAGATCAAAATATGCAGAGGCCGTTGCTCCAGTAATGCAGAGAGGTGCAAGTTTATCAAGAGGAGATTTAGGAGCACGCTCTCAGATTTTTGGAACAACCACTGAATATTTAAAAACAACAAACTATGGTGTTGAGACTGGAAGATTCTTTACAAATGGTGAAGATAGGTCTGGTGCTAGAGTAGCTCTATTAGGGTATGATGTAGCAGAGAATCTATTCCCCAATGAAGACCCTATAGGAAAAAACTTTAAAATAGATGGCATAAGGTTTCGTGTGCTGGGAGTGATGGAAAAACAGGGAAAGTTTTTAGGCTTATTCAGCTTTGATACGCAGGTTATTATACCTTCTGGCGCAACTCAGAGATTGTTTTCACGAAGAGGTTTCTTAAGAATTAGTGTAAAAATACCGGATGATAAAATTGAAGAGTCAAAAGACGAAATTTATGGTATTATGCGACAAATTAGAGGACTGAAGCCCACTGAAAAGGATGATTTTGCTGTTAACCAAACGGTAGCTTTTGAAAACATATATAATTCTATAAAGTTTGCTATTGGTGGAGTGGGTATCTTTATAACAATCCTATCTCTTGTTGTCGGAGGAATAGGAATCATGAATATCATGTTCGTTTCTGTTAAAGAGAGGACCAAGGAAATTGGTGTTCGAAAGGCAATTGGCGCGACAAAGAATATGATCTTGACTCAATTTTTAATGGAAGCTACCATGATTTGCGTAATTGGAGGGTTAATTGGGCTATCCTTTGCATATATTTTAAGTTTAGTAATAAATCAATTTTTCCCTTCAACAATGCCAATTTGGCTTGCAATAACTTCAATATCATTAAGCATTTTTGTTGGAATTACTGCTGGTCTGATACCATCCTATAAAGCAGCAGGGCTTGACCCGATTGATGCACTGAGGTATGAATAAAAGTGATTTTAAGCAGTCAGATAAAAAGTATTTTACGTGAGAGTATCCGCATGACCTTTGATGCTATTCGTGCAAACAAACTAAGATCGACGCTTACTCTTTTAGGAATATCGGTTGGTATTTTTTCAGTCATTAGCGTTATGACTGCAATTAAAACACTTGAAAGCTCTATTGAGTCTGGTTTAAATGTGTTTGGAACCAATACTTTTTTAATAACCAAAGATCCTGCAATTCAGTTTGGAAGAAATGAAAAGTATCGAAATAGAAAAAATATTAATCTAGATCAATATTTTCAATTAAAAGAGCGCGCTAAGCTACCAATACTTGTCAGTGGTGGGGATGAAACACAGAACGTACGAGTTGTAACATACAAAGATAAAAAGACAAAACAAGCTCCTAGAGTTTCTGGCGGAGATTATGGCACTTTGAGAACCGTCAATACGTATATTGCAGATGGTAGAAACTTGACTGAGGAAGACGTGCACCTATCACGCAGTGTTTGTATCATTGGAGCTGATGTTGTTGACGTTCTATTTCCATTTGAGGATCCACTAGGAAAGGTAATTCAGCTTAATGGGATCAACTTTACCGTTGTTGGAGTCACTGAAAGGCAAGGCCAATCTTTTGGTCAAAGCCAAGATAATTATGTCTTTATGCCGGTGACCACCTTTTTACAACGCTTTAGAGGTAAGTCATATTCTTTGGGCATTACCGTTGAATCCGAATCCTCTGAATTGTACAGTGAAACATTGGATGAAGTGATTGGTGCGCTAAGAGCAATACGAAAGGTACCACCTGGAGAAGAGAACGATTTTGAGATCACTACCAATGACGAATTAATGGAGACCTTTGGATCGTTTACTGGATCCATTAAGATTTTTGCATTTTCTATAAGCGTTATAGCATTAATTGTCGCTGGAATAGGAATTATGAATATAATGCTCGTATCCGTGACTGAAAGAATTAAAGAGATTGGTATACGAAAAGCTATAGGGGCAACTAGAAGACATATATTGTTTCAATTTCTAACCGAATCTGTCTTTTTATGTCAAATAGGCGGAATAATTGGAGTGATTTTTGGTATAGCAGCTGGAAATGTTATTTCATTAGTAGCAAAAGTTCCTGCAGTAATACCAATTGATTGGGCTATTTATGGAGTTATTAGTTGCTCTATTATTGGTATAGGTTTTGGAAGTTATCCTGCATGGAGAGCTGCAAATTTAGATCCCGTTGAATCTATGCGTTTTGAATAAAAACTTATTTCAAACATTCTTGTAGCAACCCAACAGTTCTTATAAATTTAAACACCTCTTTAAGTGTCAAATATAATGATTAACGCATTGAACAGCATTGAACCAGTTAAATTATTAGCTTGCTATTCAAATCGCTACCCCTTAATCAACAAAGCACAAACACAATGAAATGTATTGCAGTCATACCAGCTCGTTTGCACTCAAAGCGATTTCCTAAAAAGATTTTGTTTCCAATTGATGAAAAGCCTATGGTGGTGCATGTATATGAGAATGCAAAAACATCAGAATTAATTGACGATGTTATTATAGCTGTTGATGACGCAGAAACAGTTAATGAATTAAAGAAATGGAAAGTAAAGACTGTGATGACGGACATAAGTCATTCCTCAGGGACGGACAGAGTAAGCGAAGTATCAAAGGATACTGATGCAGATGTCATTGTGAACCTTCAAGCAGATGAGCCTTTTTTAGATCCCAATTTAATAGATAGATTGATCAATGAATTTGAAGACCCTCTTGTAGAAATGGCAACCGTTGCAGGTAAAGAGCTAAGTGCTGATAGCATTAATGATATAAACACTGTTAAGGTTTTATTAGATGCTGAAAGATTTGCATTAGCATTTAGACGAAAACCACTGGAAATTGAATCTGGGGGATATTATCACCATGCAGGCATTTACGCATACCGTAAGGATATTTTAGATAAATTCACCAATCTGGATATATCAATAAATGAAAAAAAATATAAACTAGAACAGTTAAGAGCTATCGATAACGGAATTTCTATAAAAGTTGTTTTGACTGATAGAGTAAATAAGGGTATAGACACATTGGAAGATATAAGCGAGTTGAAAAAGTAGATATGGCAAAAGCAAAACCAGTAAAATATATTTTTGTTTTGGGTGGTGTTATATCCGGGCTTGGTAAGGGTATTGCCGCTGCTTCAATAGGCTACCTATTAAAAAGTGCCGGATTAAAAGTTACCATTTTAAAATTAGATCCATATTTGAATGTTGATCCTGGAACCATGAACCCATATCAGCATGGCGAAGTTTTTGTTTTGGATGACGGTTCTGAGACCGATTTAGACCTTGGCCACTATGAGAGGTTTATTGATGTAGATATGGGAAAGATAAATAACACAACCACCGGTCAAGTTTATAGCACAGTTTTAGAAAAAGAGAGGCGTGGCGATTATTTAGGCGCTACAATTCAAGTAATTCCGCATATTACAGATGAAATTATTTCCAGAATCAAGGCGATAAATAAACCAAAGAAATTTGATGTTGTTATTTGTGAGGTTGGTGGAACAGTCGGCGATATTGAGAGTTTGCCATTTATGGAGGCGATTCGACAACTCTCTCTTGAAGTGGGATACCACAACCATACGATGATGCATGTAACGCTCGTACCATACATTCAAGCAAGTGAAGAATTAAAGACCAAGCCCACACAGCACTCAGTCATGAAGTTGCGCGAGATAGGTTTATCCCCAGATATGATCTTATGTAGAACTGATCACAAACTTACAAAAGATGTGAGGAATAAGATTGGTTTGTTTGGAAATTTAAACCCAGACCATGTAATTGAAGGCTCAGAGGTAAAAAGTATTTATGAAGTTCCACTTACCTTGTATAATCAAAATGTATCAGAAATAATAATGGATCGTCTTCAGTTACCAGGCAGAGCTGATGTATCCTACCTGAAAACCTTTATTAAAAAATATAAAGACCCTAAGTATAATGTAAATATTGCGATGTGTGGTAAATACACTGAACTTCCAGACGCATACAAGAGCGTACTTGAATCGTTTATTCATTCTGGCGTTGAAAATAATGCACGAGTCAATATTCATTGGGTTGCTACAGAAGAAATAAAAAATGATTCAGATGCTGAAAAGGCTTTTAGTAGGATGGATGGGATTCTGCTTTTGCCAGGTTTTGGATCTAGAGGATCAGAAGGAAAAATAATTTCATGCAAGTACGCGAGGGAGAATAATGTTCCTTTTCTTGGAATTTGTTTAGGGCTACAATGTGCGGTTATCGAATTTGCTCGAAATGTTTGCGGCCTTAATGGTGCAAATAGCACCGAGTTTAATAAAAAAACACCATACCCCGTAATTGACCTCATGGAATCACAAAAAGCAATTAAGGCAAAAGGTGGAACCATGAGGCTTGGAGCATATTCGTGCAAAATAAAAAAAGGCACCAAGGCGTATTCTGCATATCGAAGAGCAAGCATTTCTGAGCGCCATCGTCATCGATGGGAAGTCAATAATAGGTTTCGCGATAGATTAACAAAAAAAGGATTGGTGATATCTGGAGAAAACTCTGATCTAAATCTTGTTGAGATTATTGAACTTAAGGATCACCCTTGGTATGTGGCTGGTCAATTTCACCCGGAACTTAAAAGTAGGGTAAGTAAAGCTCACCCGCTTTTTAGAGAGTTCGTTAATGCATCCGTAAAACATTTAAATAAAAAGAAAAATTAAAATATGAATACTATTTCAATTGGTAATGTAAAATATGAAAATGGGTCTTTTCCTTTGATTGCAGGGCCTTGCGTTATTGAGTCCAGAGATCACAGTCTTAAAATGGCTGAACAGATTCAAAAAGTTACAAATGCATTAAGCATTCCATTAATTTTTAAGAGTTCTTTTGATAAGGCGAATAGGTCATCTATTGGATCATTTCGTGGTCCAGATAAATTAGACGAAGGTTTATCAATTCTTGCTGATGTAAAAAGAGAATTGGGAATACCTGTGCTTACAGATGTCCATTTACCTGACCAGTGTAGCTCAGTTGCTGAGGTTTGTGATGTTCTTCAAATTCCTGCTTTTTTATGTAGACAAACTGATCTCTTATTAGCAGCTGGGACAACAGGAAAGACAGTCAATATTAAAAAAGGTCAATTTTTAGCTCCGGGTAAAATGAAGCATGCCGCCGAAAAAATTGAATCTACTGGAAATAAAAATATTATTTTAACTGAAAGAGGAACTTCTTTCGGATATAGTCTCGTATCTGATATGACATCCATACCTGTTATGAGTCAAACCGGCTACCCTGTCATTTTTGATGCAACTCATTCTGCTCAATTGCCAGGTGATAAGAATATAACAGGAGGACAGCGGGAAATGATACCAACTCTAGCTAAAGCAGCAGTTGCTGCTGGATGTAATGGCGTATTTATGGAGGTTCACGATAATCCAAAAAATGCAAAATCAGATGCCTCAACTCAATGGCCTATTGACAAACTTGAAAATATTCTCCAGACTTTACTGAAAGTTTATGAGGCAGTTAACTAATGAGTTATAATATTAATTCAATAAAAATGATCATTTCTGATATTGACGGAGTATGGACAGATGGGTGTGTTTATATAGGAAATGAAAATTATGAGATGAAAAAATTTAACGTAAATGATGGTACTGGGGTTGCCCTCTTAAGAGTTTCTGGAATAAAACTTGCTCTCATATCAGGCCGAAAGTCTGTTGCTACTGAACTTCGTGCAGCAGAACTTAAAATTGAAGATTTATACAATGGAACTCTCAATAAAATAATTCCCTATGAAGAATTGAAATTAAAGTACAATCTTAAGGATTCTGAAATTGCATATGTTGGAGATGATCTGATTGATATACCTGTAATGGAGAAGGTGGCGGTACCAATTGCAACTCAAAACGCTGTTGATCTATGTAAAAAAGCCTCAGTTCACGTTACAGATAAACAAGGGGGCGAAGGAGCTTTTCGTGAAGCAGTAGAATGGATTTTAAATGAGCAGGGAAGGTTAGAGCAAGTAATTTTGAAACTAAAAAATAAAGTTTTTGAGCAAAAGTGAACCGTTTAACAATTTTATGTCTTTTTATTTTTGCTTGCAACAATACCGAATTGAATAAGATTGGCGAAACGCGCGATGGATTACCTGATGCTGAAAGTTGGAATGCAACAATAACACTAACAAACAAGGGTTCAAAGAGAGCTGTTATTAAATCTGGTCACTTGCAAAAATACCAACAACGTCAATATATATTACTTGATCAAAAAGTGGACGCTGACTTTTTTAATGAAGAAGAGATATATACAAGTAATTTAAAATCTGAAATAGCGGAAATTGATGAGTCTAAAGATTTTTTGATAGCTATGGGAAATGTTGTTGTAGTGTCGGATAGCGGTGTGTCCTTATTTACTGATACACTTTCTTGGGATAATGTTGAAGAAAAAGTTTTTACGGATGATAGAGTTGTTTTTATTACTGAACAAAATGACACATTATATGGCATAGGATTTAAATCGGATATTGAGCTAAATAATTGGGAAATAATGCAACCCACTGGTGTTTTTCATGATGGATCAGATGAGCAATAACCACAAAAAATTGAGCGCTGAAAAGCTTTGCAAAAAGTACGGAGATTTTTGGGCTGTAAGAGAAGTTGATCTTGAGGTAAATAAGGGAGAAATAGTTGGGCTACTTGGTCCAAATGGTGCTGGTAAAACAACCACCTTTTATATGATAACTGGAATGATCAAACCTACTGAAGGGTCAATCTATTTAGATGGAATGGATATAACTAGGAAAGCAATGTATCAGCGAAGCAGGTTTGGTATTGGGTATTTACCTCAAGATGAGTCAATTTTTAGAAAGTTAACTGTTGAAGACAATCTTCGACTTGTTCTTGAGATGAGTAGTTTTACAAAAGAAGAGCAAAAAAATAAAATAGATCGATTATTGAGTGATTTATCTATCGAGCATATTAGAAAAAGTAATGGTGGAAACTTGTCTGGGGGAGAAAGAAGAAGGGTTGAAATAGCAAGAACTTTGGCAATGGATCCTGATTTTATCCTTCTCGATGAGCCATTTGCTGGAGTTGATCCAATTGCAGTTGAAGATATTCAATCTATAGTTAGTTCGCTAAAGCAAAAAAATATTGGAGTACTAATCACTGATCATAATGTTAGAGAAACGCTATCTATCACTGATAGATCATATCTGCTGTTTGACGGTAAAATACTTAAATCAGGTACTTCAGAATTTCTTGCAAATGATGAAGAAGCAAGAAGATTGTACCTTGGAGAAAGTTTCTCGTTGTAATGCCTGCCATCAAACAAAAACAATCATTAAATCAATCTCTTTCTCCGCAACAAATTCTTCAAACGTTAATTCTTCAGCTTAATACAAATTCTCTTGAGGACAAGGTATTTGAGGAGCTCGAAAGCAATCCATTGCTTGAACATTCAGATGGTTCTGGCGAAGAAGAAACTTTTGATTCAAAAGACGACATAGACTATGAAGATGATCCAGACGAATACGAACCTCACAATATTTATAGCAATGAATCCAATAAGGATGATATTCCAATCGTTGAGCAATTAGATTTTCTTCAAGATCTCTCAAAGCAGTTAAATGAATTTAATTTATCAAAAGGCGATGAAAGTATAGCAGAAGAAATCATATGGAATCTTGATGAGAATGGATATTTCACATTAGATGCAATTCTGATAGCAGATAAATTAAATGTTTCTAGTGAAAAGGTTGAGGAAATATTATTCTTAGTTCAAAAGCTAAACCCCCCAGGGATAGGAGCGCGCAACTTAAAAGAGTGCTTAATATTACAAATTCCTGAAAAAAAATATGAAAATCATAGAATGGTTTTATCTGAGCATTTTGAAGATTTTGTAAATCATAAATATGAGAAAATTGTTGATGCACTTGGAATTCATAATGAAGAACTAAATAAAATTATTAATGATATTAAAAGGCTAAACCCTTATCCAGGAGAAGGAAAATTAAAAGGACATAATGATTCAGTTATTCCTGATTTAATAATTACTCTGGAAAACAATAAGTGGAAAATTTCTGTTAATGATTCATGGGTATCAAATATTTCATTAAACACAAAATACTTAGAAGCGATAAAAAATAAAAAATCATCAAAAGAAACTAAGAAATATCTTAGTCAAAAATTTGATTCTGCGACGTGGCTGATTCAAGCAATCGAACAAAGACAGTCTACCCTTACAAGAGTGATGGAAGAAATAATAAATAATCAGTCCGAATTTTTTAATGGAGATACTTCATTGATAAGACCGATGAAATTGAAAGATATTGCTAATAAATTGAATATGGATATTTCAACAATTAGTCGCTCAACAAGAAATAAATATGTAGATACTCCATATGGTATTTTTGAGTTAAAATCTTTTTTCTCAGGTAAGCTTAATTCTGTAAATGGTGAAGAAGTAAGTATTAAGCTTGTAAAAAATTTATTGAAACAATTAATTAGGGATGAGGTAAAACAAGAACCATTAACGGATACAGATCTTGCTATCAAACTTAAAGAAAAAGGATATCCTATAGCACGAAGAACCGTTGCAAAATATAGAGAACAATTAAAATTACCTGTCGCTCGGTTACGGCGTCAGATAACTAATTAGAAAGGTAAATAATGGCTTATAAACGAATAATTATTGGTGATCAAGAAATTAAGATACCTAAGCTATCACTTGGTGTTTTTCCATTGGTTGGCATAGCTTTAGTATTGTGGATGCTGACAGGTATATATGTTGTAGGACCTGACGAGGTTGGAGTTGTGCAAACATTTGGAAAATATTCTCGAGCAGCTCAATCTGGCTTGAATTATCACTTTCCATTTCCCATTGAAAAAGTTAGCACTCCTAAAGTTACCGAGGTCAAGCGCATTGAAATAGGATTTAGGACTGTTGGAAAAAATCAATATCAAACAATTGCTAGGGAAAGCTTAATGCTCACAGGTGATGAAAATATTGTTGATGCTGAAATGATTGTACAATACAAGATCAAAGACCCTGTTGCATATACCTTCAATTTTATTGAGCCAGAATTAACTGTTAGACAAGCTTCAGAAGCCTCATTAAGGACTGTTGTTGGGCGCCATAATATTGACGAAGCATTAACATCTGGAAAATTCATGATTCAAGAAGAGTCCAAAGAGCTTATCCAAAATATTTTGGATAAATATGATACTGGAATTTTAGTTGTTGCTGTACAGCTTCAAGATGTTAGTCCACCGGAGCAAGTTATTGCAGCTTTTAAAGATGTAGCTTCTGCTAAAGAGGACAAAAATAGAATGGTAAATCAAGCTGAAGGATATCGAAATGATATTATTCCAAAAGCTAGAGGTGAAGCACAAGCTGAGATACGGGAAGCTGAGGGTTATAAAGAAGCTAGAATAGCAAGAGCTGAAGGCGATGTGTCTAAGTTTAATTCTGTCTTAAAAGAATATAGAAAATCGAAAGAAGTAACTGAGACAAGAATGTACTTAGAAACTGCAGAGGAAATTTTATCAAATCGAGAAAAAATAATTGTTCCAGATGGTAAAGAAGGTAGCAACTTGATAAACCTTCTTAATCTTAAAGCAAAGGAGGGTAAATAGATTATGAAAAGATTATTAGCACTAATATTGCCAGTCTTAGGATTAGTTGGACTAAGCTCAATATTCATAGTAGATGAAACACAACAAGTTGTCATACTACAACTTGGGAAACCGGTTAGGACTATAACTGAACCTGGGTTCAATGCAAAACTTCCGTTTCCATTCCAAGAAAGAATTGTGTTCGATGATAGGCTTCTTGAGTATGACTCCCCTCCTGAAGAGATTTTAAGCAAAGATAAAAAATCTCTCATAGTGGATAATTATGTAAGATGGAAGATTGTTGACCCATTACAATTTTTAAAAACTGTTCAAGCGATTCCGACTGCAAAAAGCAGAATGGATGATATAGTTTACTCTGAGCTTAGAAGAGAGCTTGGAACGCATGATATGGTAGAAATCATTACCCAAAACCGTGAGGAAATCATGGATGTTGTTACTAAAGCTAGCAATAAGGCTACTTTATCATACGGAATTTCTGTGATTGACGTTAGGATTCGTAGAGTAGATTTGCCTTCAGAAAACGAAGAATCAATTTATGCCCGAATGGAAGCTGAAAGAAAAAGACAGGCCAATAAATTTAGGTCTGAAGGTTCAGAAGAAGCACAGAAAATTAGAGCAGCTACCGATCGCGACAAAACAATTATTCTTGCTGATGCATATAAAGAAGCAGAAAAAATAAGGGGAGAGGGAGATGCAAAAGCTGTTCAGGTCTATGCAAGATCCTATTCTTCTGACCCAAAGTTTTATGAGTTTGTTCGCACTCTTGATGCTTACAAGAAAGTAGTCGACGATAAAACTACTTTGGTTTTGCCATCAGATTCCAAGTTGTTTAAGCTTCTAATTGAAGGAAAATAAAATACTTGAAAAGGGACTTTATTCATGTAAGTGATTATAATAAGGATGAGATTTATGGTTTCCTTGACTCTGCCTTACGCTTAAAAAAAAGAGTTAATGATGTAAATGATGATTATCAGCCTTTTTTTGGGATGTCTCTTGCAATGATTTTTGCAAAACCCTCTGCCAGGACTAGAGTTTCGTTTGAAACCGGTTTCTTTAAATTAGGTGGCCATGCGCTATATTTAGGTCCAAATGATATTGGCATTGGAAAAAGAGAATCTGTAAAGGATGTTGGAAGAGTTCTCAGTAGATACAATGACATGATAATGGCAAGACTATTTGAACATAAACATATGTTAGAACTATCTGAAAGTGCTACTATTCCTGTAGTTAATGGATTAACAGATTATAATCATCCCTGTCAAATTATGGCTGATCTTTTAACAATTTATGAGAAGTTGAATTTTGTAGATAATGTTAAGGTCGTTTATGTTGGTGATGGTAATAATATTGTAAATTCGTGGTTAAATCTTGCATCAATCATTCCTTTGGATTTCACGTGTTTATGCCCAAAAGGATTTGAACCGGATAGCGCAACTGTTGAATTGGCTCAAAATGCATCATTTTCTAATATTAAAATAACGCACAATGTTGATGATGCAGTTAAAGGGGCTGATGTCATTTATACAGATGTATGGGCTTCTATGGGCCAAAAAGAAGAAGCAAGTTCCAGGGAAAAAATCTTTAGCAATTTTCAGGTTAATTCTCAAATGATGAATTCCACTAAAAAGGACACATTATTCATGCATTGTCTTCCTGCGGAGAGAGGCCGTGAGGTTACAGATAATGTTATGGAGTCATCAAACTCAATAGTTTTTGATCAAGCTGAAAATAGAATGCACGCACAAAATGCAATCATGTTAAAAATTCTTAACAAATCATAGATTGAATTATGACAAACGATTTAAAATTGGTATCAAGAAATGTTTTAATCGGTGAAGCTGAGCAAATGATTTCTGCTGCTGATAGAATTTCTGATAAAGTTGTTGAAGCCTGTAAAATAATTGATGAACATCCAGGTAAAATAGTTATAAGTGGAATGGGAAAATCTGGGTTAATAGCCCAGAAGATTGTCTCTACTCTTTGCAGCATTGGTAATAAAGCTGTATTTCTGCATCCTGCTGAAGCTGTGCATGGAGATCTAGGTATTTATGCACCTGGTGACCCTACTATCCTTATCTCAAAAAGTGGTGCGACGGATGAAATTCTTAGGTTAATACCTATTTTAAAAGACTTTAATTCCCCTTTAATTGGTATTCTTGGTAATATGAATTCTGTTCTATCAAATGAAGTAGATTTAGCTATTGATGCCACTGTTTCAAGTGAAGTTGACCCTTTAGGCATAGTTCCAACAGCGAGCACTACTCTCACGCTAGCGATAGGTGACGCATTGGCTGCTGTTTTAATGAGTCATAAAAATTTCAAGCGTGAAGATTTTGCGAAGCTTCATCCTGCTGGCGATTTAGGTATGCGCTTGAAACTCACAGTAAAAGATATTATGCAGCCTATTGAAAAAGTAGCTATAGTTTCTCTTGAAACAAACCTGCGCAATGTTGTTATAAAAATGACAGAAAATCCGCAAGGAGCAGCATTAGTTTTAGATGAAAAAAATTCACTTTTAGGTATTGTTACTGAGGGTGATCTGCGAAGATCGTTAGCTCAGAACGTAGATATTGACAATTCAAAAGTTGAAGAAGTTATGTCTCGCGAACCAATCACTATAAATATTAATTCATTGATGTCAGAAGTATTAACTCTGATGGAGAATAGAGAGTCACAGATATCTGTTTTACCAGTTATCGCAGATGACATGAGGTGTGTTGGGCTAATTCGTATTCACGATATTTATCAAACACGATTGCTGTAGTTTATTTATAAGACTCCCATCTCACCTCGTAGGTTCTGTATGAAACCTTATCTTTGCTATCAAGAGGTATGATAATTTTAAATTCACTCATTGAGCCTGGCTCTAAAGAAGTAGCCGATTTAATGCCTGTATAATATTTTGTGTTTTGACCTGAAACAAAAACAGAATCCTTGTATAGAAGCTGAGTAGTTGGCGACCACAGGCTTGCTATAATTCTCACAAAATCAGCTCGCTTTGTACCTATATTTTTTAACGAACCAACTATTTCTTCTCTATCAGTATAAATATCTACAAAAGGCTCAGCTAGCAGCTCAACTTTTGCAGATGGAGGAAGATCTTCTACAATATCAATAATTTTATCTTTTTCAATTGCAAGTTGTCCTATGCTTGTTTGAACAATTATTCCCAAATCATCTTCTTCAATAATTTCACCGTTTACTACGGTCCCATTTTGCAGTTCAATGCGATGTCTTAATTGGGGAATTTTGATTAGATCTAGAAGCTCCTCATTAATATTTGGCATTGATCCTTTGCCTTCTTCGTAGACAGAAATAATTTTTTTTAATGAGTCAACTTGTTGACGTAAAACATCAATACTAGACTTTATTTCAAAAAAAGGCTCTCCACTTTCAAGCCTATCTATAGTTTTGCTTGCAGGGTCTCTTATTAGTGGGAGTTGTTTAGCTGTATTCAGGGAATCAATTTTTTCATTTTCATTTATAGAATAGACAGCTGAAGCGGGGGGATTGTCTAGCGGTATCGCTATGGTATCTATCGTTGAAGAGTCGGGCTTTTGAATAGACGTATTTAAAACCTCTTCGTTATTTACTAATGATGTATCGATTTCTTGTGAGTGCGCCATCGCTAATAAAATTGTTGAAATTAATAATAGTCTATTCATCTAAAGATGACGCATTTTTATGAGCTTCAAATGTTCTTCGATGGATTTCTTGTTCATAATCAGGGTAAGCGCCAAGATTCCTAACTGTTTTAATAACAGGAGCATGAAGTTTGTATTGATTATAATCAGATAAA
Source organism: uncultured Fidelibacterota bacterium (assembly GCA_913049685.1). GTDB lineage: Bacteria > Fidelibacterota > Marinisomatia > Marinisomatales > TCS55 > TMED108. The sequence continues at coordinate 62,968 of CAJWZD010000002.1, forward strand.
ATAGGTAGCAAAGAAGGCACTACTGACTCATCACTAATATCAGCAATCTTTTCAATCGCCTTACTTCTGATTTCTAGTGGATAGCTATCATTCTTTGCAATTTCAATAACGGCTTTTCTTATTTCTGGATCATCAAATTCACCAAGCGCTTCAAGCAGTGTATTTAATATATTATAATATTGATCTTTTCCAGTTCTATAGGTTTGTAAAAGGGCTAAAACTAAGCTCTCTTCTTTTACCCCCCTCATTGTATTTAGTGCAAAATCTCTCACTTCAAGATTAGTTTCAGGGTCTCCTAACAACTCTGCAAAAGCACCTGCAACTTGAGATGGGTCTTTTTTACCCAATATTTCTAAAGCCCTGTTACGAATTCCTAGCTTTACAAACGGATCTCGAGATATTTGCGTGAGAATAGGCACAACCTCATCAGTACCTAAAGCGCCTAAAGTTTCGGTTAGAAGCTTCTCAGTTCGATTAAAATTACTTCTGCTAACCTCATAAAGATCGAGCAATGCCATCACCTGATCTTTAGTTCGAACTTTATTCAAATTTTTGACTAACGAAAGTTCAAGTTCGTTTGTCTTTTCTTCAACTTTATTCATGGCGCTTATCATAGCGTCAGCAGCTTTAGGGTCATCTCTAAACTCTGCCAATAGCTCAATTGAGCCAATCATAAATGTTACATCAAGTGCAGCGGCTTCGCCAACTGCCTCTGATAAAGCATTCAAAGCTGTTGGGTGCTGTGTTTCTGCCAGAGCTACACCAGCTGCCATCCTAACATCGTAAGGCTGGTTCGTATCATTATAAATAGCAATCATTTCTTCTAATGCCTGTAATTTCCCCTCGCTAAAAGCAGTGCTTAGATTTTCTATTAATTCATAGGATATATCATCATTCGACTTTCGTGAAGGAAGAAGTTTTTTTATTGTTGAGCATCCTTCAAAAAATAATAGACTAAAAATTATTATAAATATTAAGTTATTTTTTTTCATCTTTTTTCCAAAAATGAAGTCTTAAGTCATTTCCATCAAATTTTCCATATGAAAAGAAGCTTAGCCAATCCCCTAAAATGAGAAGTTTGCCATTTTTCATATCTAATTCTTTTGCTTGGTGGTAATGACCAGAAATAAAATAATCACAACCACCATCCAAAAAGGGCTTTGATTGAATTTTCATCTCATCTAGAATCTTTTTGTTATATTCTTTTGTATGTACATAATGATCACCTTTTTTTGATACCCAATTAGCAAATGAATAGCCAATTCTAGGGTGCAAAGATCTGTAAAACCAAATAAATAAATGTGAACGTATAAACTTTTTTAATGCTCTATAGCTTTTATCCCAGGAAAGAAAGCCATCACCATGAGTAATATAAAAAGTCTTTTCACCTACTTTAAGTTTAACATCATCATCGTATACTTTATCGAACAGAGTATCATTAATGAAATCCATGACCCAGTAATCATGATTACCAAGGACATAATGCACTCTTACACCAGATTCTCTTAACTTGAGGATTTGATAATAAAAAGGTGCATAAACCTTTGGAATTACATCCTTATATTCAAAATAGAAATCAAAAAGGTCGCCATTAATTATTAATGTCCCCCCTGTTTTCCTAACATGATCAAAAAAATTGAACAGAATTTCTTCACGCTCAACTTCCTTCTTGGTGCGGTTTAACATCAAATGAATGTCGGAAATGAAATATATTGGTAAATCCATGCCTATAAAGTAATATTTTACTTAGAGGACAGTCAATCATCAAACTTTATTATTAATTTTGCAGTTTAAATTGCAAAATTAATCTATGCCTTCGAATTTATGGAACTTAAGCTCTAAATTAGACTTTATTAATATTATGAAAAGAATTGCATATATCTCTCTTTTTCTGCTTTGTTCCGCATTGCAGGGTCAATCCTTTGGGCAAAATAAGGTTCAATATCGCGATTTTGAATGGAGCTTTATCTCCTCCCCAAACTTTGATGTTTACTACTATGGTGACGAGCTTGACCTAGCAACATTTACAATGGAGGCAGCAAATGAAGCTTACGAGCAAATCGCAAAACATCTTAGATGGAATTTAAAGAAAAGAGTTCCAATCCTTGTTTATCATTCGCATAACGAATTCCAACAAAACAACGCCGTTGGTGTTTATATGTCCGAAGGGATTGGCGGTGTTACGGAGTTGTTTAAAAATAGGGTAGTCATTCCATTTGAAGGAGACTATAAAGCATTTAGGCATGTAATCCACCATGAGCTTGTTCATGCAATGATAAATGATCTTATTTATGGTGGCAGGATGAATAATGTAGCTAGTGGCCAAGTCAGGTGGAGCATACCTCTTTGGGCAAATGAAGGTTTAGCTGAATACCTATCATCGAATTGGGATACTGAAGCTGATATGGTCATTCGTGATTTAGCTATCAATGAGCGCATACCTACAGTAAAAGAGCTTGAGTACTATTTGGCCTACAAAGGAGGTCAGTCGGTATGGAAGTTTATAGCTGAAAAATATGGAAGAGAGAAAATAGGTGAAGTCTTCCAAGAGATGAAAAGATTAAGGGGAGCTGAAAAAGGATTTAAAAGTGCGATTGGTATGGATTTTGATGAATTAACAGAACAGTGGCACAAATATATTAAAAAAGAATTTTATCCCGATGTGGCAGGGCGAGATGAAGTTGATGATATTGCTAAAAAACTAACTGATCATAAGAAAGCAAGAAACGTATATAATGTTTCCCCGTCAATTTCACCAGACGGGGGTAAAATCGCTTTTCTAACAAATAATCTTAGCTATTTTGATATCGATCTGATCGACGCTGTAACTGGCAAGAAGATTAAAAAATTAATTAAAGGTAGCAGGTCGTTGGATTTTGAAGAATTGAAGTTTTTACAGCCAGGAATTAGTTGGTCGCCTGATAGTGAAAGAATAGTTTTTGCAGCAAAATCTGGCTCAGGTGATGCACTTTATATAGTTAACGTTGATAGCGAAGAAAAAGAAAAGATTCCATTTGAATTGGATGGAGTTTTTAGTGCCGTGTGGAGTCCCTTAGGCGATAAACTGGCATTTGTTGGCTATGAAAAAGGTGCAAGCGATATATATATTTATGATATAAATAAAAAAGAACACTATAATTTAACCAATGATATCTATTCTGATTCAGAACCTTCTTGGAGCCCAGATGGTAATTCAATAGCATTTGTATCAGATAGAAAAAATGCTTTTAATAAATCAGCAACAACGTCTCAAGATATGATTTCAGTGGATTATGAGAGCAAAGATATTTATATAATTGATGTTAAGACAAAGAGCTTAAATCAAGTAACACGTACTGCCTACAATGAGGACTATCCGATTTTTTCAAACACTGAGGAATCTCTTTTTTATGTTGCCGACTCATCTGGTACATGGAATTTATTTAAATATGACATTACAGGTAGGACCACATCAATAGTTACAAATCTACTCACCGGTATATTTCAATTGAGCTTAAATAAATTTGACGATGCTATGGTTTTTTCTGGTTACTCAAATAGGGGGTGGGATGTATATAGGTTAAATAATCCTCTTGACTTGAAGGAGGTAGAAGTAGAGCCAACTAAATTTGTATTAAACAAAGACTTTGTTGAAAAAGAAGAACTTGTTGACCTTCGAAAAGATAAATGGCGCGGAAGTGATTCAAATCAATCTGATTATTCTAGGCATATTTTTGCAATGGAGTATGAAAGTTATAATGAGCAAAAGGTTGAAGCGAATCAAAGTACTTCAATTAGAAACACCGCTCTCAAAAATGATACTGGTGACTACATACCTCAATCCTACAAAACTCAGTTTAGCCTAGACATTGCTCAAGGACAATATGGCTATAACAATGTATTTGGCCATCAAGGTTTGTTAATTTTTTATTTCAGTGACTTGATGGGAGATCATCAAATATCTCTAGCACTTGAATCTCAAATATCCCTTTCAAATAGTGATTACTATTTGAACTATGCTTATTTGAAAAATAGAACTGATTATTACTTTACACTTTTCCATCAAGCAGATTTCTTTTTAACTGGAGGCTATTATAATCAATTCGGGTATCCCGTTGATCTAACTGCGCGCATGAGACACTATGGGATTTCTGCAATAGCATCTAGACCATTAAATAAATTTAACAGAGTAGATTTTGGTGTTATAACACACAATCTTGATTATAAGCTATTTGCTATTGACCCTTATGAAACAAGTAACACTGTTGTAAGTAGCGATGGCTTCGTTGCTTTAAATCCTACATTCAGCTATGTTTTTGATAATACGGTTTTTGGATATCTAGGCCCAATCGATGGATTTAGACAGAATACAACACTTGAATTGAGTCCCGCGATGGGCGACAAAGGCATATCATTTCAAAAGCTGAAAATGGATCTAAGAAAATATTTAATGCTTAATAGAAGCTATTCTTTTGCAGGAAGACTATTTTTTGGTAATAGTACAGGAAAAAATCCTCAAAAATATTTTCTAGGTGGAATGCAGAATTGGTTATGGGGTACAGGTACAACTAATGGGGTAGATGATGGATTAACGCAAGAATGGCGATGGCGAAATGTTATTCTAGACAGCCAAAACGAATCGCTCTTGCAGGATATCTACTTTTCTGAGTTTGCTTACCCATTACGAGGTGCTCGCTTTTCTGAAAGAGTTGGAAAAAACGTCCTATTAACTAATCTTGAATTTAGATTTCCTCTGATTCAGTATTTGCAAATTGGTTTCCCTTTTCCAATTACTTTGGGAAATATTTTTGGGCATGTATTCATGGATATCGGAGCAGCATGGGATGATACAAGGGAATTTACTGATTCTTCATTATTGCAATCTAAATATGGAAATAACCTTTCAGATGATTTTTCACCTTGGGTTCGTACAGTTGGATATGGAATTAAATTACCAATTTTTCTTCCATGGAGGATTGAAGCAGCTTATGATTGGAATGAAAAAGGCTTTTCTAAGCCACAATGGTATGTATCTCTAGGATTAGATTGGTAGCTTTTTCTATTTTATTCACATTACTTTCTACGTGATTAAAATAATTTTCTAACATATCTTGGCTAAAAACAGATCCAAAATAGTTTATCTCTGTTCTTCTTGTGGAGCAGACTTCCCAAAGTGGCACGGTCAATGTCCTACTTGCAATGAGTGGGGTACGTTAAGTGAGTTCAAGGTCTCAAATACTAACAGTTCTAGAATTAACACAGAAAAAAAAGAAACACATACGCTTGAAGCTATTTTACATAAGGAAGAAGTTAAACGTACTTCAATTGGTATAAAGGAAGTTGACAGAGTTTTGGGCGGTGGTGTATTGAGCGGTTCTATGATTTTGCTTGGGGGAAGTCCTGGTATAGGAAAATCAACTTTAGCTCTTCAAACTTTATCATCATTTGAGCAAAATGTTTTGTATGCTTCTGCCGAGGAAAGCGAAGACCAGATAGCATTAAGGGCAAAAAGGTTAAATGTTTTGTCTTCAAATATCCACCTCTCTTCGGAAAACAAAATTGATGAGATTTTAAACCAAGTATCTCTATTAAAACCACAATTACTTATTATTGACTCAATTCAGACTATATTCAATGAAAATCTTGACTCCCTTCCTGGTTCTGTTTCTCAGATTAGAGAATGTGGACAAAAACTACTACAACTTGCAAAGGATGAAAAAATCGCAATTCTTGTAATTGGGCATGTTACTAAAGAAGGTGTAATTGCTGGTCCCAAAATGCTTGAACATATGGTGGATACTGTGCTTTACCTCGAAGGCGATGAAAGAAACGATCATCGTATTTTAAGGTCAGTTAAAAATCGTTTTGGAACGACAAATGAAGTTGGAATATTTCAAATGACCACCCTTGGGTTAGAAGAAGTTAAAAATCCATCAGAGCTTTTTTTAGCGGAACGTAGAAATGATATCACTGGATCAACAATTTTTCCTTCACTTGAAGGGACTAGACCGATTCTTGTTGAAATTCAATCTTTAGTTTCAAATTCAAACTTTAGCGCACCACAACGCAATGTAAATGGATTTGATTTTAAGAGACTTTCCATGCTTTTGGCAGTCCTCGAAAAAAGGATGGGTTATAAGATGGGCATGAAAGATGTTTTTGTAAATTTAGTTGGGGGTTTAAAAATAAATGATCCCGCTGCAGACCTGTCCGTAATAACTGCTCTTGCTTCGAGTGAAAAGGATCAGCTAATAAAAGATTCTTATGTTTTAATAGGTGAAGTTGGACTTGGCGGTGAAATCAGATCCGTAACGCGACTAGAGGAAAGAATAAACGAATCCGCAGCACTAGGGTTTACTAATGTTGTTGCCCCGAAATCCAGTGTTAACCGATTAAAAAACAAACCAAAAAAGGTTATAATGCACCCAATTTCTCATGTTGTAGAAGCATTTAACTTAATTTTTAAATGAAGTTTTCTATATTAGCTAAAGACAGTAATAGCTCAGGGAGATATGGTGAAATTTCTACCGATCACAGTACATTCAAAACGCCCGTGTTTATGCCTGTTGGTACATCAGCTGCGGTTAAAACCATAGATCCAAAATTCTTAAAAAATCAAGATATTGGCATTATTCTATCTAACACTTATCATTTATATATTAGACCGGGACATGAAATTATAAGGTCAGCAGGAGGTCTTCACAAATTCATGAATTGGGATAACAGCATCCTGACTGATAGCGGAGGATTCCAAGTATTTTCACTCGCTAAATTAAATAAAATTTCAGATGATGGAGTTAAATTTCAATCTCACATTGATGGAAGTACACATTTTTTTTCCCCAGAATTATCTATGGATATTCAGCGCTCTCTTGGTACAGATATAATTATGGCATTTGATGAATGTCCTCCGGCAAACGTTGAAAAATCGGTAGTTTCAAGCGCTGTTGATAGAACGCATGATTGGATAAAAAAATGTAAAGCACATTTAAAAAAAAGCAAACCATTATATAGCTGGAGCCAAACTCTATTTCCAATTGTTCAGGGCGGTATATATCCGGATCTAAGAAAAAAAAGCCTTGAACAGCTAACCTCCTATGCTGATTGCGGTATAGCTATTGGTGGCCTTGCAGTGGGCGAAGATAAAACAGCTATGTTTGATGTCATTGAATTCATGGATGATTATTTACCTAAAGATCAGCCGCGATATCTTATGGGTGTTGGGCGACCAACTGATCTGATAAAAGCAATACAGCGCGGCATTGATATGTTCGATTGTGTAATCCCAACTAGAAATGCGAGAAATGGCCAGCTTTTTACGAGTGACGGCATTGTAAATATAGGTAACGGAGAATATAAAAAATCCTTTGAGCAGATAGATAAAAAATGTAATTGCTATACTTGCACCAACTTCTCAAAAGCATATTTAAGGCATTTATTTAATATTGGAGAAGTGCTTGGATTGCGACTAGCAACTATTCATAATTTGCACTATTATAATAATCTAATGCTTACCGTAAGGGATAAAATACAATCAAATATTTTTCATGATTGGTCAAAATCATATCTAAAAGAAATGGAATATCACGATGGTATGTAAAGTTGCTCTATTCTTCTTTTTTGCAATGCAAGCTATAAGCGCACAGCTTGATATTAGCTTTATGCGTTTTTATAAAAATGATAAGGATTTTATTTCAGATGTGAGATTACTGGCGACCGGAAGATTTAACCAATCGCACTTGCAGGTTTTTTATGATTTAAATAAAAACCCATTGATAAAGGAATGGGTGGATTCCAGCGGTGATGTAATTAATAGAGAAATTTTGCAATATAATGAAAATAAAAAATTAATCAGAAAATATTATACTGGCATTGATCAGCAAATTGATAGTGTTAAATACTTTGGTGAAAATGAACCATGGTCAATTGAATTTAGAAAAGCGCTCAAAGAGAACAGTCATGATTACTTTCAAAATCAGCAAACACTTTTTAAGCTAAACGCTTCAAGTCAATTTGAGTTCATGGAATTCAGGACAGTGCAGGGAAATATCTATGGAAAGATTGAATTTATTTATAATCATATTGGATTTCTAGTTGGTGAGGTATGGAAAGCATTCCCAGAAAATATAATTGTACGTAAATATGTTTACTCTGTTGACATCCTAACAGGGAAGAAAGAGATTCGCGAATTCAATCAAAGCTCAGAACAAATAAGCTATGCAGCGCTCTCTCAACCCTCTGCAGATTCTCTATATAAAACTCCTCCGCCAAGGTTTGGAAATAATCTTGACGAGATTTCAATTTTACTTGAAGACATAGAAAATAAAAACTTAAGGATACCTTTTGAGGTTTTTATTCCAAAAACTGACTATGACTTAATGGTCCTAACTAATGGAGACAGTTTAATGATTGAAGGAGCTATATTGCGCCAACAACACGTTTTATTTAATATTGCTGGAGAAAAACCTCAACTAACAATACCAAAAAGTCGTATTAAATCCATAATTTCTAAATACGGTGAACCCATATACCCCTGAGGTTGCATTCAGTGGATACTAAATAGTAAATTAATTTAACTTTTATGATTCTAAATCGATTTAATCAATTCATTATTGCATTTATTTTGACTTTTCAGTTAACTGGGCAGTCTTATCCCCCTCCAACAAATTTAATTTCTACTCCATCAGCCGCTACTCTGCAAAGAGGAAGCTATTCTTTACAGATGCATGTTCAAAAAGAAGGTGGCTTAACTAGCTCAATAAGTGTTGGTCTAACTGACAGATTTCAGCTCGGACTTTCTTATGGATCAGCAAATTTGATCGGTGATGATAGCCTAGTTATGCACCCAAAGCCAGAAGCAAATATTAAATATTTGCTTATTGATGAAACTGAAGCAATTCCAGGAATATCTATAGGAGTCAATACCCAGGGACAAGGTAAGTTTAATTCTCAAGATTCTTTGATGAGATATGATATAAAAGCTATGGGTCTTTATGCGGCTAGCAGTAAAAACTGGATAACTCCTTTAGGTAATTTAGGGCTGCACTTTGGTACAAATTATAACTTCGTGGAGGTAAATGACGGTGATGATGATTTAAACTACTTCATGGGAATTGATATTGAATTCAATCCAGAATTATCTCTTTTAATGGAATATAATGCTGCTCTCAATGAAAATGATATGACAGCCAAAAATATTGCTATAAATAAGGGTGGATATTTAAATGCAGCAATTCGCTGGACATTTGTTGAAAGATTGCATATCGAGCTTGATTTCAATAACTTGCTTTTTGACGAAGATAGAGTTGATTATTTTAATCGCGAATTGAAGATTACTTACATTGAATATTTTTAATGAAACTTGTCCTTCTCCTCCTTTTTGTATCTACCAATTACCTTTTTGCACAACCTGAATTAGAAAAAGCAAATTTAGCCTACACTTCCAGAAGCTATGGAAGTGAAAAAAATAAAGCCAACAAATCACAAATTAATCTGGCAATAAAATATTATTTGTCTGCTAATAGAAATAAAAGCACTCTTCAAGCTTCAAAAGGAATTCTTAAAAGTTACTACTTCTATGGGAAGTACGCAGTTGATGATGTTGAAGAAAAAAAGAAAATATTTAATAATGCTGTGGAATTGGGGGAAAGATTTATCCTCAAATATCCAAATAGCCCAGGAGTTAGGTACTGGTATTTAGTTAACCTTGGTAGCTGGGCTGAAGTATATGGTGTAATTGCAGCTGCCAGATCTGGCTTTGCAGATACAATGAAAGTACATTCTGAAAAAATTATAGAAATAGATTATGAGTATAAAGATGGAGGGGGTTATTTTATGTTAGGCGTTGTTCATTTGAGAGCGCCCTATGTTCCTTTTTTTCTTTCGTGGCCTGATAAAATAAAAGCTGAAAAATTGTTAGAATCTGCAACTTTAACTGGTAACAATACCTTACCGCAAAAATTTAACTACGCGAAGGCACTCTATAAAAATAACCAAAAAGTAAAGGCGAAAAAATTGCTAGAGGAGGTAATTAATTTTACTCCTATAGGTGACAATAAAGTTGAAGAATGGGATCAGATCATAGAAGCAAAAAAATACTATGATAGTATAAAAGAATAATTATTATGCCAAATCTTGAAGAAAAAAAAATATCGTCAAAGAAAATATTCCAAGGAAAGCTTATTAATCTGCATATTGATGAGGTAGCGCTACCTAATGGAAAAACTAGTACTCGTGAGTGGGTTGACCATCCTGGCGCTGCATGCGTTGTCCCTATACTGCCATCTGGTGAGATTTGCTTGATTAGACAATATAGATACGCCCTAAATCAAGAGTTTATAGAGATACCAGCTGGAAAGCTTAATAAGGGTGAAGCGCCTCCAGATTGTGCAAAAAGAGAGCTTCTTGAAGAGACTGGCTACTCAGCAACTAAGCTTACTTTTCTAACTAAAATATACCCAGCTATAGGTTTTTCAAATGAGGTTATGTGGATATATTTAGGAGAAGATTTGATTAAATCTCGCAGGCAGCTAGATTCAGATGAATTTCTTGAGACAGCTCTTTTCTCAGCTAAAGAGGCATATAATATGGTTAAATCGGGGCAGATAGAAGATGTTAAAACCATAATTGGAATAATGTGGTATTATAAGTTAATAAACAACATATAGAATGAATGATTTTACTGCTGAAATAAAACAAAAAGCCAATGAGTTAGGTTTTGAAAAAATAGGCATAGCAGAAGTTGGACCTATAAATAAAGAAAAATCAAACCTGGAAGATTGGATACTAAGAGGAAATCATGCATCAATGGATTGGATAGATAAGAGGAAAAGCGAACGTGGAAATATCTATAATTATTTCCCAGAAGCTGTTTCAATAATATCTGTTGGAATGAACTATTTCACGGGATATAGCCAGAAAGATTTAAGTTCAAAGCTTAAGTTTAGTAATTATGCTTGGGGGGAAGATTATCATAGCGTTTTAAAAACACGTCTTAGAATTCTTTTGGAGTGGATTGAATTTGCATCGGTTGAAATCAAAGGCATTGTATGCGTTGACACATCTCCAGTTATGGAAAAGGTGTGGGCAGAAAAAGCCGGTATAGGGTGGCAAGGCAAACATACCAATTTAATATCGCGTGATTATGGTAGCTGGTTGTTTCTTGGCGAGATAATTTTAAATATAAGTTTAAAATATGATAAACCATTTACGGAAGACTTGTGCGGTAGCTGCACAGCTTGCATTGATGAATGTCCGCCAGGTGCTTTAACTGACTATGAAATAGATTCAAATAAATGTATATCTTACCAAACAATTGAATATCGAGGCGAATTTGATGAAAGCTCAGTTGATTTAGATAGTTGGATATATGGATGTGATATTTGCCAAGAAGTATGCCCTTGGAATAAAAAATTTAGCAAGATAACTCAGGATAAATCATTTTATCCAAGAAGCAAAATAATTGAAAACACAATAACTGATTGGGAAAAACTAAATGAGGAAGATTTTAGAAAATTATTTAAAGGATCTTCCGTAAAAAGAACAAAGCATACAGGTTTAAAAAGAAACATAAACAAAAATTTATAAAAAAGGAGTTTTAAATGAAGGTAGGAGTTTTACTTTCAGGTAGCGGTGTAAATGATGGTTCTGAAATTCATGAATCCGTTTTAACAATGTTATTTTTGGATAGATTAAGAGCTGAGACAATAATGATGGCGCCAAATATTGATCAAATGCATGTTATCAATCATTATACTGGGCAGGAAATGGATGAGTATAGAAATGTTCTTGTTGAATCAGCTAGAATAGCCAGAGGAAACATAAAAGATATGGCAGAAATACGCGGCGAGGATTTAAATGCTTTAATAATACCAGGAGGTTTAGGAGCAAGTAAAAATCTTTCCGACTTCGCAATGTCTGGTCCTGAATGTTCTGTTAATCCAGATGTTTACAGAATAGTTGTTGAGATGATTCTTGCAAAAAAACCAATTGGAGCAATTTGCATTGCACCAGCTATAATGGCAAAAATATTAGCCGAACAAAGCCTTTCTGGAAAGTTGACTGTTGGAAACGATAAAACCGCATCAGAAGATATAGTCGCAATGGGAAGCAAGCATCAAAATTGCTCTTCAGAAGAAATAGCGATTGATAATGAAAATAAAATCGTTACAACACCAGCTTATATGAACGCAGAATCAATATCAGAAGCAGCTAAAGGGATAGAGAAATTAGTTGATCAAGTTGTGTCTATGGCAAAATGAAAAAAATAGCAAATGTGGATGAAATTCCAAACTTAGGGAGTAAGTTGGTATTTTTAGATGAGGTTCCAATTGCCATTTTTAAAATCAATGGTGAAATCCATGCATGGGATAATAGGTGTCCACATAGGGGAGCATCTTTATCTGATGGCTATATTTCGGAAAATACTATTCAATGTAAATATCACTTGTGGGAGTTCGATATTATTAAAAAATGCTCGGTGGATAACTCGAAAGTAAAAGTAAAAACCTTCAAAATTAAAATAATAGAAAATTCAATTTATATTATATAAAAACTATAGCTTAGTTTCTTTAACAGTCTGTTTCACAGCATCTAGAGTGCTATTTAATGCAGATTTCTCATTATTACTTAATTCAAACTCAAGAATTTTTTCAACACCACCTTTTCCAATTAATGATGGAACTCCAATAAAATAACCTTCAATGCCAAACTCTCCCTCACAAAGAGAAGCACAAGGAATAACTCTCTTTTTATCTCTAAGAAATGACTCTGCCATTTCGATTGCAGACTGCGCAGGAGCGTAAAAAGCAGATCCATTTCCAAAAAGCTTAACAATCTCACCACCAGCAAACCGCGTTCTGTTTACTATTACCTCTAATCTATCAGGTGGTACTAATGTTTCTATTGGAACGCCACCTATTGTTCCCAGTCTAGTTATCGGAACCATGGTATCACCGTGCCCACCTAGAACCATGCATGTGACATCTTGAACGGAACACCCAACCTCCATCGCTATAAACGCTCTAAACCTTGCACTATCAAGAGCACCGGCCATTCCTACAACCATATTCTTCTTAAAACCTGAAGTTTTGTAAAATGCATACACCATTGCGTCCAAAGGATTAGAAACAATTATAACAAATGAATTTGGAGCAACCTTTTTTATATTTGAAGCTACGTCTTTCATTATTCCAAGGTTTATATCGAGCAAATCTTCGCGATTCATCCCAGGTTTTCTAGGAATTCCAGCAGTAACAATAAATACGTCAGAACCTTTTAGATCGTTCCAATCTGAGGTTCCAGTGATATCTGCGTCAAATCCATCATGAGGTCGCAATTGCATAATGTCCAAAGCTTTACCCTTAACCATTCCTTCAGCATTTGGGATATCAAATATTTTTATATCTCCTAATTCTTTTTGAGCTGCAAGTAAGGCCAAATTTCCTCCAATTTGACCCCCACCAATTAATGAAATTTTTGCACGTGACATCACTTATCCTTTTTGTTGATTAATGCTAAATTACTATAGATTTATCATTTTAAAACACAAAACCCCATTAATACATACATATCAGTGGGGTTTTTTTAAATGTATTTAAAAAATTAATTTTCGAGTACGCTAACTTTTTTCCTATCTCTACCTTTGCGTTCAAACTTAACTATACCATTGCTAGTTGCAAAAAGCGTGTCATCGTTAGCTCTTTTAACATTAACTCCTGCATGAACCTTAGTTCCTCTTTGTTTAAGTATAATTCCTCCGGCCAATATGCTTTGACCATCAGAAACTTTAACTCCTAAACGTTTGGCATTTGAATCTCTACCATTCTTAGAGCTACCCATTCCTTTTTTATGAGCCATAAGATTATTTCTCCTTTTTGCTTACTTTTTCTTTAGCACTAGACCTGTCAGCAGACTTTAACTTCCCTGAAGTTATTGCACCTATTTTAATTAATGAATAATTCTGGCGGTGGCCATTATTTCTTCTGTAGCCTTTACGCCTTTTTTTCTTAAAAATTCTTATTTTTCTATCTCTGCCATGATCAATGATTGTTGCAGAGACCGAAGCACCATCTAAAATAGGAGAACCCATGGCAACATTTTTACCATCATTTGTCAGTAATACCTGATCAAATTTTAAGGTTTCTCCCTCTGCAGTATCTAGATGAGGAACTTTTAATTCGTCACCCTCTTCTACTCTAAATTGTTTTCCAGCTATATTTATTATTGCAAACATTATTTCTCCAAAAAAGCCGATGAATCTAAGCAATATTTCATTTGCGTTCAATGCTTACATGTTCAATGACTTTTCCATTATTCTTTGAATCTAAAAATTTGAATTCATCCCGGTGTATTTTAGGATTTGCTTCAACGGTAATATATGTAAAGTTTTGCCACATAAGACCCCTTAAGGCCTTTTTGTTGTTTTTCATGAAGTCAGCAATTTCCGGGTGGAGCTCAAGCTTTAACTTCAGTTTTCTATTTTTGGATTTATATCTTCTTAGCCAATGATCAATTCTTGTAATGAGTGTTTCTCTCGACATTATTCTACCTGCCCCTTTACAAGTAGGACATTCATCACTCATAGAATCAAGTAAGCTCAGTCGAATCCTTTGTCTGGTCATTTCAAGGAGTCCAAAATCTGAAATTGGCGAGACAGCAACTTTTGCCCTATCCTTTTTTAGTTCCTTACGCAGTTCATAGTATATCTTTTTTCTATTTGATTCATTTTTCATATCAATAAAATCGATTACTACAAGACCAGATAAGTCTCTAAGGCGTAGCTGTCTAGCTACTTCTTTAGAGGCTTCCAAATTGATTTTTAAAGAATTTTCTTCATGATTCTTTTTTCCAACAAAGCGTCCACTGTTCACATCAACGACAACCATAGCTTCTGTTTTTTCGATAATTAAATATGCACCACTTTTTAACCAAACTTTTGGACGAAGAAGTTTATCTATTTCATTTTCAATTCCCTTATTTTCAAATAATGGTTTTTTAGATTTGTAATGCTCTAGTCTGTTTGCCATATTTGGTGAAACATCTTCAAGATAACTACTTATTTTTTTAAATAATTTTTTTGAATCAATTGTGATTTTAGATATATCGGGAGTAAATAAATCCCTTATTACGCTTGAGGCTGTCTCAAGGTCTTCATAAACCAGCGCTACGTCTTTTTTCTGATCACTCGATTTCAACAAATTTTGCCAATTTTTTTCAAGATTCTGTAAATCATTTTTAATTAAATCTTCACTTTTTCCTTCAGCAACAGTTCGAACAATTATTCCAGCTTCTTTGTCTTTAAGCGATGAGACAAGTTTTTTTAAACGACGCCTCTCATATTTGTCCCATATTTTTTTTGATATTCCAATATATTTTGCATTTGGAACAAGCACTAAAAGTCTTCCGGGAATGGCAACTTCTGTGGTAACGCGCGGACCTTTTCCTGCAAAAGCTTCTTTTATAACTTGAACAAAAATACTTTGACCGGTTTTTAGGTCAACGTTAACATTGTCATTTGATTTTCGACCAGACCTTCTTTTGGATTTATTTTTTGGACTATCATCATCTGCATCATCAGAATCCATTAAATATGCGGGGTTCTCAATCTCAGAGAAAGGCAAGAAAGCATTTATATCATACCCAATATCAACGAATGCTGCCTGCATCCCAGGAAGAACATTTTCAACTTTACCTTTGTAAATATTACCCACCATACGCTGTTGATCCTGTTTTTCAATATATACCTCAACAAGCGTTCCATCTTCAATGATTGCAATGCGAGATTCTCCCATGCTTTCATTAATTAAAATCTCTTTTTCCATATTGACTCCTATGTCTATTGGTTAACACCAATAGTGAGTTATAGTTAGCATGGATTGTAGGATAATTTTGAGGTGTATTTGGCTCTTCAGCCAAGGTAAAATCTTGAAAATTGACTTACAAGTTCAAGAATGAAATTTTGAAATAATTAATTAATAAGGTCTTTAATAAGACAAAAAAACTTTTATTTACACCTACAGTTTCAATCCCAATCCGTTATAAGAATTTATGTAATAATACACCCTAAGCCAACACAATAGATTAAAGAGTATATATTTGAAAGATTAATAAAAAAGCATAGATTTGATAGTCGATTTTTGAGCCATATTGCATCGACACGAAATAATTGCTAAAAAGGATTGAAGCCCTTTTGTTTAGCAAATGGGCTTTTTTGTTATGATAAGAGAAATATTAAAAAATAAAATTTTAACTATTGATGGTGCAATGGGCACCATGGTCCAGTCATTTGAGTTAGATGAGAAAGATTTTCGTGGAGATAAATTTGCAAATCACGAAACTGATTTGAAAGGAAATAACGATATTCTGGTTTTAACTCAACCAGACATTGTTTCAAAGATTCATAGTGCTTACCTAGATGCAGGAGCTGATATTATTGAGACGAATACTTTTAATGCAAATGCAATATCTCAATCAGATTACAATATGGAAAGTGAAGTTTATAATCTGAACTATGAGGCCGCCAAAATAGCTACAAATGCAGCCAAATCTTACAAAGATAAGCCTCGGTTTGTTGCAGGCGCTATTGGACCAACAAGCAGAACTGCTTCAATGAGCCCAGACGTTAATGACCCTTCATACCGAAATACAGGTTTTGATGAGCTAGTTGGGGTTTATAGCGAACAGGCAGCCGGATTACTAGATGGAGGTATTGATTTATTTTTAGTAGAAACTGTTTTTGATACTCTAAACTGTAAGGCAGCTCTTTATGCGGTAAATCAGTTAATTGTTAAAAAACAGCTCGAAATTCCAATCTTCATTTCAGGCACAATAACAGATGCAAGTGGAAGAACTTTGTCAGGTCAAACAGTTGAAGCTTTTTGGAACTCTATTAATCATGTTAAACCTACAGCGGTTGGGCTCAATTGCGCTTTGGGAGCTGAGCAAATTAGACCCTGGTTAAATGACCTTTCAAACATTGCCAACACCTTTGTTTTTGTATATCCCAATGCAGGTCTCCCTAATGAATTGGGTGAATACGACCAATCACCAAATGATATGTCAGACATTATTAAGAAGTTTGCAAGGGATGGATTGGTAAATATGGTAGGTGGATGCTGTGGAACAACGCCCGATCATATTCGAGCTATTTCAAATGTTGTAAAAAATCAAAAACCCAGAAAAATACCTTCGTTAAACGGATACACCCGCCTAAGCGGACTTGAGCCTTTTGTTATTAGGCCAGAGAGCAACTTCATAAATGTTGGTGAGCGTACCAATGTTACTGGTTCTGCAAAATTCAAAAGATTGATAAAAGAGGGAGATTTTGAATCAGCCATATCTGTAGCTAGACAACAAGTACAAAATGGCGCCCAGATTATTGACATAAATATGGATGAAGGTTTACTTGATTCTGAAGAAGCGATGGAGAAATTTTTAAGATTGATAGCATCTGAACCGGATATAGCTAAAGTACCAATAATGATTGATTCATCTAAATGGTCGGTCATCGAGATTGGGCTAAAAAATCTTCAAGGCAAAGGGGTTGTTAATTCAATATCACTTAAAGAAGGTGAAGAAACATTTTTAAGTCAGGCCCAAAAAATAAAAAATTATGGGGCAGCCGCTGTAATTATGGCCTTCGATGAAGAGGGTCAGGCTGACTCATTTGAGAGAAAAGTGGAAATTTGTTCACGAGCTTATAAATTGCTAGTTGAAAAAATTGATTTTTTACCTGAAGATATAATTTTTGATCCAAATATTTTTGCAGTTGCAACTGGAATTGAAGAGCATAACTCTTATGCAAAATCGTATATTGATGCCGCTAAGGAGCTTAAGACCCGTTTTCCTAAAGTTCACATAAGTGGAGGTGTATCCAATCTATCTTTTTCATTTAGAGGAAATGATGTCTTGAGAGAAGCTATGCACTCTGTGTTCTTATTTCACGCCGTAAAATCTGGCATGGATATGGGGATTGTCAATGCTGGGCAACTTACCCTTTATGATGAGATCGATCCCAAGCTAAAGGATTGTATCGAGGATGTAATTTTTGATAGAAGGCCTGATTCTACAGAACGCTTAATCGATATGGCTCAGCAGCATAAGGGAAAAAAACAAAATAAAGCAGCAGATTTAAAATGGAGGAAGCTTAGCGTAGAAGATAGGCTGAGCTTTGCACTAAAGGAAGGAATTACTGATTTTATAGATGAAGATACAGAGGAGGCAAGACAAAAGTACGATCGCCCTATTAATATAATTGAAGGGCCATTAATGGATGGAATGAATATCGTCGGAGACCTTTTTGGTTCTGGGAAAATGTTCTTGCCACAGGTGGTAAAATCTGCAAGAGTTATGAAAAAAGCTGTAGCGTATCTTGTCCCTTACATTGATGAAGAAAAGAAAGAAATGGGCCTTGAAAATGCTTCAAATGGTAAAATTCTTTTAGCAACCGTCAAAGGAGATGTGCATGATATTGGCAAAAATATTGTTGGTGTCGTTCTTGGTTGTAATGGGTATGATATAGTTGACCTTGGCGTTATGGTTCCATCTGACAAAATTCTCTCTGAGGCGAAGGACAAAGGCGTTGATATGATTGGTCTTTCAGGATTAATTACTCCAAGTCTTGATGAAATGGTTCATGTTGCCAAAGAAATGGAAAGAATGGATTTTGATATACCTTTGCTAATCGGTGGTGCAACAACTAGTAAAAAACACACTGCTATTAAGATTGAAGAAAACTATTCAGGTTCTACAATTCACATTAATGACGCATCTCGATCTGTCGGAGTTGTAAGCAAGCTATTCAATGCTGATGAAAAAGATCAATTTGAGAAGTCAGTAAAGGAAGAATTCAATCAAATACGAAATACGGTTAAAAGTAAAAAAATAAAGAAGCTTTCAATCGATGAAGCTAGAGACAGAAAATTCAAAGTTGAGTGGGATAAATACAGACCTCTTAAGCCAAATTATATTGGAACTAAAGTATTTGAAAACTATCCCGTTGATGAGCTAGTTGACTATATTGATTGGTCCCCTTTTTTCCATGCTTGGGAGCTCAGGGGTAAATATCCAACCATATTAAATCATGAAAAATATGGCGCAGAGGCAAATAAGGTATTTTCTGATGGTAAAAATATCCTTAACCGTATAATTAGTGAAGATATCTTAAAGCCAAAAGCCGTGATTGGTATTTATGATGCCTATGCTAAAAATGAAACGGTGTACACCGAAAAAATGAAATTTAATTTTCCAAGACAATTAGTTGACAAGGGCAAAGATAGCTCTAATTTTTCTTTGGCAGATTTCATTGGACCAGAACATGACTATATCGGACTTTTTGCATTAACTACAGGACATGGTCTTGAAAAACTTGTTGAGGAATTTGAAAATCAAAATGATGATTATAACGTTATAATGGCAAAAGTTATTGCAGATAGGCTTGTTGAAGCTTTCGCTGAAAGAATGCATGAAAGAGTTAGGACTGATTTTTGGGGATATGCCGATAACGAGATGATGAAAAAACAAGACCTTATTCAAGAAAAATTTCAAGGAATTCGCCCCGCACCTGGCTACCCTTCATGCCCCAGTCACACAGAAAAGGATGCGATTTGGGAAATTCTTAAAGTTGAGCACAATACTGGAATCACGCTCACCGAAACTAGAGCAATGTATCCTGCCGCATCAATATGCGGATGGTATTTTTCACATCCCCAATCACAATATTTTTTCATCCGAGAATCTTGATTGTTTTCTTTAGAGGATAATTTAGCTCTTGCAAAAAAAGCAGCTAAAAAAGCTGGCAGTGTGGCTATGAGTTTTTTTCAAACTTCAAAATATAAGATAAAAGATAAAAGCTTTAACAATCCAGTAACGACTGCAGATCACCAGGCGAATAAAGTAATTAAAGATATATTATTTCAAAGTAATTCAAGTTATGGTTGGCTATCTGAGGAAACCGTTGATTCTGACCAGAGACTTGCAAATGATTATGCTTGGATAGTAGATCCAATTGATGGAACAAAAGAATTTATTGAGGGAGTTCCTCAATTTTCAATTAGTATCGCTCTTGTACATTTAGGAGAACCAATTATTGGAGTTATATATAATCCATCAACTAATGAATTATTTAGCGCTTCAAAAAACATGGGCTCTTTTTATAATGATGAAAGAGTTAAATGTCTAGACCAAAACAAGGAATCAATTGCTTTAGTTAGCAGGTCTGAAGTAAAAAGGGGGCTCTGGGATGAATATAAAAACAACTTTAAAGACTTAAGACCAATTGGATCTGTTGCTTATAAATTAGGTCTTATTGGCGCAGGCAAGGGAGATGTTTTTGCAACATTGCGTCCTAAGAATGAATGGGATATTTGTGCTGGACATTGCATTATTAATGAATCTGGCGGTGTGCTTTTTGACCTGCATGGAAAATCGATCAAATACAATCAAAAGAATACACTCATTCAGCCAGGATTGATAGCTGGTTCAAAAAATAAAGTCGACTCACTTCTTAAAATAATAAATATCTAATCCATTTGTTTTGACAGTTTAATTATGATAATCTTTACGTGTTTATTTATAATTAATTGAGAAATTTTATGAGTGATTTACCCAACGATGCCATCAAGTGCCTAGACAAAGGTTTTGTAAGGCTAGTTGACTCTATGGGTGGCGATGATGCTATAGTTCAGTCTGCTAGAGTAAGCTACGGAAAGGGAACGAGCAAACTATCTCAAGATCGTGGATTGATTAGATATTTGATGCGTCACAGGCATACTACTCCATTTGAAATGGTTGAGTTTAAATTCCATTGTAAGATGCCTATTTTTGTTGCAAGACAGTGGGTAAGGCATCGCACGGCAAACATTAATGAATATTCTCTAAGATACTCCGAAGCACGCGATGAGTTTTATTTTCCAGATCCGAATCACATCGAATTTCAAAGCGCGGTTAATAAGCAGGGTAGAATGGGGGAAGTTGACAAAAAGCTAAAACAGAAAGTTCAAGCTTATTTTAAAGAAATTTCTGATAGGAGCTTTGAGATTTATAGTGAATTAAATGAAGCAGGTGTTGCGCGTGAGCTTGCTCGTGCAATTTTACCTGTAAATCTCTATACAGAATGGTATTGGAAGAATGACCTTCATAATTTACTGCACTTTATTGGACTACGATCAGATGGTCACGCTCAGTATGAAATTCGCGTTTTTTCGGATGCCATGGCTTCTTATGTTAAAAAAGTTGCCCCATTTGCATGGGAGGCCTATCAAGACTATGTTGTAAAAGGTATGAGGTTCTCAAAGATCGAACAGTCAATCCTTGAGCAAAAATTACCTAAAAGAGTTTTAAGTGATATTCAAGAAGATATATCTTACAAACTAACAGCCTCTCTTCATTCAAACAAACCCAGGGATGAGAAAGACCTTTATCCATTATACAAAAAGCAGGGAGGATCTGATTCGATTGAAGATTTTAACTTAAAATGGGCGTCGGGAGAAATAGAAGTTGAAAATGTTCGCGAATTACGTGAATTCAAATCAAAAATAGAGAGTCTAAAATAAGCTATTTTTAGATAAATTTTTTATTTCAAAAAATTTGCATAGCTTTCTTTATGTTTGATAGAGCAGAAATCATTGATAAAAACTTTATTGATTTTGTTCAAAGCAATAATCTCCCAAGCTTAGATAGCCAACTTTCATTGAGCGATGCCGATCTAGAGCTTTCAGATCTAATTTCACTTTTTGAATCTCAAGTGCAGAGCCGTCATATCGACCTTAAGGCCAGGGCATTCAAAAATGAAGGAAAATGTTTTTATACAATAGGAAGTTCTGGCCACGAGGGGAATGCTGTCTTTGGTAAAATTTTTGATATAGATGACATTGCATTTCTTCACTATAGAAGTACACCATTTTTCATTGAAAGATCAAAACAGCTTCCCGGGTCAACACCTCTTTATGATTTAGCTCTTTCGTTCGTAGCTTCATCTGATGATCCAATAAGTGGAGGGCGTCACAAAGTGATTGGAAGTAAAGAGTTGAATATTCCGCCTCAAACAAGCACTATCGCAAGCCATCTACCAAAAGCAGTTGGAGCTGCGTTTTCAATTGACAGAGCTAAAGATCTTAATATTAATCAGAAACGTTTTAAAAAAAATAGTTTAACTATTTGTAGTTTTGGAGATGCGAGCGTAAATCATGCAACAGCGCTAAGCGCCTTAAATACAGCATCTTTAGTAAAATATAATGGGGGACATGTTCCAATCGTTTTCATCTGCGAAGACAATGGTTTGGGCATTTCTGTGCCAACACCCACTGATTGGATTGAAAATCGATTTTCGAATTCAGTAGGATTGAAATATATCCAAACAAATGGACTCGATCTTATAGATCTTCATTTAAAGACCGTTCAAGCAGAAAAATACGCCAGGAAATACAGGCATCCAGTTTTTCTTCACATGAAAACCGTAAGGTTGATGGGCCATGCAGGTTCTGATATTGAAACAGGGTACATGTCTCAGGAAGAGTTAAGCAAGATCGAACGACAGGACCCCTTACTTTTTAGTGCAAAGATTTTAATGGATAATAAATGTTTAAGATCTAGTGATATTATTAATTTGTATGAAGAATGCAGAAAAAGGATAAGTAAGATTTTTGAATATGCTTCAACCAGACCAAAACTGATTGATCCTGGTGAAATAATGTCAACAATAGTTTCTGACGTTGGAAATATAACAAAACCTGAAGCTCTCAAACAGATAGACCGAAAAAAAATATTTGGTAAAGAGTATAGCAGGTTAGATAAAAAAAACCACATGGCTAAATTAATAAATTATGCTCTCCATGACATTTTAATGCAATATCCCAATACTGTTATTTTTGGAGAGGACGTTGGAAAAAAAGGTGGAGTTTATCATGTAACAGCAGACCTGCAAAAGAATTTTGGTACCCGTAGAGTTTTTGATAGCCCATTAGATGAAACATCAATTCTTGGATTTTCTTCGGGCTTTGGTCACAATGGATTTGTACCTATTCCTGAAATACAATTTTTAGCATATTTTCATAATGCAGAAGATCAAATCAGAGGTGAAGTAGCAACGCTATCATTTTTTTCAAAAGGTCAATTTACTAATCCTATGGTTATTAGAATTCCTGGATTAGCATATCAAAAAGGCTTTGGTGGGCATTTTCATAATGATAATTCCTTGTCAATATTTAGAGATATTCCTGGACTAATAATTGCAGTTCCATCAAATGGAGAGGATGCTGTAAGAATGCTAAGGTCCTCTGTTAGAGCAGCCCACGAAAAAGGGAGAGTCATTGTATTTGTTGAACCTATTGCTTTGTATATGACCAAAGATCTGATTAATAAAGGTGATGAAAAATGGACCTTTAAATATCCCGATGTAAATGAAGAGATATCAGTAGGAGATATCAAAAAATATGGAGACGGCGAAGCTCTCACAATTTTAAGTTATGGCAACGGTCTTTATATTTCATTGCAAGCTAAACAGGAAATTGAAAAAAAGATAAAAAAGAAGATTCAGATTGTCGACCTTCGTTGGTTATCGGAAATAAATGTTAAGAAATTACTACATACTATTGGCAATTCTTCAAAAGTACTTATTGTTGAAGAATGTAGAAAGTCAGGATCCTATGGTGAAGGCCTGCTCTCTGACTTACAAGTTGCAAGTAAGAGCTCATTAAAAATTAAACTTCATGCAGCGCAAGATAGTTTTATACCGATTGGGGAAGGCGCAACATCTACGCTTCCAAATAAAGATTCAATAGTAAAAATTGCCCAAGAGCTTTATAATGAATAAGCAAAGAGTTGTAGTGGTGTGCCCTGGGCGAGGATCCTACTCAAGAGATTCAAGTGGGTATTTTAATAATCATGATAATAGAATATCGTCGCATTTATCTTTAATTGATAATAAAAGGATTAAACATAATCAATTAGGGGTAATCGAGCTTGATTCAATGAGCTTCAAATCAAAAATTCATATGACTGGTGAAAATGCATCTTCACTAATATATGCTTGCAGCTTAAACGAATTTCTTTCCATAAATTTAAAAGAATATGAAATAGTTGCTATAACTGGAAATTCAATGGGTTGGTATAGTGCCTTAGCCCTTGCTGGAGCCATAACCTATGAAAATGGATATGACCTAGTTAATACTATGGGCTCAATGATGAAAGATAAAATAATCGGAGGGCAGCTAATTTACCCTATTACAAATAATAATTGGATTATCGATAAAAGAATTCAACAAAAAGTATTAAGTGAAATCTCTAAAGAAAGTGCGCACATATCTATAATTTTAGGCGGATATATTGTAATTGGTGGAAGCAATGATTCTCTAAAAAGATTGAAAAAAAAATTACCACCTATCGAAAATTACCCATTTCAAATCCCGTATCACGCAGCATTTCACACTCCGCTAATGCAAACAGTATCAGAGCAGGGATTTAATAAAATACCAAAATCATTTTTTTCAAAACCTACAATTCCCCTAATTGATGGTAGAGGGTTTGTCTGGTCACCCTACAGCACAAATATTCATGAATTATATAAGTATACTCTTGGAACCCAAGTAACAAAGACATTCAATTTTACAAAGTCAATATCAATAGCATTAAAAGAGTTTTCTCCAGATAAATTAATTCTTCTCGGACCGGGAAATTCATTGGGTGGAGTAACTGCTCAAATAATTATTAAAAATAATTGGAATTTTATTGAATCAAAAAAGTCTTTTCTTTTGAACCAAGAAAAGGATCCTTTTTTAATTTCAATGGGAATTTTGGAACAAAGAGATATTGTTTCTTTATAATACTTATAAAGTGTGTATTTTTATATAATACAAATAGAGGATTTATGAAAGATTTAGGCCCAGATTTTTACAGCATTACCGATCTTCTTTCAGAGGAAGAGCTTTTAATTCAAAAAACAGCATTTGAGTTTGTTCAGACTGAGTTTATGCCTCTAATAAATGATCATTATGAAAATGGTACATTTCCATTAGATCTCGCAACAAAATTAGGCGATCTTGGATTTTTTGGATCGTCACTGCCACATTCCTCAGGAGGAGCTGGAGTGAGTAATGTAGCATATGGCTTAATCCTTCATGAGCTTGAAAGGGGCGACTCTGGTTTGAGATCATTTGCAAGCGTTCAAGGTTCTTTGGTTATGTATCCAATTCACAAATTTGGATCTGATGAGCAGAAAGAAAAATGGCTCAAAGACTTAGGTTCTGGAAATAAGATCGGCTGCTTTGGATTAACTGAGCCTAACTTTGGATCTAACCCCGGTGGAATGATAACAAACTGTAAAAAGGATGGCGATGATTGGATTTTAAATGGAAATAAAATGTGGATAACGAATGGATCCATTGCAGATGTAGCAATTGTATGGGCAAATGACGAGAATAATATTATTAGAGGATTTTTAGTAGAGAAAGGCACTGAAGGGTTTTCATCAAGCGATGTTCATGGTAAACTTAGTTTACGGGCGTCAATAACCTCTGAGCTTTCTTTTTCTGATGTGAGGGTTCCAGATTCATCCAGACTGCCCCATATTGAAGGGCTTAAAGGTCCGCTTAGCTGTTTGACTCAAGCTCGATACGGGATCGCCTGGGGAATGGTAGGTGCTTCAATTGATTGTTATAATACCGCACTAACCTATGCTAAGGAGCGAAAGCAATTTTCTAAACCCATTGCTGCGTATCAATTAACACAGCTAAAATTTGCTGATATGATAACTGATATTACAGAGGCACAATTATTAGTTTACCGATTGGGACGACTTAAAGATGAGGGCAAGATGACTTTTCAACAAGTGTCGCTAGCCAAAAGGAATAATTGTGTTATAGCTAGAGATATTGCAAGAAAGTGTAGAGAGGTTCTGGGTGGAAACGGTATAACCGTAGATTATTCTCCTATTCGACATATGGCGAATATAGAATCTGTTTTCACTTATGAAGGCACACATGAGATGCATTCGTTAATTGTTGGAGAGCATGAGACTGGAATCGCAGCTTACGATTCTTAAATTATTTTAACTTAAGACAATATTAGCCGGTAAATGTTTCAGAGATTAACTGACAAATTTATTCCCGACACAAAAGAGACGAGCAGTCAATACAGAGCCAGAATCGGAATCTTTCAAGGCAAAATATCGATTACAGTAAACTCTTTTCTATTTATTATAAAATTTACTTTGGGGCTAATTACAGGAGCAATTAGCCTAATAGCTGATGCAATTCATACTTTGTCTGATATGATAACTTCATTTATAGTTATTTGGGGGTTTAAGCAGGCAGATAAACCTGCTGACGCTAAACATCCTTATGGGCATGGAAGAGCAGAGTATGTTGCTACTTTAATTATTTCTGTTTTACTATGTGTTGCAGGAATTGAGTTTATTGAAGTATCTATTGACAGGATTAAAAATCCTATAATATCCGAACCGGAATGGTGGATGGTAGGATTGATTTTCTTTACAATTTTAATTAAAGAATTCACTGCAAGATATGCAAACTTCTTATCTTCAAAAATTGCTTCAGGTCTACTTAATGCAGATGCTTGGCATCATAGAGTTGATGCAATTTCTAGCGCTCTTGTTATATGTGCACTAATTGCTGGAAAATACGGCTTCACAGCAATAGATGGGTGGGTAGGTCTTAGTGTTTCATTATTATTGATATATACTGGCTTTGATATAGCTCGCGATTCAGTTGATGACTTAATAGGTGCACCTCCAAATTCTGATGAATTAGATAAAATACGTAAGATTGCTCTTAGTGTAGATAAAGTGCTTGGTGTTCATGATATAATTGTGCACAACTACGGCCATGATATGTATGTTAGCTTACATGTTGAAATTGATGCAAAAAAAATAGCTGCTGAAGCTCATGATATTTCAGAGGAGGTTGAGATGATATTAAAAAAACAAATAGGAGTAGAGCCGACTATACATATTGATCTAGTATATCTAGATAATCCAATGGTCAAAGAAGTAAGAAATAAACTTGAATCAATTTCAAAAATAGATAAAAGAATTAAGAATATTTATGATATCAGAATAGTAAATACCAATAATCATAATTTAATCCTCTTTGGTATAAACACTCCCCTTGCAATAAGCAGGGGCGATATATTAGAACTTGACTCATATTTGCAAAAAAGCCTCTCCGCGATTTTTAATGCTTATGAAATCAGACCTAAAATTTCACCAATTTATAAAAACTAGCATATAGACCCTGATGCAATATCTATCAGTTTACCATTTTTTTCAATAATGCATACGCCATTATCACCTAACCCCTTAAATATCCCTTTTATTTTTTTAGAATTATACGACAATTCAACGTCTTGGTTTAAATGAGCACAAGCCTTCACCCAATTATGGGTAATTTTACTAATATTTTTTGGGAAAGACTGAAGAAGTATTTCTAAATTATTTATAACGGAAGAAATTACCTCTTCCCGAACGAAAGCTTTATTGTATTCAGTTTTGAGAGATCCCGCATTTGGAATATTTAAATTTTGAACATCATTTTCGTCTTGGTTGATATTCATACCAATCCCAATTACAATATTCCTTGAACTCTTTTTTCTGATTGTTGATTCACATAGAATGCCCCCAATTTTTTTACCATTTACAATAATATCATTTGGCCATTTTAGTTGCGAAGAAATATCTAACTTATTCAAAGCATTATTTACAGCAAGGCCACTTAAAATAGGAAGATATCCAATTTTGTTAGAATCTATATCATGATTTGAAAAAAAAGAAAAAGCCACACTCTTTCCACCTTGAAAAACCCATTTTCTGCCTCTTTGACCTTTTCCATTTAGCTGTTGATTTGTAATGACTATTCCTGATGAAGTGCCTTTTCTGATTATTCTCCAAGCTTCGATATTTGTTGATGGAGTGCTATCAACAAAAATAATATTTCTGCTAAGTGAGTTTGCTTTAATTTGAGATTGTATCAGTTTAACTGATAGCCTAGTATTATGAGTTTGGATCGAGCTTTTCTCTGAGACGTAAAACCATCCCTGGGCTTAGTATGCCAGATGTTGACTTAATTGATTCTTCATTGTCCAATAGAAGAATAATCCATGATTTGGAATCACCATATTGTTTGCCAGCAATTTTCCACAAATTATCGCCTGACTGAACAACATAATCAAAGTAAGTAGGTTCAAATGTTTTAGCCAGTAAGCGTTCTTTTTGCAGGTTAAAAAACTGATAAGGGTATATGATGTTTGGGTTATCTCCAATTTGATCTTTATTCCATTCGTAAATGTATTTCCAAAGCTTAAAGTCTCCGTACTCTTTTTTAGCTATTTTGACTAAAAAATCACCGGGTTCAACCATAT
>CAJWZD010000003.1 GCA_913049685.1 uncultured Fidelibacterota bacterium
TAATATTTTTTGGAGAAACCAGTTTTATTTGGGTTGCTATTTCAATAGCTTTATCACTTTTATGGGTTTTTCTTAACTCATTATTTTTAAAGAATAAATTAAACCAATGAAAGCTTATTTGTCAGGTGCGATGGAATTTGCTCACGATGAAGGTGCTTCATGGAGGAATGACCTTGCTCTTTGGCTCAAAAATACAATTGATCATGAGGCAATAGACCCAGTAATTGAATCTGCCAATCTAATTAAAGACAATAATGCTCAAAATTATCGTGAATGGAAAGTAAGTGATCCAAAAAAATATGCCAGCTTCATTCAATTGTGTGTCAAAAATGATATCGAAATCGTAAGAGAAAAAGCAGATTATTTAATTTGTCTATGGGATCATAACGTTATTAAAGGGGCTGGTACGCACGCTGAGGTAACTTTTGCTTATGATTTAAAAAAACCAGTTTTTTTAATAAATAAGTTACCGTTTAATGACCTCAGTGGATGGATAATGGCTTGTTCTTCTAAAATTTTTTCAAATTTTGACGAATTAAAGAAATTTTTGATCAAAGAGTATGGGTATAATGATAGGTCCTAGGGTGGTAATTCATATTGATCGGTTAATTAAAAATTACGATCAAATTAAAAATAAACTAGGCAGATCTAATCTCATGGTGGTCGTTAAGGCAAATGCATACGGTCATGGCAGCGCGCGTTGCGCTAGCGCCCTTGAAAAACATGGCTGTAAATCCTTCGCGGTTTTTTCAATAGAAGAAGGTATCGAGCTTAGAGATGCTGGAATATCGTCAGATATTTTAATTTTTAGCAAACTAGATATTTCATATCTAGAGTTAGCTGTAAAAAATAATTTTATTTTGAATATATCAAATCTTAAAGATTTTGACATCCTAAAAAGCTTTTCAAGTAAAAATAAGAACTCTCCAAGGTTTCATGTGAAGTTCGATACAGGAATGACTAGATTAGGTTTAAATATTAATGAAGCTGATAGAGCTTTTAAAATTCTTTCTCATAACGATGAATTGAAATGCGAGGGACTGTATTCACACTTTGCTACAGCTGACGAAGGAGAGCTTTCCTTTGCACATGAACAAGCTGGTAAATTTAAAGAAATTTTAAAAAAAGCTTATTCTTTTGGACTAGAATTCAAAACAGTTCACTTTTCAAATAGTGGTGCTGTGCTAAATTTGGATCAAAACGATTTTGACATCGTTCGCGTAGGAATGTTGATATATGGCGCTTTTCCATCTAATGAGGTTCCAAAAGATATTGAAATTTTACCTGTTATGGAATTTGTTGCCCCTATAGTTGAGGTTAGAAGAGTTGAAAAAGGGACACAAATAAGCTACGGCGGTGTGTATAAAACGGAAAAGGAGTCAAATATTGGTGTAATTCAATGTGGCTTTGCTGATGGTATTCCTAGATCGTGGTATAAAAATGGCTATGTTGGCTATAAAGGAAAGCATTACAAAATAGCTGGTAGAATATGTATGGATCAATTTATGGTTAATTTTGAAGATGATTTGCCGAATCAAGGAGATGAGGTTCTGATATTTGGTTCAAACGATTTCAATTCGATTTCAATGGAAACTATTGCAGAAGAAATAGAGTCCACACCTTACGTCATAGCTACCGGTATAAATGGAAGAACTAAACTATCTTATCAAAATTAAAATGTATGTATTGAAGAGAAAATTTATTTGTAATTCTATTTTACATTATATCGTTAGGATTATTGTTATATATCCGTCGTTTCTTATGGGTCAGACTTTTAATCATAGCGTAGTAATGCCTGTTCCAGATCTTTCTTTTCATCCATCCACTTTCTACGGCTTAGATGTAATAGAGCAAATGGATTTTAAACCACTGTATGAAAAATCCGTCGGTGTATTTACAAACAAGACCGCTATTAATCGCAAAGGTCGTCATTTACTTGATTTATTGAAAGAGCATCCAAAAGTCAAAGTTGATGTGATATTCACCCCACAATTTGGTCTTTTTGCAGATCAAGATAAGCGTTTTAAGATGCGTGATGGAGAAAAATACGACCCAGACCATAATGCTAGAATTGTAGAGGTTTTTGGCAGAAATATGAAACCTCCAGCTTGGTCCGTTCGTGATTTAGATTTAATTCTTATTGATATACAGGATACCGGAGTTCGATTTTCTACATATATTTCAACAATGACAAAAATATTAGAAGTTGCAAGCGAATGGAGTCTACCAGTAATAATTTTAGATCGCCCAAACCCTTTAAGAGGTGATAGGGTAGATGGCCCAGTTATTCGAACGAAATTTCAATCGCTGGAAGGTTACCATATTATTCCTATAAGACATGGCCTTACGATCGGAGAGCTAGCTATCATGGCAAATGAGATGGGATGGATTAAAGACTTAAAAAGAGCAAATTTGACTATTATTCCAATGGCGAATTGGAAAAGATCTGATTGGCTTGATAATTCTGAGCATCCCTGGATAAATCCGCATCCATCCATAATATCTATTCGCACAAACCTTTCTTTTGTTGGTTTTGGCCTTTTAGAGGGTACAAACATGAACGACGGAAGAGGTACAGATAGACCTTATTTGCGTGCAGGTGCACCATGGATGTCGGGGTATCATTTAGCAGAAAAACTCACCAAGCTTAACCTACCTGGTATAAAAATTTCTCCTGTAGACTATATTCCACGAATGAAGCAAACAGATAAAATAGTTCCACTTTATGTAGATGAGCTATGCAGTGGAGTTGATATTAAAATCATTGACCCAAATTTATACGATCCTATAGCTACTGCAACATCTATAATAATACTATCTAGCCAACTATATCCGCGAGAGTTTAAATGGGCAGAATTTAACAGAATAGATATGCTGTATGGACATAGTCAGCTACGTATTTTCTCCGCGCAGGGAAAACCAGCTAATTACCTTCCGCCGTTGTGGCTTAAGGATGTTATAAAATTCAATCAATTCAGACAGCGTTTTTTGATATATTAAATTAAATGAAGCCTATATTATCTTTTCTGGTTTTGTTGTTTACTGTTAAAACTACAGCTCAAACGCACTTTACAATTCCGCAAAATGTTTGGAGGTTCTCATTGAATTCAGATTACACATCTGCTAATTGGAGATCAAAAAATCTTTCAAATACAGGTATAAAGCACAGTTATACAATCTTTCCGAAGGTTTATTCTATTAATCAGTATTTTAAGAGGACTATATCGACAAATAGAATAAATATTGAATATGGCTTTACTGATAGAACTACACTAGTATTTAAGATACCTTATATTAATAAAATCACCCAGAACCATTCATGGTCTGTATCAAATGATTCATCCTCTGCAACTCTTGATAGTCTTTTTAA
Organism: uncultured Fidelibacterota bacterium; assembly: GCA_913049685.1. GTDB lineage: Bacteria > Fidelibacterota > Marinisomatia > Marinisomatales > TCS55 > TMED108. The sequence goes on from CAJWZD010000003.1 coordinate 3,371, forward strand.
ATTTTACTACCCTTTAAAAAATACTAACAAAGGTTTGTCGGACATAACGATTGGTATAAATTTATTAATGAAAGGATCTCCAGCATGGAGAGGTGGAAAGCAAAGATTTTCTTTTTATTCTGGACTTGATATGATATTTCCATTTGCTGAAACATTAAAAAGGTATGACTCAGCTGATGTAGGAAGTGACGGTATACCTAATCAGTTTAAACACGTCCCGCTAGGTGAGGGATTAACAGAAATTAGACTTAGACTTTTTGGTGAGTTTTATAGAAAAAAATGGGGACGGTTGTTCAATATTAATTGGAAAGTTGGATTGTCAACTTTTCAAAAAGCTGCAGTTAACCCTCGTATAACTTTTCTATGGATTCAAGATGCATCAGCAGACTCTATTGCAAATTCTATTGGAAATACTTTTCAAAAAAGACCTATTAAGCTGAACGGATTGATAAGTGCTCAACTAGAATTGGTTCCTAAAAAAGTTTTTGTTACAACCGGTGCTGATTGGATATTTTCTGGGAGAGATGAATTTTTCTCAAGTAATAACGTTTGGAATGTTTGGATGAGAAAACACACTGGATACGATTCTCAAAAAATGCTGACTTCCCAATTTGTTAAAGTTAATCTGTTTAATTTAGACCCATATCAAATGGTTGGTCCAATACCATTTGAATTAGAAATTGGTGCAAGATGGTTTCTTCCTTATCCTCTTACATTTAATACGTATGGAAATATATCATCGTGGATTCAATTTAGTACGTATTTTCAAGCATGGTAAATAAATGTTTAAAAAAAATAAAGAAATAATATCTTGGTCCCTATATGATTGGGCAAATAGCACTTTCTCTACTACTGTTATGGCTGGCTTTTTCCCGATCTTTTTTAAACAATATTGGTCTACTGCTAGCGAAGTCACTATTAGTACTTGGTACCTTGGATTGGCAAATTCAATGGCTTCAATAATAGTGGCCTCACTTGCACCTTTTCTTGGAGCAATTGCTGACAAGGCATCGGTTAAGAAAAAACTATTAATCCTTTTTGCTTATATTGGTGTAATAAGTACCGGCTCTCTTTCTATGGTGAGTCAAGGTCAATGGAAAATTGCAATAATTTTTTATGTTGCAGCTTCAATAGGGTTTATGTCTGCAAATATATTTTACGATTCTCTTTTACCGAGCGTAGCGCCTAAAGAAAAAAGAGAATTCGTATCTTCTTTGGGCTATGCTTTGGGATATATAGGAGGAGCAATTTTATTCTTAATTAATGTCACGATGTATTTAAATCCACAATTTTACGGAATTACTGATGCTCCAACTGCAATTAAATTATCTTTTTTGACCGTAGCGATATGGTGGGCAGTTTTCTCAATACCTGTAATAATCTTTATAAAAGAACCAACCGTACAAAATGATATTGGTGTATTAAGATCTATTAAAATGGGAATGAGTCAGTTAATAACCACCATCCAAAGCATAAGAGAATTAAAAATAGTAACATCGTTTCTGATAGCATATTGGCTGTATATCGATGGAGTTGATACGATGATACGCATGTCTGTTGATTATGGAACAAGTTTGGGTTTTTCATCTTCTTCATTAATCACAGCACTTCTAATGGTTCAATTTATTGCATTTCCAGCTACACTAGTATACGGGTGGTTTGCAGGTAAAATTGGAGTCAAAAGAGCTATTTTAGTGGGAATTATTGGCTATGCATTAATATCTGTCTTAGGATCTATGGTTTCTAAGGAATGGCATTTTTATGTACTTGCAGTTTTTATAGCATGCTTTCAGGGTGGAATTCAAGCGTTAAGTCGCTCTCTATATTCTCGAATAATTCCAGAATCAAGATCTGCTGAATTTTTTGGTTTTTATAATATGTTTGGAAAGTTTGCTGCAATAGTTGGACCTCCGCTAATGGGCTATGTTGGTTTAATTACGGGCAATCCCAGGTATGGCATCCTCTCAATCATAATTTTATTTATATTAGGTGGTTATTTTCTAATGAAGGTTGATGTTGAGGAGGGTGAAAGGCTTGCGAGTAAATACTAGCCACACATTTTAAAAATTTGTTAAAAATTTTAATCATTTATAGGATATAAAATCATGTCTCAAAATATAGCGAAGTACTCACAGTTTGTGATGCCAGATCATATCAACGTTGTTGGTACATTGTTTGGTGGTCAAATGATAGCCTGGATTGATCTTGCAGCTGCAAAAGTTGCACATAGGCTTTTGAAAGGCTCTGAGGCGGATGGAGCAGTTACTAGAACCATTGAGCAAGTAGAGTTCAAAGAACCCGTTTATCTTGGGGACTGGGTAAATTTCACTGCGAAGATTACATCAACAGGGACAACTTCAATTCATATTGAGGTCAAAGCTTATGCCGAAGGTGCCAAAACAGATCCTAGACTAGCTTGTTCAGCCTCTTTAGTTATGGTCTCTGTTAAAAAAGATAAAAAAGGTAAATACACTAAACATCCCCATGGTAAAAAAATTATTTAGCGCACTCGCTCTTATGCTAGCCTATGGTTTTAGCCAAGAGCTTGATTCTTTAAAAAATAGCAAATTACTTGCTGGTCCACAAGAATCAAAAGTAGTCGCAATTAACGCAAATGTTGTATTGGGAGAATATAAACCGAGTGCATTTAAAATAAGTATTTTCCCAAGAAACAGCCCATCTGAAGTTTTTATTTCTAGAATGTTTTTTCCGGGCGATACCATTCAAATCATTTTACCAGAAGATATACTAAATCCGGATACTCTCGGAAATATTGCAAGCTTAGAACCAATTGGAGGATCTTATGAAAAAATATATCGACTTTTTTCAAAATCGTCTGAGAGCATCGACCTAGGTAGTTTTAAAATTGAAGCAAAGTCAGATATAATTAAACTAAGCATTATTGATGGAATAAGCCTTAGTCCTGTTTCTATGGCAGGGTTAAAACTGCTTCATGATGGGAAAATTATTTTCTCTGGAAATGCTGATTCTATGGGTTACAAAAGATTAAGGATCCCTGAGGCACGAGATAACCTTAAACCAATAAGCCTCCGCATCGAAACTAGTAAAAGTTATCCTGCTTGGCAGGAAATCATCGAAGTGCCCAAAGGAATTTCGTCTAAAACAATTTCCCTTTATCAACTCCATACCAACAAAGGCGAATCTCTCTATAGAGTCATTAATGATTTAACTCCATTTCGTAAAGGTCCCGAAAATGGATCAGAAACACTTTTTTTACTAAATATTGGTGACCTGATTGCTGTTAGCAAAGTAGCAGGCGATAGAATGTATGGAACAGTTCGAATAGATCTATATGATAAACGGTCATTTAACTACTTTCAAGGATGGGTTTTAAGTAAGCACACTATTCTCGTTCATAACAATTTATCAGTCAAAACGCTGGAGCAAGTTGATGAATAAAAAAAAATATAATCCACCTCAAAAACTTTCTTTAAATGCAAACTATAAATCTCTAAAAGATTATAGTGAAGAACATAAAAGATCTTTAAAGGAAAATGACGTTTTTTGGAGCGAAAAAGCGGAGAGAATAGAATGGTTTAAAAAATGGAAAAAAGTAAGCGATATTGATTTTACTTTACCAAAGATAGAATGGTTTATAGGTGGAAAACTTAATGTTAGTTATAATTGTATTGATAGGCATATTAAAAACGGAAAAGGTGATGCAATAGCTTTTTATTGGGAGGGTAATGATCCATCCGAAAGTAAGAAATTAACATATAATCAGCTTTATGATAAAGTTTGCAGATTTTCCAATGTTTTAAAAAATTTAAATATATCAAAAGGAGACAGAGTTTGTTTGTATATGCAAATGATTCCTGAGCTACCAATAGCTATGCTCTCATGTGCACGAATTGGTGCTGTGCATTCTGCTGTTTTTGGAGCTTTTAGCTCAGATTCATTGCGAGACAGAATCAATGATTCAAAATGTAAATTACTTATCACGCAGGACACGGGAGTGCGCGGAACCAAAAACAACATTCCAATGAAGTCAAATGCTGATGTAGCCATTGAACAATCCCCTTCAATAGAAAATACGATTGTCGTTATGCGGACAGGTGAAAAAGTCCATATGAAAAATAAGCGAGACCATTGGTGGCATGAACAAATTGACAGTGTTAAGCCACATTGTGAACCTGAACATATGGATGCAGAGGACCCTTTGTTCATTTTATATACTTCTGGATCAACAGGAACACCCAAAGGAGTTATGCATACTACAGGCGGATATCTTTTATACGCTGACTATACCTTCTCAAGCATATTTGACCATAAAAGCAGTGATATTTATTGGTGCACAGCGGATATTGGATGGATAACTGGACATTCCTATATAACATACGGGCCATTGTCAAATTGTGCAACTTCAGTAATTTTTGAGGGAGTGCCAAACTATCCTGACTTTGGAAGATTTTGGGATATTGTTGATAAATACCAAGTTTCACTTTTTTATACAGCACCTACCGCACTTAGAGCTCTTATGAAAGAAGGAGACAGTTGGGCTCAATCAAGAGATCTAAGTAGCCTTCGAGTTTTAGGTACAGTTGGAGAACCAATAAAAGAGCCTGAATGGAAATGGTATTACAAAATAATTGGTTCAAAAAAATGTCCTATAGTTGATACATGGTGGCAAACAGAAACAGGCGGAATTATGATCTCTCCATTACCGGGAGCAACACCGACAAAACCTGGATCAGCAACTCTTCCATTTTTTGGTGTTGATCCGGTGTTACTTGATGAAAATGGAAATGAGATAATTGGAAATAACAAAAACGGATTACTAGCAATGAAATCATCATGGCCAGGCCAAATGCGAACAGTGTACGGAGATCATCAACGATTCAAGGAAACATACTTTACTCAATTTAAAGGGTACTATTTTACTGGAGATGGGGCTAAAAGAGATGAAGATGGCTACTATTTTATTACGGGACGGGTTGATGATGTTTTAAATGTTTCAGGTCACCGAATAGGCACTGCAGAAGTAGAAGGGGCCATTGGAAAAGCTGATGGAGTCGCTGAAGCAGCAGTAGTTGGTTACAATCATGACATTAAAGGTCAAGGAATCTATGCATTTGTTACCCTTATGACGGGAATTGAGGTTAATTCAGCAATAGAGATGTCCATCTTTAAAACTGTAACTAAAGAAATCGGCCCCCATGCTAAGCCAGACAAGATTCAATTTACTTCGGGTCTTCCCAAAACACGATCAGGTAAAATTATGCGAAGAATTTTGAGAAACATTGCAAACAGTAATCTTGAAGATATGGGAGATATTTCTACTCTTGCTGACCCTTCTGTGGTTGATAAATTGATAAAAGGTGACCAGAAATAACTATACCCATTGATCATTTTTTACGGTCATTTCGCTAATAATATTTCCAGTATTAACTGTCTCTTTAGGTTCGATTAGCATTATTTCGCATTCCTCTTCAGCAAAAGGTCTATGCTCTACTCCACAAGGTATAACAACCATTTCTCCTTTTTCAAGAAATACTTTTTCTTCCTTCAGCTCAATGGTTAGTCGACCATTTATGACAAAAAAAGCTTCATCTGTCTCTTCATGTTTATGCCATATAAATTCATCTTTGACTTTTGCAAGCTTAAACTGGTAGTCATTCATTTCCGCAAATACTCTTGGAGACCAGTGTTCATTAATTTTTTTTAGTTTTTGATCTATATTAATCTTTTCTATTTTCATAATCTTCTCCATGAAAGCGAATTTTCCATATCATTATTTGTTTCTATTGTTAATGATGATAATTTTAAGTTAACAATCTATCAAGTTTTTCAATAAATAAGGATATAAATGGCAAATCTTTTAAAAATTAAACATATCGAAAGCGACTGGCAGAAAACAAAAGATGGTGCAATATCAGTTGGCATTTACAATAGTTTGCAATTAAGTCGTCAATTACAAGGGGTTAATAAAAAATTAGGCCAAGCAATATCGCATTCAATTTCAGCGGGGATAATTAAAGGTAAAACTGGTGAAGTTAACAGAGTCGTTGGGAAAAAAGGCCTAGTCGTGTATGTCTATGGAATGGGCAAAAAAGGAAATCTTAATCCAGAATCTTTAAGAGTTTCTAGTGCTGCAGTAGCTAAAGCATGTATCAACGATAAAATCAATTCAGTAGCATTCTTAATGCCAGCTGAGGCAAAAGATCTTGCCTCATCGCAAGCTACCGCAGAAGGACTGGTTTTGGGAAGCTATCAATTTAATGAATTTAAAACAACTCGTGATGATATCTCATTGCTTGAATCTGCATCAATTGTTGGTGGTGATAAGAAATCAATAGAAAAAGGATCAGTTATAGCTAATTCAGTGTGTTTTGCTAGAGATCTTGAGAATAGGCCTGGAAATATTGCCACCCCATCTCATTTAGCTGAGCACGCCACGAAAATAGGAAAATCCTCATCAGTAAAAGTCACTATTTTTGAAAGAGATAAATTTACTAAGATGGGTATGGGGGCTTTAGCTGGAGTTGCTTCTGGCACAGAAGAACCTCCAAAATTCATTATCATGGAATATTTTAATGGACCGAAAAATGAAAAACCAAAAATATTGGTTGGCAAAGGTTTGACATTTGACAGTGGAGGTATATCTATTAAGCCAGCTGCGAAAATGGACGAAATGAAGTATGATATGTGCGGATCTGGAGTTGTGCTTGGTGCAATGAGAGCAATTTCCCTATTAAAACCTAAAATGAATGTTGTTGGAATAGTACCCTCAACGGAAAATATGAGCGGAGACAAGGCATATCGTCCCGGAGATATTTTAACAGCGTACAATGGAAAAACCATTGAGGTTTTGAATACTGATGCAGAAGGAAGATTAATTTTAGCAGATGCGCTTGCTTATGCTAGCAAGCATTATGATCCTGAATATATACTAGATTTCGCCACCCTAACAGGAGCGGTAGTAGTTGCATTAGGACATGTTGCATCAGGTATAATGGGTACTGATCCGAAACTTATTTCTTATATTCAAAAATCTTCTAGCGTGACTGGAGAAAAAGTATGGGAATTTCCTCTTTGGGATGAATATCTTGAGCAGGTTAAGTCAAAGATTGCAGATGTTAAAAATTTGGGCTCACCCGGTCAAGCTGGTACAATTGCAGGCGGTGCGTTTTTAAAGGAATTTGTTAAGAATGAAATCCCTTGGTGCCATTTTGATATTGCCGGTTCTGCATGGGGTGATAAAAAGTTATCTTATCAAAATCCAGGATCAGCAACAGGAGAAATTATACGCTTAGTTTTAGATCTTCTTAAAGTTTAATGAGTTTTATACCAATCATTATATTCATTTGTGGCTGTTTTTTTGGTGCTAGCATATTTTGGTTCTTTAATAAGTCGCAAAACTCCCTAAACAAAGATAGCCAAGCGAGTCTAAAGGCAGAGTTTGGAGACCTTTCAAAACAAGCTTTAGATCAAAACCTTGACAGTTTTCTCAAGTTAGCTGAAAATAAATTTTCAGAACTTCTCAAGACTTCTGATTCTCAGCTGAATCAGAAAAAAGAATTGATTGACCAATCAATAGTCGAGATGAAATCAAAACTAGAAGGCTTAGATAAATCAACGAATGAATTAAAAGGGCATGTAGAAAATTCACAAAAAGGAATCGGTAATCTTGCTGAAACCACAAATCGACTTTCAAGAATACTTTCAAGTTCACAAGAGCGAGGCCAATGGGGTGAAAGAATGGTTGAAGATATTTTAGGATTTATGGGTCTTGTTGAAGGGATAAATTTTGAGAAACAACTACAAGCAGGAGACGGAAGGCCGGATTTTACGTTTAAGCTACCTAATGACAAACTGATTAATATGGATGTAAAATTTCCATTGGTACACTATGAAAACTATCTCAACACTGATAATGATAATGAAAAATTGAATGAGAAAAATGCATTTTTAAGAGATGTTAGGAATCATGTAAAAGCAATTGAAAAACGTTCGTACATCAATCCAGCAGAAGGAACTGTTGACTACGTACTCATGTTTATACCGAATGAAAGTGTTTATGCATTTTTAAATCAGGAAGATAAAGATCTTATAGATTTTTCTTTATCAAAAAAAGTTCTTTTGTGTTCGCCCATTACATTGTACGCGGTTTTATCCTTGATTAGGCAGGCCGTATCAAATTTTGCCATGGAGCAGAAAGCAGGTGAAATGCAAGACCTGGTTGGTGTTTTTAGAAAACAATGGGAACAGTTTAGTGAAAAGATTCATGCTATGGGAAAATCCATTACAGCCCTAACTAATCATTACGATGATTTAAAAGGTCCAAGATTTCGAGCTCTTGAAAAGCCAATGGATAAAATAAACGAATTGCAATTAGGTCAAGATTCAAAAAATAAAACTCTTGAAGAATGAGAAAAGCGTTTACAGCTTCTTTGCTTGTTTTTATTTCTTGTGTTGGGCCTGCAGATCCAGACCATGGGTTAGTTGAAAATCTACCTGCAATTGTCAATAAAAGTGATGCTTTTACATTTTCGTTGAGAGCAGATAACTTTAATTACAATGAGTCTTTTCCTCTTTCGCTTTCAATTTCATCAAACAAGAAAATGTTATCAACGCTAATTATCACTGATTTTAGTAGCAATGATTCATCTATTATTCAGATTTTAGGTGATAATGATTCTGTTGTTTTTAATTATTTAATTAATTTAAATAAAACGCATTCAAGCTCCATTAATTATACAAACCCAAAGACAGCGTCATTGAGATTAAATAGCTTCTCAGGAATTTTAAATTGGGTTATTACCGAATCTTCAGAATGAAAAATTAATGCATTTGAGAACATTGAAATGAAGCACCTATTGGTGATCCAGGTGGAGCAATAAGAGTCTCAGCTACTTTAAAGTTTTTTGGATTTTTCTCAAAGTCTTTTAACCTTTTCTTTAATGCACTCTGATGAGCCCTCTCGCGAAAATCTCTACTGTTTTTTCGGATAATCTTATTTGAAAGTTCACTAATTGAAAGCATTGCTATAGATTTTACAGAAAGTGAACTCTTCTCATTTACAGCTAAGTTCATTAAATGATCAAGAATAACAAAATCAACACTTCGCTTAACCTCACCCTCAAGGCCTGTTAATGTCTTTTTTAGTAATGTCTCCTCAACAATTGAATCAATTACCTTTTTCAGCCCTGGCTGAGAGCTGTCTCGTGAGTGATACTCAATTAATCTTGCCGCTCTCTCTGGGTTAAAAAGCATCTTTGCAGTCATTGTTGCTGCTGTTTCAGCTAAACTTATTGCGTCAAATGTTAACCCAGTTCTTGATTTAAAAGATTCTCTAGTTTTTCCTCTACCAGAAGCTCTTGGAGGAATAAGTTCAATAATATCTTCACTAAGCGTAAGAAAGTCCGGTTGTAATGTTTTAATAAGCACGTTTAAGGATTCTAGCTGCGAGTCTTCATCAAGCATCTCAGTTATCAGCTGTCCGTCACCTCTCAAAGCATAGCTATAGTTTAAACCTCCAATTATCTTAGCAGCAGCTTCAATTTGATAGCGATGAAGAAGGTATATGGGAACAATGACATCACCTAAATCGCTATATGGCTCTCCATATCGTATGTTATTTTCTCCAAAATTGCTAAGAGCGACCTCTCTAATGTTTATTATATTTTGAAGCTCTAAAGTAGGATTTTTACCATTGTCCCATAAATGACTTCCAGGATGCGCGGACCCTGGAGGTCTCGAGTCTTGATCGGTTATAAAAGTAATTCCGCGCTTTATTCCATTCTGAATTATTTCTTCTAAAGCCATATCTTCATCAACATTACTTGAAAAATCCTGATAGCCGTATGCTACAGATATCTTATCCCATTCACCTATTCCAACATCGTATGCATTTTTCCATTCGATTTGATTTGAGTTATTAAGAGTTAGAGTAGGGTGCGGGTAGTCCATTACTGATGCACGATCAAAAGTGCTTGCAAGGAAATTATGCTGTATCCCTATTGTGTGACCTATTTCATGAGCCACGAGTTGCCTGATCCTTGCTAAGGCTAGTTGTCGCATCGAGCCGGGTGTCGAGTTTTTATCCTTGTATGGAGCCAAAAGTCCTGCGGCAATTAAATAATCTTGCCTGAGCCTAAGTGATCCCAAAGATACATTCCCCTTAATAATTTCACCAGTCCTGGGGTCTGAGATCCATCCTCCATATGACCATCCTCTTGTTGCGCGATGCACCCAATGTATCATATTATATCTAATATCCATAGGGTGTGCCCCATCTGGAAGTATTTTTACTTGAAATGCATCTTTAAAGCCAGCTGCTTCGAAAGCCTGGTTCCACCATTTCCCACTTTCAATCATTGCGGTTTTAATAGGCTCAGGAACTCCTGGATCAATGTAATATACTATTGGTTCTTTTGCTCTGCTTATTTGAGCGCTAGGGTTTATCTTCTCTAGTCTATGTCGCTGAATATATCGGACATAAATAGATTCATCTAGTTCAGCAGAATAATCCTGAAAACTTAAAGGGTAAAATCCCGCTCTTGGGTCATGGGATCTGGGCGAATAATTTTTATCAGGAAGCTCCACCATTGAATGATGAAGTCGTACAGTTATTGCGCTAGGTGTGGGTGTAACTTGACGGATATATCTTCCTGGCTTTGAACCAACATATGTTATTATAGACTCAACATTACTATTTTTAGGAAAACTTAAAGTTTCACTTATGTTTATAGCTGAACGAGATTTATCAACAGAATAATTTCCCATTTTTTGCGCTTTCAATTTATCAATAACCCCATGCGCATCACGCAAAAAGAAGTCGGTTACATCAATTAGCACATTTCCATTTTGTTCCGCTGCAATTTTAAATCCCCATAGCGTGGATTTAGCAAAACCATCTGCAACGGATTGTCGCTCTTTGACATCCTTTGTATCTGCTCTGAAGGAATAATTCGGTTGTACCATTAATATCTTTGGACCAAAACGTTTGAAATAAACTATCCTCTCATTGCCTAATTGACCTCGATCGAGCCCTATGTCGTTTGAACCAATTCCGGCAGTTAGCGAGTTCACGTAGAGAAACTCTTTCTCAAAATTCTTTACTTCAATCCAGAGCTTACCAGATGTGTTCTCCCAATACATATTGAAGTATCCAGGTAATTTTTTCATATTTTTAGTTTTATCTGAAATTGATTCTGATAAACCCACGCTTATTATAAAAATAAGTAAAAATAATTTTTTCATGGAATCCCTCAACATTTTAATTTATTTAATATCCAACCTGGTTTCTTGTACCAGCCTTGCGCCCTGAACAGAGGCTCCTTTTTTCAGCTCTTCCTTAACCTTATTTACATTTACTTTTTCGATAACCTGCGTATCTATAAAATCTTTTGGGATCATTTCTTCATCCTCAATAATTGCTTTTGGAGGATTTTTTCGAATACTCAGATCAAAATGTACAGTTTCAATCTTATTAATTTGATTTTCCTCCATTACATTTTTGACATATTTTTTGATACCTAATACTTTTTTCTCTAATCTTTTTCTTCGATCAGCCATATTTTTTTCAGCTTCCTTCATTGCTTGAATTGTTCCATTTAAATTTTGAGTATATTTGATAATGTTCTCAGATTTGGTTTCTAAAGTTCCTTTAAGGCCTTCAAGGGTATCAACTACAGCTTCATCTTCAATGTCTGTAAGTTCTTCAAGTGCATCTTTATAATCTTTTGCTATCTCGTATAATACTGGCAATGCCATGTTTTTATCCTTTCGCTCATCATATATAAGTTGTAAAATTAAATTATAACTCAAACTGAATATACTAAAAGAATAATTGAAAATTAATGGCTTGTGAACATTTAGCTCTTGCTATGTAATAATTAATTTTAATTAATATTAAGAATTGTATTTTTTTGAAAAAAAGAAATTATAAGAAGGGGGAAGTTTATTATGAGAATTAGGAAAGGCGATAAGATTTCATCTTTAAATCTACCGTCAACCAAAGGCGAAGATTTTACTATTAATGAGCTTGAAGGAAAAAAAGCATTAGTTACGTTCTACCGTTTTGCTAGTTGCCCCTTTTGCAATCTTCGCATTAATGAGCTTACCAAAAGATATGACGAGCTTGGTGAAGGTTTTCAAATGGTCGCAATATTTGATTCACCTATTGAAAATTTAAAAAAATACACAAATAAACATGATGCTCCATTTTGGATACTCGCAGATGAAAAAAATACATATTTTAATAAATATTCAGTTGAGAAATCTTTTTTTAAGTTTCTCAAAGGTACAACTATTCGCTTTCATAGACTGCTATTTGCGATGATGAAGGGTTATATACCATCTATGATTCCTAAAGGCAGTTTTTCTACAATACCGGTAGATATCTTAATTGGTAAAGATGGACTTGTTGAGGAAGTATATTATGCAAAAGATACAAGCGACCATCTTTCATTTGATACGGTAAAAGAATTTTCTAAAAATTAATTAAAAATGAAACAAGGAGTAAAATATGAACTTTAAAAAATTAGGAATCGCAGGAGTCCTGGGATTTTTTACTATGGGGCTTGTTGGTGGAGTCACTTTTGAATTATTTCACAAAGGCCACTTCGCGTCAATCGTTGAAAAATATCCTGACGTTATAACATTTCCTCCTAACATGGCCCCGGCTATGCTTGGAGGCATTTTTTATATGTTTGTAATGGTCTATATTTATGATAGAATGGGTGTTAATAGCTTAAAAGCTGGAGCTCTTACTGGTGCATGGTTTGGTGGTGCAAAATGGTTATTTATTAATACCCAATGGATGGCAATGATGCCAAATCTTTTTGATCCAAGCTATGTTGCTGTTGATGTAGCACTCTCAGCAATTATGTATGGCGTATCAGGTGCAGCTATCGGATGGGCTTTAAATCGTTTTAATTAATGATATCTTGGTTAAAAAAGAAAAAAGTTCTACCCCGATGGAAGCTTTTAGCAATGCTCCTCATTGGGATTTGGTCAGGATTAATGCTTTCAAATGGATTGAGCTTTTCAAATATATGGATAATCATTTTTTGGGCCTATTATGGTCTTCGGGAATTTATTTTTACATCAGATTGGAATAAATAGAGTATTGATTTTAGAAGATAATTTTAAACAAGCTTTGAATTGATTAAATTGTTACATAAACAAGGCTACTTTATATGAAAAAAATAATTTTATCTATTTTAATATCATTTATCTTTACTGCTTGCGAAGAAGATTCTTCTGCGATTGATGGAGTGGTAGGTGTATGGTATATGCCGCAATCGCTCAACAGGGTGACAGCTGGTCTATCTGCCGATCAGCTAGGCGGGTCTAGTTTGAACGCTTGGAATTATTCCATGATGGTGACAACCAATTCCGATCAAAAATTAGTCGATCAATTATCAGAGGCGAATGGCAGTATAAATGTATCTGGATTTATAAATGGTGAATTAAAGTTTATGCAAGGCCACTTTGATGATTACAATGACGCATCTAATGTTCATGTCACAAATTACAACTGGATGTCGATGTTTGAGGGATCTGAATTAAATAATGATGTTTTTATATCATTAAGTTTGAATAATTATCCCCAAGGAATAAACATTGAACAGCCAGGAGATTCAGGATTTTTTGACTACGATAATGACTTTTTCTATGCGCATACGAATGATGGCGATTATTTTGAAGTATCTCAAGATATTGAATATAATTATGATGGAAAAACACTTACTGTTCCATCCCAACAGCTTAAAGACAGTCAAGATTCTTCACTTACTATTGCTGGAACGCTAACTCACTCCACGATTGACATTCAAGCAAATACCCCAACAGAGATTATGAGCTATGATGGAGATATTTCGTGGAATTACGGCTCATGGGCAATACATATCAAGGAGAATGGAACGTGGGTCGAGGTTTATACTTTTGAAGAACAGCAAGACCCAAGCGGCTGGTCAAATGTATATGTTGACTCTACGATAGCAGAATGGGAAATAAAGGACGATTTGATTGTAGTAACCTATCGATATGAGGATGTCTGGCCAGATGTAGGTGGAGGTCCAGGCATTGGTCAAGGCACTTGGCTTTATCAAGTAGCATATACTTACGAGATTGATAACGACAATTTAAAGCTTTTGAATGAATTCAATATGTGTGAATATGAAGAGGGCTTTTGCCTTGAGATGTTTGAAGGACAATATGGTCTAGATTATGGTAGCTTGGATGAAATTAAAATGGTTTGGAAATTGGAATTTTCAAAAACACCGGGCCTTCGCAAACTTCAAAAGCATCATTATTTGATACAAAAAAGCTTAGCACGGCATTCAAAGTTTTCTTATAGAAAATAAAACTAATTACACTACTAAATATTTACTCCAGCACACATTATTGTGTACTGGAGAAAATATATTGATTATCCCAAATCACTTACCTTGGCTAAGACTTCATCGTAATTTGGCTCAATTCCTGGATTTTCAGCTACCCATTTGTATTGAATAACATGATCAGAGTCAAGAATGAAAACTACCCTATTAGCAGAGACATAACCATCAAGACCTCCCAAGCCAGTGAAGGTTGCATCGTAGGCGGCAATAACGCTTTTATCATAGTCTGATAAAAGCTCAAACTCAATACCATATTTATCTTTAAAGGCTCCATTTGACCAAGGAGAATCCACACTAATACCCAAAACTGTGGCATTTGAATCATTTAGCTTTGAAAGATTGTCGTTGAAAGTGCATATCTCTGTATCGCACACTCCAGTGAAAGCTCCAGGATAAAACACCAACACAACAGTTTTCCCTTTATAGCTGTCTAATGAAACAGGTTCTTTTTTTGTATTTTTAAGTTCAAAGCTTGGTGCTTGATCATTTACATTTGCCATTAATATTTCTCCTAATACTTGGTTTAAAATTTTATAAAAAAACAATAATTGTATTTAAAATTTAAAAATTAATTTTCATAATTTTTCTTTTAAGATTCAATTTAAATTAAATAAGAACAACAATTAAAAATAAACTATATATGAGCTTTTCGATGTGTGTTTTACTTATGCTATCATCTTGCAATGAGAAAGTAGCGCAAGATGATGATGATATGCACATTCAGCATGCAAATATAGTCGAAATCTATTTAATTGACTCTTTGGATGAGCCTAGAGGGTTTTGCCTAGATATTAAAGGCTATAAAGAATCTGCTGATATAAAAAAAGGGCTCCAAGCGCATACTTGCTATTCATATCAGGGAAGTATAGCCGTCGATCAAGGTTTTAGTCTTGAGCAAATTAATATTGGAGAATTTTATTTACCAAACTTTGATGTTTGCATGGAAGCTAATCTAGCAGATTCTGATGCAAGCGTTAAGCTGGAAAAATGCTCTAAAAATGCTATGCAAAAATTTATTTTAAATAGCAACGGAAGCATTTCTCTTCAAGATAATCAAAATTTATGCCTAACAATTTCTAGTGAAAGGTCACAAGAAGGTGGCGGTGGAAACCCCCCTCATTTAATTAGAAATTTGACATTAGAAAATTGTGATTTAACTCAACTCAATTACCAAGCCTGGGCAATAAGAAAGCATTAAGCATAAAAGAAGGAATGCAAATGAAAATCAATCCAATAATTTTAGTCTTATTTTTTTCGTTATCATGCGAAAAATCAATAATCACTCAAGACAATAGTTCATACATATTTGCATGGACAAAAGATGAAAATGGTTTTAATTCAGATTTTCTAAGTGTTATAAATACAGATCCCAACGATAGAGCCTATGGTTCTTTGATAGCTACACTTCCCGTTGGTTTCAATAACATCAATGCGCATCATTCAGAGCACCGTTTTCATTCAAGCAGGCAGTTGTTTACAAATGGATTTTCTGGAGGACGATCATTCATCTTTGACTTGAAGGATCCTACGATACCAAAATTAAAAACAAATTTTACCAATATTAATGAGTTTACATTTCCTCACAGTTTTGAGAGACTACCAAATGGAAATGTTTTGGCTACCTTCCAAACTATTGGGCAAGAAAATAAAAAAGAAGGAGGATTGGTGGAGATAGATACTGAAGGTAAATTTGTTCGCTCTGCAATTGCATCCGATCCTGATATCGCGGATTTTATACGTCCTTATAGTTTAGCTATACTTCCAAAAATCAATAGAGTTGTTTCTACAAGTGCCGATATGAAAGAAGCAGATCATAGTAATGTTATACAAGTATGGAGATTATCTGATCTTTCTTTGATTAAAACTATTGTACTTGAGCCGGGTCCAAGAGGAAATGAACATCTGGATCCAGCAGAGCCTCGTGTTTTAGTTGACGGGAAAACAGTTTTAATCTCTACTTTTTATTGTGGGCTTTATAAAATAGATGATATTGAAAGCGATAACCCAAGCGCAAAATGGGTATATTCATTTGAATTTAATCAAAAGTACGATTGCGCAATACCTGTAGTTAGCGAGAATTATTGGATTCAAGCATTAGGCTCTAAAACTGCCTTAATAAGTTTAGATATATCTGACCCAAATTCGCCTAAAAAAGTAGATCAGCTGAATTTTAAAACCGGTGAATGGCCGCACTGGATAGCTTTAGAGCCAAACGGGAAGCGAATTGTTGTTACTGGTAATAATAGATTAAAAAATACTCTATTAATGGTAAAATTTGACAAAAATAACGGCTCTATGTCTTTTGATTATAGATTTAGAGATAAACGCACAGGAAAGCTAGGGTTCAGCTTTGATCGGTTTGATTGGCCTCATGGCAATACTGATAGCGGTGTACCGCATGGCTCTGTATTTAGTTTAGATTGAAAATTAATCTAAATTTTATTTTAACTCACTATTGAGTCTTTGTAAATTTTTTTAGGTATTTTGAATAAAAATTTAATAAAAAAACTAACCAAAAGGGGTAATTATGAATTCTAAAGTAATAGACAGTTTTTTTGAAGCTATGTCTTCAGGGGATCTTGATACAATTGAAAGCTTATTTGATGAAAGAGCTGAATTCGTTGACATGGGTACCGGTCAAACAATGAGTGGTATTGAAGAAAACATGAAAGATGTGAGAAGTTGGAAAAGTACTTTTTCAGATATGAAAGTTACTGCATTAAGACATGTTGAGTCAGAAAATGTTGTTGTTACAGAAATGCAATTTGAAGGTACAAATACCGGTGAGATGGAAATGCCGGATGGCTCTAAATTACCTGCCACTGGAAAAAGTGTTAAGATGCAAGGATGTCAGGTTATTGAAGTCGAAAATGGTAAAATGGTAAAAGGTACGCAGTATTACAACCCAATGGTAATGATGGAGCAGTTGGGTTTAGGTCAATAGAAATATTTTTATGAGCCAAGCTTAAGCTAATGTTTTAGCTTGGCTCAGTTAATGTTTTTTTAACTCTCTTTTAAATATTGCCAGACAACTTCACCTTCTTTGAATTCTGGAGGTGAGTCCATTTTATCTTTAAACATCGACATCAGTTCTTGTACTTGGCTTTCTGCATTTTGAAAAGCTTCTTTGCTTTCCCATACTGGAATGCCTAGGAACTCGCGATCACTGATTTTAATATATATTACTGTTTGTAGGCCCTCCATAGCGTCATATTTAGCCTTTTGTGAGCGCAACTTTTCAATAATTTCTTCAGTATTACCATTATGTTTTATATTTCCAACTCTACTATACATTTTGATACCCCTTTTTATATTATAAGTTTTAAAAATTAATTATCAACCAGAATATAAACGATGACTATTTTAGAAGGCAATGAATCTTTGTAGATTTGTAACAATGAAAACACTAATTATATCTCCGACCTACAATGAAAGCAAAAATATTTCAACACTCGTTGAAACTGTTTTTACTAGAAACCCGGAGTCGCATTTATTAATAGTCGATGATAGCTCGCCTGATGGAACGGCAGAAATTGTAAAAAATTTGCAATCAAATTATCCTAACTTATTTTTAGAAATCAGGGAAGTCAAAAATGGGCTAGGAAAAGCTTATCTTTTCGGTTTCAAATGGGCTCTAGATAGAAAATATGAAACAATTGTACAAATGGATGCTGATATGTCTCATCATCCTAAAGAAATTCCTGCAATGATTGATCTTCTTAAAGAAAATGATTTGGTGATTGGAAGTCGTTATATAAATGGAGTAAGTGTAATCAATTGGCCGCTCGAAAGGCTATTTTTGAGTTTTGGCGCTAATATTTACTCTAGGGTTGTTACTGGAATGCCGATCAAGGATGCAACTGGGGGTTTTAAGGTTTGGTCTGCAAAGGTATTAAAATCAATATCGCTTGATGAAGTGAAGTCTTCTGGTTATTCGTTTCAAATTGAAATGAACTTTAGATGTTGGCACAAAGGATTTAAGCTTGTCGAGCACCCCATTATTTTTATTGATAGAACGGTTGGAGAGTCAAAAATGAGTAAGTCTATTATGTTCGAAGCGGTCTGGATAGTTTGGAGATTACGATTATGGAGGATTTTTCGAATAAACAAATAGTGTTTCATTCTTAATGAAAATTATTATTTTAATTGAAGTATATTAAGATTATATGGCTAATTATTATTTAGATTTTGAGCAACCCCTCAAAGAAATCGATCAAAAAATTTTGGAACTTGAAGGAGATTCAAGTTCGCACAAAGAAGAACTTTCATTGCTAACTTCTGAAAGAGAGGATTGTTTAAAGCAAATTTTTTCAAAACTAACTCGCTGGCAAAGAGTGCAATTAGCAAGACATCCACAGCGACCTTTGTCTATGGATTATATTTCATCTTTATCTCCAAACTTTATTGAATTGCATGGTGATCGTTATTTCGGAGATGACTCTGCAATTGTATGTGGCCTGGGGTCAATAGATGATGTTAAGGTAGTTTTTCTTGGACAGCAAAAAGGTAAAAACACAAAAGAAAATATTTATAGAAATTTTGGTATGATGAGACCAGAGGGATATCGTAAAGCGCTCAGAGTAATGAAATTAGCCGAAAAATTCAAACTACCCATTATTTCACTGATTGATACTCCCGGTGCTTATCCTGGAATTGGAGCAGAAGAAAGAGGGCAAGGTGAGGCAATTGCGCGAAACCTCTTTGAAATGTCTAGCTTAAAAACACCAATCATTGCAATCGTGATAGGTGAAGGTGCGAGTGGCGGTGCTTTAGGAATAGGAGTGTGCGATAAAATGTTTATGCTTGAAAATACATGGTATTCTGTTATTAGCCCAGAAGGTTGTGCGTCTATACTTTGGCGTGATGCTGCGAAAGCACCAGAAGCTGCCGATGCAATGAAAGTAACTCCAGAAGACCTAGTTGAGATGGAAATCTGCGATGAGATTGTTAAAGAGCCAATTGGTGGAGCGCATAGAGATTTTGACGAAACAGTAAAATCTTTAAAAACATCTATTTTATCAGAGATTGATAATTTAAAATCTGTAGACCCTGAAAGTTTTCTTGATAATCGAATTGCTCGTTATGAGAAAATGGGAAATATATCTGATTTAAAATGATATCCCATACTTTTAAAACTAAAATATATTATAAAGATATTGATCAAATGGGTATTGTGTATTATTCGAGATACTTTGAATTTTTTGAATCTGCTAGAACTGAATTGCTCAAATCAATTGGAATTGCAGTTAGGGACATAGAGAAGAATGATATTTTTTTACCAGTCGTAAGCGCAACATGCGACTATCAAAAAAGTGCAAAATTTGAAGATGAGTTAATCATTATTGCATCAATATCGAAATCTCCTTCCTCTCGATTATTTATTGAATATAAGGTATTGGCTGATGACAAATCAGTTTTAGCTACTGGAAAAACTATACATGGCTTCATCGACAAGTCTGGAAAGCCAAAAAGGCCACCGAGGCTTTTAATTAGCAAAATTAATTCACTGATAAACAATGAAAGCTAAGGAGTGAATAATGGCCGGTCATAGTAAATGGGCAAATATTAAACATAAAAAAGCAGCTCAAGACGCTAAAAGAGGGAAGGTCTTTACAAAAATAATTAAAGAGCTTATGGTTGCTGCAAAAACTGGTGGAAGTGACCCCGAGGCTAATCCCCGATTGCGTCAGGCTATCTCAACAGCTAAAGCTGCAAATATGCCAAGTGATACAATCTCAAGAAATATTCAAAAGGGAGCTGGTGAACTTGAGGGAGTAGATTATGAGGAATTATCGTACGAAGGCTTCGGTCCGGAGGGTGTAGCGATTATGATGGATGTAATGACAGATAACAAAAATCGCACTGTTGCTGAAATAAGACACCTAATGACAAAATTTGGTGGAAATCTAGGTGAAAACGGTTCTGTTTCTTGGATGTTTGAAAAGCTCGGTCAGATAATTGTTGAATCTGAATCAACAAATGAAGAAAATTTATTTAATGATGCCCTTGAAGCTGGAGCCGATGATTTTAATAAGGAAGAGCTAGATTTTATAATTTCAACAAACCCTGCTCTTACTGCTGAAATAGCAGAAAATCTTGAAAAAAAAGGATACAGTATAGTTTCATCAAAGGTTGAGATGGTTCCAAAAAATATTATTGAAGTACCAGAGTCTGATTCTTCTAAACTCATTAATCTGATGGAAAAGCTGGAGGAGCATGATGACGTTCAGAATATAGCGTCAAATTTTCAGTTAACGTCTCATAGCTAACTATATTGAATAGCATTCAAAGAACAATTGGCGTAGATCCAGGTTTAAATAATACTGGATTTGGGATTCTTGATTATAGAGGAAGTAAGATAAAAGTAGTTGCATACGGTTTAATTACACCTCCAGCCAAACAATCTGTACCGAATAGGCTTGAGTATTTAAATAGCCATATGAATGATTTAATTGATAAATTCAGTCCTATGTCTATGGCCATTGAAGATTCTTTTTACAGTCAAAATGTGAAATCAGCTATCCTTTTAGGCCAGGCTAGAGGCGTGCTTTTGCTCTCAGCTTCTTCTAAGGGTATACCTTCTATGGTCTACGCACCTCGCAAGGTTAAACAATCTGTCACGGGGAGCGGGTCATCATCAAAAAAACAAGTCAAGTATATGGTTGAAAAAATTTTAAAAATTGACAAAAATATTTCTTCTCTAGATATTACTGATGCTCTCGCTATAGGCCTATGCCACATTAATCAAAATAAGTATCTATGAGTTTGATAGAATCAATATCTGGAATTTTAATAGCTAAAAATCCAACCGGCGTTCAAGTCCAAATAGGTGGTATTGTTTATAATTTAAGTATTTCAATTTCTACTTTTGAAAAGCTTCCAGATTTAAACCAACCGGTAACTTTACTTGCACATTTACATGTAAAAGAGGATATTTTAAATCTTTATGGTTTTGAGCTGCTTTCTGAAAGAGCTCTTTTTTTAAATTTAAACACTATAAGTGGAATTGGACCAAGGTCCGCAATGAATATTTTATCAGGAACAACTCCAAGCGAATTCAAGCAAAAAATAATTAATTCTGATGTACAGTCCTTAACATCAATCCCAGGCATTGGGGCCAAAACTGCAAAGAGAATTATTGTCGAATTAAAAGAAAAGTTTTCTATTTCGGATGAAAATGATGACGGATTAAGTTTTTCTGATCAACCAGATTCTCTAATTTCTAAAGATGCAAAAAATGCACTTAAATCTTTGGGTTACAAGGCTAATCAGATTTCAAAAGCTTTTTCTGAGATAAGCAAAGATGGCAAAGTAATCGACAAACTTGAAGATATTATACGAGAAGCGTTAAAAAGGATGTAGTGTAATATGAAATATTCAAACCAGCTTCAAAACCTAGGAACAGAAACGGCTTTTGCTGTTTCTTCACAGGCCAAGCAATGGGCAAATCAAGGAAACAAAGTATACCCCTTTCATCTTGGCGACATAAATCTACCTACCCCTGAAAATATTGTTGAGGCAACTATTAAAAGCATTAAGGACGGACTCACAGGGTATTGCCCTTCTGAGGGTATTTTACCATTAAGAGAGGCTTTAGCGAATGATGTTGGAGCAAAAAGAGAAGTTGAGTATCATCCTGATAATGTAGCGGTTCAGCCAGGCGGAAAGCCAACAATAGGAAAATTTATTAGCTCAGTTATGGATCCAGGCGATGAAATTTTATATCCTAATCCAGGATACCCAATTTATGAATCCCAGATTGAATATCAGGGCGGTAGAGCAATTCCATATTCTTATGTTCAGACCGATTCAGGTTTTGATATTGATATCGAAAAACTTAGAGATTCTATCAATAAAGATACTGTTGCAATCATTTATAATAATTATCAAAATCCAATGTCAGCTGAATCTTCTAAAAAAGAAATGCACGATATTGCTCAAATTGCAATTGAAAACGATCTATGGGTTCTTTCTGATGAGGCCTACTTTGAAATAATCTATGAAGGTGATGCTAATTCAATTGTGTCAATACCTGGCATGAAAGAAAGAACAGTAATCCTTTATACATTTTCAAAAAAATTTGCTATGACCGGTTGGAGGGTTGGTGGGTCAATTGGTCCTAAGGAGATCATTAAGCGCATAGCGAAGTTCAATGTAAACGCTGAGTCTTGCACTACTCATTTTATTCAAAATGCTATGGTTGAAGCGCTCAATGGAGACCAGAGTGGCAGTATTGAAATTTTAAAAACTTTAAAAAGCAGAAGAGACGCAGCTGTTAGAGGTTTAAATGCGA
The DNA here is from genome assembly GCA_913049685.1 of uncultured Fidelibacterota bacterium. Lineage (GTDB taxonomy): Bacteria > Fidelibacterota > Marinisomatia > Marinisomatales > TCS55 > TMED108. The sequence continues at coordinate 26,033 of CAJWZD010000003.1, forward strand.
TTGATGGTATTGATATTTTAACTCCTAGAACAACCTTTTATCTATTTCCAAATGTAACCAAAATCATGAAAAGAAAAGGATTAATAAATATAGAAGATTTGCAAAACAATGCATTAACAAGGGCTAATGTTTCTTTTTGTACTCGTGAACATTTTGGAAGAGCGCAAAAAGATGAAGTTGATTCTTATATTAGGCTGGCATATTCAGGAATATCAACTGAAGATATTGAGGATGGATTAATTGCTTTGAAAAACTATTTTGAAGAATAATGAAAAAGACTTCACTATATAATGAGCACGTAAAACTCAAAGCAAAAATTGTTGATTTTGCAGGATATCAAATGCCCATTCAATATAGTGGTATTATTCAAGAACACCTTGCGGTAAGACAATCATGCGGAATTTTTGATGTAAGTCATATGGGTGAATTCATTATTTCAGGTCCTGGAGCAACAAAATTTTTGAATGAAATTACCATAAACGATGTATCTAAAATAAATGAATGGCAGGCACAATACTCAGCAATGTGTTATGAAGATGGAGGCATAATAGATGATATTTTAGTTTATAAGTACCCAAAGCACTACATGCTAGTTGTGAATTGCTCCAACATCGAAAAGAATTTTGATTGGATTATTGCAAACAAAATAGAAAACGTAGATTTTGCAAATGTCAGTAGCACAATAGACCTAATTGCGCTTCAAGGTCCAAAGTCTAAAGATATTTTAAGTAAGTACACAGATGTTGACTTAAATGATCTTGATTATTATCATTTCTGTATCGCAAATATTTGTGGCTCTCCTGTAACGGTATCTAGGACTGGCTATACTGGAGAATTGGGCTACGAAATTTATGCAGATGGAAATGCTATTAAAAATATCTGGAAATCTTTACTTCAATTTGAAAATGAATTAACGCCTGCTGGTCTCGGATGCAGAGATACGCTAAGAATGGAAATGAAGTATGTTTTATACGGCAACGATATTAATGAAAAAACAAACCCAATTGAAGCAGGTCTTGGATGGATAGCTAAAACAAATAAAGCAAGCTTCATTGGCAAAGAAAAACTATTAGATTTTCAGCTTTCTCATTCAAAAAAATTAGTTTGTTTTGAGATGATCGATAGGGGTATCCCTAGACCGGGATATTCAGTTTCTAATGATTCAAATGCTATAGGCATTGTTACAAGCGGAACCCAATCTCCTTCTTTGAAGAAAGGAATTGGTCTTGCGTATGTAGATAAGAAATATTCAAAAACTGGAACTAGTTTATTTGTAGATGTAAGAGGAAAGAAGTTGAAATGCGAAATTGTCAAACCTCCTTTCTATAAGAAAGGCTCTGTATTTAGTTGATGGAAATGACAAAGGATAAGCGATTTGAAATACTAGGGATTTTGATAATAACAGTTTCTCTATTAGTTTTATTAAGTTTTTTTGGGCATAATCCCAGTGAAGATCCAGGTATTTCGCCAAACGTAAAAGTTGAAAATCCAATGGGCCTACTAGGTGTATGGATATCTTATTTATTTATAAAGCTTGGTTTTGGATATAGCTCTTTTATTTTACCTGTTTTAACTGGTATTTGGGGGATTTGGTTTTTTATGCATAAGGACTTTCAGTCAATTGGAAGACCTTCAGTATTTATTTTGGCCGCTACTGCTCTTGCATCAATTACGCTAGGGTATTTGCAAATTGTTTATTATGGTTTAGATAGCCTATCATTCACATTTAGTGGAATGACTGGAGGGGTAATTGCCATCCTTTTTCATGATTTTGTTGGTGGGATAGGCTCTTTTCTAATAATCGCTGCATTATGGCTAGTTTTAATAAGAAGCTATTTTAATCTTAGCTTTTATGTCCCATTTAAAAAAATGTATTCCTCATACGAAAAAAAGCGCCAAAAAAAACAACTAATCTCAGATGACATTCAAGCTGAAAAAGAAAAAAAAGAGCATACACAAAACTTGTTAAATAAAATCGATGAACAGAGAAATAAAGAATTACCTATTCCTCCAGCACAAATGAGTTCAAGTGAAATAGATAATGAAAAACAAGCTGAAGATTCAGGTAATGAAATTCAATCTATTGAAGATCAAGATGAATTTGATGATAAATTGGAAACTTTGGATGAGTATAAAAATCCTGATAAAATAGATGATTTAGATGATAATCAAGAAAAAATTGAAGTCGAAGAAATGATTCAAGAAAAAGAGGTTGATTTAGATACGGTCGAAGATCGCAAGCTTCCAAAAAAAGAATTTCAATTACCCTCACCAGAACTTTTAACAAATCCTATAAGCGTTCAAAGCGATATAAGCAAAGATGAGCTTGTTGAGCGCGCTAATTTCCTTCAACAATCTCTTGAAACATTTGGAGTTATAGGAAAAGTGGTTAACGTAAGCCCTGGACCTGTAATTACACTTTTTGAAGTTGAGCCTGCAGAAGGTGTGAGGGTCAATAAGTTTGTTGCGCTTTCAGATGATTTGGCGCGCGTTATGGAGGCAAGCAGAGTTAGAGTAATAGCGCCTATCCCAGGAAAATCCTCAGTAGGCATTGAAATTCCAAATCGCAATCCTGATATGGTTTATTTTAAGTCCGTCATAAACTCAGAAAAATTTGCTAAATCAGAATCAAAATTGACTTTAGCCATAGGGAAATCAACTAATGGAGAAATTGCTACTTTAGATTTAGCGCAAATGCCACATCTTTTGATAGCCGGAACTACGGGTTCAGGGAAATCAGTTTGCATGAATACTATTCTTGCAAGCATCCTTTATCAGGCAACTCCGGACGAGGTAAAATTTGTAATAGTTGATCCTAAAAAAGTTGAAATGGCAGTGTACAAAGATCTTTCAAAATACCATTTATTGAAAATTGAGGACATCGATGAACCCATAATAACTACTCCTGAAAATGCAGTAATTGCCCTAAGAGCAGTTGAAAAAGAGATGGGAAAAAGATACGATATTCTTGCTGATGCAGGAGTAAGAAATATAGCAGAGTACAATCAAAAAAAATCTGATGAAAAAGTTATGCCTTTTATTGTTGTATTAATTGATGAATTAGCTGATTTAATGATGTTGAACGCTAAGGAGGTAGAGGCTCCAATAGCTAGACTTACTCAGCTTGCCAGAGCTGTTGGTATTCATTTGGTTGTTGCAACACAAAGACCATCAGTTGACGTGATTACCGGAGTAATCAAAGCTAATTTCCCGTCAAGAATCGCTTTTCAAGTAGCTACAAAAATAGACTCTCGAACTATTATAGACAGTCCAGGCGCTGAAAAACTTATTGGTAAAGGTGATATGCTCTATTTAGGCTATGGATCATCTGAGCCAAGCAGGCTTCATAACGCATTTTTGAGTTTGGATGAGATACAGTCCTTGATGAATTATATAAAAAGTCAATCAGAGGCTGATGATCTTGTTTTAGAAAGTCCACGAGAAGTAGCTGGAGCAGGTGGCCTGGTTACAGATAATGGAAGCGGGGGTTTTGATGCGCTTTTTGACGAAGCTGTAAAATTAGTAGTTATGCATCAGCAAGGCTCAATATCTTTAATTCAAAGAAGATTGAAAGTGGGTTATTCTAGGGCAGCTAGACTAATAGATGAAATGGAGCAAGCTGGAATAGTGGGAGCATTTACAGGTAGTAAGGCTCGCGAAGTTCTTGTAGATGAGTCCTACCTTGATTCTATTGATTGATTAGATGATATTAAAGATATTTATATTTTTTTTATTTTCATTTTCTTCAAATTTAGACAAAAATAAATGGTATTCTAAATTTCTAGAAGCTATGTACACACCCTCTGGCGTTAGTTTCAATGCAATTATTAATCAAAAGCAATTTGATATGAACTCTAAAATTTCAGCTTACGTTGAAGTCGTTGATTCATTGCATTTATTGATTGAGATTAATAAGGAAACAATAATTTTGAGAGGTGACACTATTCAAACCTACAATAAAGAAACAAACCAACTTATTATTGATAGATTGATAGATAGTGATATTGGAATATTTTCTCTTTTATCTGGAAATTTGCGGGAGATTAACATTATCAAGACTATTCCCTTTAAAAATACAATCCAAATTAATTTTTCAATACCATCTATGAACTATAAGGGCTTCGTTGAAATTTTAAAATCTGGAGAACCAAAACGCATGAGGCTGGCTTTTTCAAACGATCAATATATAGATATATCAATAAAGGATTTTAAAGAAGGCAGATTATTTAAATTCAATAGGTTCAATCCAAGTCCAACAGAAATCATTAACCTTTATGAGTAAATGGCTTAAACTATTACTGGGTTTACTTCTAAGCTTTTTGGGATTGTATTTTGCTTTCCAAAACATAGATTTAAATGATTTAGTTAAAAGCTTTGAATCAATAAAATATTTTTGGATTTTTGTCGCAACTACTCTATTAATTCTTTACACATATTTAAGATCTTTTCGATGGAGACTTTTGTTGTTTTCGCTCAAGCCGGTATCTATAAAGGATCTTTTCGCATCAAACATGGTTGGCTATTTTGGAAATTCTATACTTCCTTTTAAAATGGGTGAAATACTTAGAGGATATGCTATTTCAAGCAATAATAATTTAAAAACATCAACAGTGTTAGGCTCAATAGTACTCGAGAGAGTTTGTGATTTGGGAGGGCTTTTAATCTTACTTTTGTTCGTCGCGTTATTTTATTCATTCCCATATGATATTGGTTTGTCTTTAATAATTTCTTCTGCGGTCATACTGCTAATTCTATTTCTTTTATGGTTTATTTCATTTAAAAAAGAATACATTATGAAGAGGATCGAAGGAACCCAGCTAATGGATTTTAAAACAGTGATATCCTTTATCAAAACATTAAGCTCATTTAGCATAGGCTTTTCATCTCTTAAGAGCTTTAAATCGTTCATCTATGTATCATTATTAACAATCATATCCTGGTTTATTCTATATCTCGTAACCTATTATACTTTGTTGTCACTAAATATTCAAATTGGTTGGGTTGAAATAGCTGTAGTTCTTTTACTCACGTCAATGGCAATGTCTGTTCCTGCAGCTCCAGGAGCAATAGGAACACATCATTTTGCAACCTATTATGTTATGAATAGCCTGCTTGGTTTTAATAGCATTGATTCTCAAACTTTTGCAATTGTTCTTCATGCAGTAAGTTATTTACCACTAGTCGCTATAGGAGCCTTTTATTTCCTTAAAAGTTCAATTCAAATATTTGATGTTTTTGATAAGGATTTGTCTGATGAAAAAATATGACGCAATATTCTTAGACAGAGATGGAACGATCAATCTTGATCCAGGATATATTAACTCGCTTAATAATTATGAATTCTATGAATATACGTTTGAAGCGCTAAAAAATTTAAAAAAATTAACTGATCGATTTTGCATTATAACAAACCAATCTGGTGTAGCTAGAGGTATAATTGACCCTGATGACTTGAGCATGATACATGACCATATTTTAAATCAGTTTTTTAATCACGATTTAAATTTAATTGGCATATACTATTGCACTGATCATCCTGACAATCCTACATCAAACCGAAAGCCAGGTATTGGTATGTACGATGAAGCAGCCAAGGAGCACAAAATAGATCTTAAAAAATCGCTAATGATTGGGGATAGTTTTTGTGATATTGAAGCTGCAAAGTTATGTCAAATGGAAAGCATGCTGGTTTTGACCGGCAATGGATCAAAAACAAAAAAAATGACAAATATCAATCCGACTTATTTTTCTAAGAATCTCCTTGAAGCATCATTATTCTTAAGTGATGCTCAATGAGAATTGGGCTTTTAGTTGGCGGAGACTCAGCCGAAAGAAAAGTTTCATTGTCGAGTGGGAAGGCAATAAGCAAAGCCCTTGAAGCGTTGGGTAATAGAGTGGTTATTCTAGATCCCAAAGATGGAATCAATCTACTCAAAGATAAAATAATAAGTGTTGATTTAATTTTTAATGGACTTCATGGTGGAGATGGTGAAAATGGAAATATTGCAAAATATCTAGAATCTCTTGGGGTTTTATTTACAGGCTCTGATAAAGATTCATCAAAAATTTGTATGGATAAAGATTTATCAAAAAAAATAGTAAGCAAAAATGGAATAAATACCCCAAAATGGCTAAAAAGCCAAAAGCTTCCAAATGACAATATCCTGGATGATTTAGGTCTTCCAATGGTGGTAAAACCTAATGATCAGGGTAGTACAATTGGATTATCAATGGTAAAAGATAAAAAAAGGCTCGTTGATGCTTTTAAAAATGCCTCAATGTTTGCTAATTCGATAATATTTGAATCATTCATTGATGGTAGAGAAATTACAGTACCAGTAATTGGCGATGCTGCTTTCCCAATAGTTGAGATTCTTCCGAGTCATGATCTGTATGATTATGAGTGTAAATATACCTCTGGAATGTCAGATTATTTCTGCCCAGCAAATATTGATGATGAAACAACAAAAAACATAAAGAGCATTGCATTGAAAATTCATAAGCTGTTAAAATGCAGACACTACTCGAGAGTGGATTTTCTTCTTGATAAGAACAGCAAACTATGGTTTTTAGAGATAAATACGCTTCCAGGAATGACTGAAACAAGCTTGCTTCCAAAATCATTAGATGTTGCCGGTTATAATTTTAATGATGTTATTCAAATGATAATAGATGAAGCTATAAAAAACAAATGATAAAGCTTTATAATTCACTAACACAAAAAAAGGAAGAATTCGTACCTATTCAAAAGGGTAAGGTTGGACTATATACTTGTGGACCTACTGTATATGACTTTTCGCACATAGGTAACTTCAGAACCTTTCTGTTTGAAGATCTTCTCAAGAGAGTTTTGTTGGCATTCGATTATAAGGTGCATCATGTAATGAATATTACAGATGTAGACGATAAAACTATTAAAAAGGCAAATGATGAAAAAAAAGAGCTGAATGAAATTACAAATAAATACACTAATGCTTTTCTAGATGACTCAAAATCACTAAGAATCTTAGAAGCGGATGACTACCCAAAAGCAACGGATCACATAGCTGAAATGATTCAAATGATTGAAGTTCTCGTTAGTAAAAAATTTGCTTATATATCAAAAGATGGTTCAGTTTTTTTTAAAATTTCAAAATACTCTGATTACGGAAGATTAGTAAATTTATCAAATTCAACAATATTAAATGAACAGCAATTGTCCGATGAATATGATTTAGACAGTGTAAATGATTTTGCTTTGTGGAAATCGCATAAAAACAATGATGGAAAAGTGGCATGGGATTCACCTTGGGGAAAGGGCAGGCCTGGCTGGCATATTGAGTGCTCAGCCATGTCAACAAAGTTCCTTGGGGCTCATTTTGATATTCATTGTGGAGGTGTGGATAATAAATTTCCACATCATGAAAATGAGCTAGCACAATCTACATGCTCTCTAAATACTCCATTTGTAAATTATTGGCTTCACTCAGAATTTTTAACTGTTGAAGGAAAAAAAATGAGTAAATCGTTAAATAATTTTTATATTATTTCAGATTTAGTTAAAGAAGGATTCACTTACGAAGACTTTAGATTTATAGTTCTGAGCGCACATTACAGATCTAAAGTTAACTTTAGCATCAAAAGAAAAGATGAAGCAAAATCTGCAATCAGACGAATTGAGGAGATAAGACAGCGCTTATTAGGTATTTCAAACGAAGTTTCCAATACTCTGCCGGATGTAGTTAATGATTTTAATGAGTCGCTTATGGATGATCTTGATACTCCAAAAGCGCTTGCAATCTTTTTTAACTGGGTGCGATTAACAAACCAAAATATAGACCAAAAAAATATCTCTGAAAATGAAGCCAAAGCTGGAAATGCCTTTGTAGAGTATTTTAACTCAATTTTTGCCATTTTAGACAGTCCAAATGTATTGCCAGATGAAATAAAATCTTTAGTAGATAGTCGAGAAGACTATCGAAAAAACAAAGAATGGAAAAAGTCAGACAGTATTAGGGAAAAGTTACTTTCTTTGGGTTGGAAGCTAAAAGATACTAAATCAGGCACTAAAGTAACAAAAATATAAATAAAATTATTTTTTCATCCGTTACAAAAATCATTGAAACTCTACGAATTATTAATTAATTTCGTAGGCTTTTTTCGATATTCATTTAGCTCGGTACGTACAGTTGAGCTATTGAAATCGACACGCTATTTGAATTTGTTTTGCAATAATTTCAGGCTAATCTGAGTTATTGCATGAGATGATGAGAGTTAAATCCGACTTGCCGGTGTAGCTCAGTTGGTAGAGCAGCTGATTTGTAATCAGCAGGTCGGGGGTTCGAGTCCCTTCGCCGGCTCAGATGTAGTTTAGTATAAGTTAAAATACTTAATAATCACATCGGGGACATGGCCGAGCGGTCAAAGGCAGCAGACTGTAAATCTGCCGACGTATGTCTACGGAGGTTCGAATCCTTCTGTCCCCACATTGCGGGTGTAGTTCAATGGTAGAACTCCAGCCTTCCAAGCTGGTAGTGTGAGTTCGATTCTCATCACCCGCTCGAAGTGCCTACGTAGCTCAGTGGTAGAGCACTTCCTTGGTAAGGAAGAGGTCGCCAGTTCAATTCTGGCCGTAGGCTCTCTTTCAACAGTAAATTAATTAATATTAATCATCAGGAGGATTAATAAAAAATGTCTAAAGAAAAATTTGAACGAAGTAAACCTCACTTAAATATTGGAACTATTGGTCATGTAGATCATGGTAAGACAACTTTGACTGCGGCAATAACCATGACTCAGGCAAATAAGGGGCTTGCAGAGAATCGCTCCTTTGACAGTATCGATAATGCTCCAGAAGAGCGTGAACGCGGTATTACCATTCAAACAGCTCATGTTGAGTATGAGACGCCAAATCGTCACTATGCGCATGTTGATTGCCCTGGCCACGCTGACTACATTAAAAATATGATCACGGGTGCTGCACAAATGGATGGAGCAATTCTAGTTGTTAATGCAGCAGATGGACCTATGCCTCAGACTCGTGAACACGTTTTGCTTGCTAGACAAGTCAACGTCCCCTCAATAGTTGTATTTATGAACAAGATTGATCAAGTTGATGACGAAGAGCTAGTTGAGCTTGTAGAAATGGAACTTAGAGATTTATTGAATGAATATGAGTTTCCTGGAGATGATATCCCTATTGTCAAAGGCTCAGCCCTTAAAGCTCTAGAGAATGTTTCAGATGATTCTGCTACAGCCTGCATAACTGAGCTTATGGAAGCTTGTGACAGTTTTATTCCTGAACCTAAAAGAGATATTGACAAACCCTTCTTGATGCCGGTTGAAGACGTTTTTTCAATTACTGGTAGAGGTACAGTTGGAACCGGAAGAGTAGAAAGCGGAATAGTTAAAGTTGGTGATGAAATTGAGATGATTGGAATGGGTTCTGATAAAAAGACTACTGTTACTGGGGTTGAAATGTTTCGCAAATTACTAGATGAGGGTCGCGCTGGTGACAATGCAGGTCTTTTGTTGAGAGGTATTGACAAAGAAGATCTTACTAGAGGAATGGTTCTTGCTGCGCCAGGATCTATTACTCCTCATACTAAGTTTAAAGCAAGTGTTTATGTCCTTAAAAAAGATGAAGGTGGTAGACATACCCCTTTCTTTAATGGCTATAGACCTCAATTTTACTTTAGAACGACAGATGTGACAGGAGTAGCCACATTGCCAAGCGGCACTGAAATGGTTATGCCTGGTGATAATGTTGAGTTAGAAGTTGAATTAATAACACCAATTGCTATGGATAAAGAATTGCGTTTTGCTATTCGCGAAGGCGGTCATACAGTTGGCGCCGGTGTTGTAACAGAAATTGTTGAATAATTAGGTACCTCTTATATGGCTGGCAATAGTAAACGAGAGATCATTCAGTTAGAAAGTACTGCTGGTACAGGCTATCGTTACACGTTTGCGAAAAGCAAGCGAACGCATCCTGAACGATTAGAATATCGTAAGTATGATCCTCTAATACGCAAACATGTCATCTTTAAAGAGACAAAGTAATTTTGAAATTTAAAGTTTTCTTTATTTTTCAATATTAACATTTAAATATAGGAGTGTAGCTCAATTGGTAGAGCACCGGTCTCCAAAACCGGGGGTTGCAGGTTCAAGTCCTGTCACTCCTGCGATTGGTTACTGATTAGTTTTTTTATGAATAGGATAAAAAATTTTTTTTCTGATGTTTCAGTTGAAATGAAAAAAGTTTCATGGCCAAAATGGGATGAGTTAAAGGGTTCGACTTGGGTTGTTGTTTCTTTTTCTATCATAATTAGTGCTTTCTTATTCTTTATTGATAGAATATTGTCAAGTGTAATGCAGGTAATTCTATGAACTGGTATCCATTAAGAGTTATTTCAGGAAAAGAGTCTAAGGTTAAAGATAATTTGCTTTTCGAGCTTGATTATCAGAACTTAATTGAAGAAGTCACAGATATACTAATCCCTTCTGAAAATATTGTTGAAATGAAAGATGGTAAGAAAAAAGTTAAGAATAAAGTCTTTTTTCCTGGATATATTCTTGTACAAATGTCTGATTCAAAAGAGGCACGCCATATAATCGAAAATATGGATGGTGTTATTAGTTTTGTCGGTCCCAACGGTAGCCCACAAGCACTCAAAGAAGATGAAATCACACGCATACTTGGTGAGGTTCATGGTAGGGAAGGTAAAGAAATTGTTGTTGCCCCTTATAAAGTGGGTGATTCTGTTAAAGTAATCGATGGACCTTTTGCAGATTTTAATGGTTTTGTTAATGAAGTAAATGAAGAAAAGCAAAAAGTCAAAGTTTCTGTAAGCATATTTGGCAGATCAACTCCAGTTGAACTTGATTTTTTACAAGTAGAATTAGAAAAATAAATAAAATATGGCAACAAAAAAAATATCTAGCTATATCAAATTGCAAATAGCCGCTGGTCAAGCAAATCCTGCTCCCCCTGTTGGTCCAGCATTAGGTCAGCACGGCGTTAATATTATGGAATTTTGCAAAGCCTTTAATGATGCGACCAAAGAACAGACAGGAATGATTATTCCTGTGGTTATATCAGTCTATGCAGATAGAAGCTTCTCATTTATAACAAAAACGCCTCCAGCTGCTGTGCTATTAAAGAAAAAAGCTGGAATACCTAAAGGCTCAGGTGAGCCAAATAGAGAAAAAGTTGGCAAGGTTTCCAATGAAGACTTAAAAGAGATAGCTGAGATGAAAATGAAGGATTTAAATGCCAATTCTATTGAAATGGCTATGGAGATGATTAGAGGCACTGCGAGAAGCATGGGCTTAAAGGTTGAAAATAAATGAAATTAACAAAAAATAGAAAAAATATCGATTCCAAGTTTAATAGAGACGAAAATTATTCTGTGCAAGAAGCTATAAAGCTCCTTAAGTCTGCAAAATTTACTAATTTTGATGAATCTGTAGATCTGGCAATCAATTTAGGTGTTGATCCAAGACATGCTGACCAAAATATTAGAATAACTACAACTCTTCCTCATGGTACGGGTAAAGATATAAGGGTATTAGTTGTAACTCAAGGACCAAAGGAGCAAGAAGCAAAAGATGCTGGAGCTGATTATGTTGGAAAAGAATTTCTAGAAAAACTTAAATCAGGTTGGGATGACCTTGATAAGATTGTTGCGACTCCAGATATGATGCCTGAGCTTGGTAAACTTGGAAAAGTATTAGGGCCCAAAGGATTAATGCCAAACCCTAAGAGCGGCACTGTTACTACAGATATAGCTGGTTCTGTTCGAGATTTGAAGTCAGGCAAGATAGAGTTAAGAGTAGAAAAAAACGGTATTGTGCATGCTCAATGCGGTAAAAGTTCATTTGAACAGAATGCTCTTGAAGAAAACGTAAAAACAGTTTATGATTCAATTATGAAAGCTAAACCTGCATCAGTTAAAGGCACTTACCTTAAAAAAATGACGATTTCAACTACCATGGGCCCTGGAATTAAAATAGATCACGGAAATATTTAAAATGCCTAGTTCAAAAAATATTAAACAATTAGAAGAATTATCGGAAAAGCTTGCTCGCGCAAAAGCTGTCTATGTTACAGAATACTTGGGATTAAATGTTGATGAAATAACTGAACTAAGAAAAGAGTTCTTTTCAAATCAGGTTGAATATAAAGTAACTAAAAATACACTATTAAAGTTAGCCGCCGAAAAGAACGAGCTTAAAGGTCTAGATGATTTTTTGAATAAATCTACTGCTATTGCTATATCTTATGATGACCCTACTTCTCCAGCAAGGGTAATTAAAAATTTTACCAAAGAAAACGATTTACCTCAGGTCAAGGGCATAGTTTTTGAAGGCGAAGTTTTTGATGGTAGCGAATTTAAAAGATTTGCCAATGTACCTTCTAAGGAAGAATCTTTAGCGAAGCTAATTGCCTTACTTCAATCACCATTAACAAAGCTAGTATTGACGTTGAAGTCACCTATGTCAAATGTGGGCAATGCATTAAATAATTTAAAAGAAAATAAAAGCGATTAAGGAGCAAAAAATGGCTGAAACAAAAAGAGCCGATGTATTATCATACCTCGAAAATGCAAATATGTTAGAAATTTCTGAACTGATTTCAGAAATAGAAGAAAAATTTGGCGTTACTGCTGCAGCGCCAGCTGCCGCTGCAGCGCCAGCTGCAGGTAGCGGTGATGCGCAGGCTGAAGAAAAAGATGAATTTGATGTTACATTGACTTCTGCTGGTTCATCCAAGATTAATGTAATTAAAGCAGTAAGAGCTATAACAAGCCTTGGATTAAAAGAAGCGAAAGAGTTGGTTGACGGAGCACCGAAAGTACTTAAAGAGTCTGTAGCAAAGGCTGAGGCTGAAGAAATGAAAAAACAGCTTGAAGAAGCTGGTGCATCTGTAGAGTTAAAGTAAAAAACTTTAATTCTTATTTATTTCTTATCTACATCATTAAATAATTTACTAATGGAGGCTTAATTGGCTACCAGGACCAATACGTACGCAGATCACATATCATTTGAAAAGACTAAGGCAGAAATTGAATTTCCCGATCTTTTAGCAGTTCAAATTGACGCTTTTCAATCTTTCATTCAAGAACATGCTCCTGAAGATGAAAGATTGGATATCGGTTTAGAAGAAGTTTTTAAATCAGTTTTCCCAATTGAAGACTCACATAAAAATTATGTTTTGGAATACAAAAGCTATTTCTTGGGTTTGGCAAAATATACTGCTGAAGAATGTATGGATAGAGGTCTCACTTTTTCAGTTCCATTAAAAGTTAGGTTGGTCCTTCATATAACAAATGAAGATGATAGAAGTAAATACGATCAATCAATTGAGCAAGAGGTATATTTTGGCAATATTCCTTATATGACCAATAAAGGAACTTTTGTTATAAATGGTGCTGAGAGAGTCATTGTTTCGCAATTACAACGCTCACCCGGAGTTTTCTTTGATCAGTCGGTTCATCCAAACGGGACTAAACTCTTTCAGGCTAGAATTATACCTTTTAGAGGTTCTTGGGTTGATTTTACAACAGATATAAACGACTGCCTTTTCTGTATAATTGATAGAAGAAGAAAATTTCCTGTAACAATGCTTCTTCGCGCTCTTGGATATTCAACAAATGCTGATATTTTTAAAGCGTTCAACTGTATTGAAGAAGTCAAGCTTCGCAGTAAAAAAACAGATTCATTTATTGGTTCAACTGTCATTGAGGATGTTATAGATCAAGAAACAGGTGAAATTTTTCTTGAAGGCGGTGTTGAATTAACTAGTGAAAATTTGAATGACCTAAGACAAGCTAAGGTTAGGTCAATAGAAGTAGTAAATCAAAATAAAGATTTTCATTCAATGATGCTTTTAAATACCATGATCAAGGACCCAAGCAAAAATACTGAGGAAGCATTAAGCATTGTTTATCAATTGCTTCGATCTGGAGAACCTCCTAATCTTGAGACTGCACAAAAGTTTATTGAAAGAATTTTCTTCAATCCTAAGAAATACGATTTGGGTGAAGTAGGAAGATATCGCCTCAATCAGCAATTTGCTCTTAAGGTGCCCGTTGAAAGCACTGTTCTTACAATGGATGACATTATACAGGTTATAAACTTCCTTGTTGATATGCGAAAAGGCGAAAGAGGCTCTGATGATATTGATCACCTAGGAAATAGAAGAGTCAAATCAATTGGAGAGCAATTGACAAATCAATTTTCAGTGGCACTAAGCAGAATGCTTAGAACTATTTATGAGAGAATGAATCTTAGGGAACAAGAATCCATTACACCACAAGATCTCATTAATTCTCGTGTTGTAACTACTGTAATAAACACTTTTTTTGGGACTAGTCAATTATCACAATTTGGCGACCAAACAAACCCGCTAGCAGAGGTTACTCATAAAAGACGTATTTCTGCACTAGGTCCGGGTGGATTAACTCGCGAGAGGGCTGGTTTTGAAGTAAGAGATGTTCATTATACTCATTATGGAAGACTTTGCCCTATAGAAACACCTGAAGGCCCTAATATTGGCCTTATATCTTCACTAGCGCTGCTTGCAAAAGTAAATCGTCACGGTTTCATTGAGGCTCCCTATAGAAAAGTTAAAGTTAAGGATGGAATTGCTTACGCAACTCATAAAGTTGACTATCTTTCAGCTGATGACGAAGATAGGGTAATGATAGCTCAGTCGGATGAACCGCTCGAGGGTCAAGATGAAAAATTAACCAATGATCATATTCGAGCAAGAATCAAGGGAGATTTCCCCATTGTTTCTCCGGAAAACATTGAATATATGGATGTTGCTCCAAACCAGATTCTGTCAGTCGCTGCATCTTTAATACCGTTTTTAGAGCATGATGATGCAAATAGGGCGTTAATGGGATCAAATATGCAACGCCAAAGTGTACCTTTGATGAATCCTGATGCTCCTGTCGTTGGAACAGGTATTGAAGCAAAAGTTGCAGTTGACTCAAGAGCCGCAGTTGTTTCACCTGTATCTGGAAGGGTGCATTATGTAGATTCTGAAAAAATTGTAATTAGAACATATGATGTTCCTGAAGATTTGACGCTAATTGAAGGGGAAAACCTTGTATCGATAAAATTGCGTAAATATAAAAGAACTAATCAAAATACCGCACAGAATCAGCGCCCCATTGTTTCAGAGGGTGACAAAATTCAAATTGGTGACCCTATTGCTGACGGTACATCCACAAGCAACGGTAAGTTGGCTCTTGGAAAGAATGTAACAGTCGCATTTATGCCTTGGAGAGGATATAATTTTGAAGATGCTATTGTAGTTAGTGAAAGGATGGTCAAGGAGGATCTCTTTACAAGTGTTCATGTTAATGAGGTAGAGCTTGAAGTTAGGGATACAAAGAGAGGTCAAGAAGAATTGACACCAGAAATTCCAAATGTTGGAGAGGATGCAACAAAAGAGCTTAATGAAAATGGCATTATAAGGGTTGGCGCTAAAGTCAAAGAAGGTGATATTATAATTGGTAAAGTAACACCTAAGGGTGAAACTGATCCAACACCAGAAGAAAAGCTTTTAAGGGCAATTTTTGGCGAAAAAGCAGGTGAAGTTAAAGACGCTTCAAAAAGAGCTGACCCCGGCTTAAATGGAGTAGTGATTGGTACAAAGTTATTTGAAAAAAGAAGTAAGAGTGCAAGAGCTGAAGAGAAAAAAAATATAATTGAACTCCAGAAGGCATCTGCGGTTCAGAAAAAAGAATTAAAAGAGTCTAGAGACATTAAGCTCCTAGATCTTTTAAAAAATGAAGTTTCCAATGGCATTAGAGACATGTCTTCAGGGAGAACCCTCATTAAAAAAGGCACTAAACTAACCTCTAAAAGATTGGGTAGTTATAATTTAGAACGCTTTAATCAAGATGAGGCTTGGGTAGAGAATCCACAAAGCTGGAGAAAATTAAAAGCTGTATGGAGGTCTTTTTGGAAAGAGTGGAGAATAATTGAAGAAACACTCGAAAGAGAAGTGTTTAAGCTCAGAATCGGCGATGAGCTTCAACCTGGAATTTTAAAACTTGCTAAGGTTGATATTGCGCAAAAGCGAAAATTACAAGTAGGTGACAAAATGGCGGGAAGACATGGTAATAAAGGTATTGTAGCAACTGTTGTTCCATCTGAGGATATGCCGTTCCTTGAGGACGGGTCCCCTGTTGATGTAATTTTAAACCCCTTAGGCGTTCCCTCAAGAATGAATCTTGGTCAATTATATGAAACCATGCTTGGTTGGGCTGGGGATATTCTTGGAGTATCTTACTCCACTCCTGTTTTTAACGGAGCAACACCTGATGAAGTAGAAGCTGAGCTGAAAAAGGCAGGACTTCCTCTTACTGGAAAAGCCCAACTAATTGATGGAAGAAGCGGAGAAATGATAGATAATCCAGTTACTGTTGGGAAAATATATATGATGAAATTAAGTCATATGGTAGAAGATAAGATGCATGCTAGATCTACGGGTCCATACTCATTGGTAACACAACAACCTCTTGGTGGTAAAGCTCAATTTGGCGGACAGAGATTTGGTGAGATGGAATGCTGGGCTTTAGAAGCATACGGTGCAGCTCATACATTACAAGAAATTTTAACAGTAAAATCAGACGATGTTGAAGGTAGATCTAAGGTTTACAATGCTATTGTAAAAGGTGAAGATTTGCCGCCCTTTGGAGTCCCTGAATCCTTTAATGTTCTTATCAAAGAGCTTCAAGGATTAGGTTTAGACTTAGAATTAGATTAATGGAGTATTAAATTGACATTTATTCAAACAAATAAAATAGATACTAGTAAAGCCTTTACATCAATAACAATAGGCCTCGCCTCCCCAGAAAGCATTTTACAAAAATCCTATGGCGAAATTATTAAGCCTGAAACTATCAACTACAGATCCTACAAGCCTGAAAAAGATGGTCTTTTTTGTGAGAAGATATTTGGTCCTGTAAAAGACTATGAATGTCATTGTGGTAAATATAAAGGAATTAGATATCGCGGTATAATTTGTGATCGATGTGGAGTTGAGGTAACTAGAAAAAAAGTTCGTAGAGATAGGATGGGGCATATCACACTTGCAGTGCCTGTTGTACATATTTGGTATTTAAGATCTATACCTTCAAAATTGAGCTATTTAGCTGGTATTTCAACTAAAGATCTAGAGAAAATTGTCTATTATGAGCAATTTCTAGTTATAGAGCCTGGCAAAAGCGATGCTGAACAATTCTCTATTATCGATGAAGATGAATATATTGAATATGAACGAAATTTTGGCTTTGATGCAGTTTCAGAGGAAGACAGGGACAACGAAGACTATTTTTACGCTGCGATGGGAGGTGAAGCTCTTAGGGAAATGCTATCTAGAATGAATTTAGTGGAATTAAGAAGAGAGTTAGAAGATGTTTTAAAAAATTCAAAATCCAAGCAAAAAAGAGAGGAAGCTCTCAAAAGATTAAAGGTTGTAAAGTCTTTTCTTGTAGATATTTCCACTGTTAAGAAAATAAATAAGCCAGAATGGATGGTAATTTCTATTCTTCCAGTAATTCCCCCAGAGCTTAGACCGCTAGTTCCGCTTGATGGTGGTCGTTTTGCTGCCAGCGATTTAAATGATTTATATAGAAGAATTATAATTAGAAATAATCGTTTAAAAAACTTGATGGAGATAAAGGCACCAGATGTGATTCTTAGAAACGAGAAAAGAATGCTTCAGGAATCTGTAGATGCACTCTTTGATAATAGTAGGCGTAAAACTGCAATACGAAGTGGAACACGTCGCCCACTAAAATCTATCTCTGATATGATCAGAGGTAAAACTGGTAGATTCAGACAAAATCTTTTAGGTAAACGTGTCGACTATTCAGGTAGATCTGTTATAGTTGTTGGTCCAGAATTAAATCTGCACGAGTGTGGAATGCCTAAAAATATGGGCTTAGAGCTTTTTAAACCACATATGATTAGTGAATTAATGGCGCGGGGATATGCTCAAACACCTAGAAGCGCTAAGCTTATGATTGAGGATAAAGATCCTATAGTTTATAAGGTCTTAGAATACGTTGTTAAAGATCACCCTGTTTTACTTAATCGAGCACCAACTCTTCATAGATTAGGCATTCAAGCCTTTCAGCCTGTTCTTGTTGATGGAAAAGCTATAAGGATTCATCCTTTGGTGTGTTCTGCTTTTAATGCAGATTTTGATGGCGATCAAATGGCAGTTCATGTACCTTTATCATTGGCTGCCCAGATGGAAGCTAGAATATTAATGCTTTCTAGTCACAACATTTTGCATCCAGCCAATGGCAAACCCCTAGCTCTTCCTTCTCAAGATATGGTTCTTGGAACTTATTATTTAACTAGAAAAAAAGAAGGCTGTAAGGGCGAAGGTAAGACTTTCGGATCCTTTAATGAGGTACTATTAGCATATGAAGGTAAAGCTGTAGATGTGAATGCTATAATAAACGTTAGATATAATGGTAAATGGTATAAAGAGACATCCGTTGGAAGGGTTATAGTAAATTCTATCATTCCTTCAGAGATTGGATATGTCGATGATCTTATTGACAAAGGTCGCCTAAGTAAACTTGTCAATGAAATATATTTATTAGCCGGAAACAAGAAAACAGTTACCTTTTTAGATAATCTTAAAACTCTTGGTTTTAATGCATCAACCCAAGCTGGGCTATCAATAGCTATAAGCGATATTCTAATACCTGACTCTAAAGATGAGATTATTAATGAAGCTCAGGGGAAAGTAGACGGTATCAAGGATAAATATAAAAGACATGTACTAACTGATGGTGAAAGATATAATAAGGTAATCGATGTATGGACACATGCAACAAATGATGTAGCATCAAAAATGATGGATGCTATGCAATCTAGCGATCAAGGTTTTAATCCTGTTTACATGATGGCTGATTCTGGTGCAAGAGGATCTCAAGACCAAATAAAACAGCTTGCTGGTATGAGAGGTTTAATGGCTAAACCTCAAAAATCAATGACTGGCGGAAAAGGTGAGATTATTGAATCTCCAATTACATCTAACTTTAAGGAAGGTCTATCAGTCCAGGAATATTTTATATCTACCCATGGCGCAAGAAAAGGTTTAGCAGATACGGCTCTTAAAACAGCTGATGCTGGATATTTAACTCGAAGACTAGTTGATGTTGCCCAGGATGTTGTTATATCTGAGATTGATTGTGGCACCATAAATGGTATAGTAGCAGCTGATCTCAAAGAAGGTGAAGATATTATCGAACCTTTGTCAGAGAGGATTTTAGGAAGAACTCTTCTAGAGGACTTTATTGAAGATGGAAAAGTTTTGATTAAATCCGGTACAATGATTAGAGATGAAGAGGCTAAATTAGTATCTGAGAGCAATATTGAATCACTTCGCATAAGATCTGTTCTTACGTGTGAATCTTTGAGAGGTGTTTGCGCAAAATGTTATGGATGGAATCCATCAAACCATAAGCTTGTAGATTTGGGTACTTCGGTAGGAATTCAGGCTGCGCAAAGCATAGGAGAGCCAGGTACTCAGCTAACTCTAAGAACATTTCATATAGGTGGAACAGCTACTAGAATTATTGAGCAATCCGAAATGCAAACTAAAAGAGCTGGTACTGTTAAGTATTCAGAAAATCTTGAGACTGCTGACGCTAAAGATTCCTCTGGAATAAATGTTACTAGGTGTATGGTAAGACATGCTAAAATCACAATTACAAGTAATGATGGAAAAGTTAACAGTGATTACAATGTTCCTTATGGTGCGAATCTTAATGTTTCAGATGGAGATAAAGTTAATGCCGGAACTATACTTTTCCAATGGGATCCCTATACAGATGTTATTCTAGCAAGACAGTCAGGAATTGTTGAGTTAAAAGATTTCATTGAAAACGAGACCTATCAAGTAGAGGCGGTTGAGGGTGGTAAGAAGCAAATGGTTATTGTAGAATCAAAAGATCGAAATTTAAGTCCTCATATTGAAATCGTTGATTCAAGTGGTTCTATTCTAGCTGGAGGAACTATACTTCCAGTTACAGCCAATCTCACGGTTAGACAGGGCGACAAGGTAAAAAGGGGTCAAACTTTAGTTAAAATACCAAGAGCTATTGGTAAAACTCGTGATATAACAGGAGGTCTTCCGCGAGTTACGGAATTATTTGAGTCCCGCAAACCTGCAGATCCTGCTGTTGTTACTGAAATTGATGGAACAGTGAGTTTTGGAGAAACAAAAAGAGGTATTAGAAAAATAAGTATCACAGGAGTTGATGAAGTCATAAAGACATACTCAATCCCTTATGGTAAACATGTAGTAGTTCATGAAGGTGATAAGATAACTGCTGGTACTTCGTTATGCGAAGGAAGTATTTCACCAATTGACATTCTTAGGATACTTGGTCCGAACAAAGTAAGAGAGTATCTTGTCAATGAAATTCAGGAAGTTTACAGACTTCAAGGTGTTAAAATTGATGATAAACACATTGAGGTTATTGTTAAGCAGATGATGCAAAAGGTAAGTATTGATGAAGCAGGTGATTCAAATTTTTTAGCAAAAGATAGAATTAATAGAGCAGAATTTTTTGAAACAAATGAGAAGCTAAATTCTATGATCGTAATCACTGATTCAGGCGACTCTGAGTACGAAGAAGATATGTTGGTTGACAAAAAAGAATATCTTGATACAAATAAATCACTTAAGGAAGATGGAAAAAAACCTGCAAAATCTAGGAAGTCTAAACCTGCTACCTTTGAACCACTTCTCATGGGCATTACTCAAGCATCGCTAAATACAGAAAGTTTTATATCTGCCGCATCTTTTCAAGAGACGACCAGAGTTTTGACTGATGCCTCAACATCAGGAAGAACAGACTACCTAAGAGGATTAAAAGAAAATGTTGCTGTTGGCAGACTGATTCCTGCTGGTACCGGTGCACCTCATTTAAAGAACATTTTTGTTGAAAATCCTGAATCTGTTAACATAGAAAATGGTGATGAAGTTAAAAAACAGCCAGATAAAGAAGTGGAAAATTTGAAATAGATTAAAAAAACTTTACAAAATTAAAATTTTTATTATAAAAAAAAAATTGTTAATTTTGTAGGCTTTAATGGAAATGAAATGCCGACGATAAATCAACTAATTAGACAAGGTAGAAAAAAAACTGCCAAAAAAACAACTACTCCAGCATTGAAGGGTAACCCTCAGAAGCGTGGAGTATGTACTCGCGTTTATACTACTACACCTAAAAAACCTAATTCAGCGCTGAGAAAAGTAGCTAGGGTTAGATTGACTAATGGTATGGAGGTAAATGCCTATATACCTGGGGAGGGTCACAACTTACAAGAACACTCCATAGTTCTTATTGAAGGCGGAAGAGTCAAAGATTTGCCAGGTGTTCGTTATCATGTGGTTAGAGGTACTTTAGACACTGCTGGTGTTTCTGATAGAACAACTAGTAGATCAAGGTATGGGGCAAAAAAGGCTAAGGCGCAGTAGACCATGAGAAGAAGAAGACCTGAAAAAAGAAAAATTTTGCCCGACCCTATTTACAATGATTTAGAAATTGCAAAGTTTATGAATTATCTCATGCTCGATGGCAAAAAAGGCGCGGCTGAGCACATTTTTTACAAAGCAATGGATTATGTCAAAACACGAACCAAGAAAGAAGGTAAGGAAATATTCCAACTTGCTATCAAAAACACAGCTCCTTCTTTAGAAGTTAAATCCAGGCGTATCGGTGGTGCAAATTATCAAGTTCCTATTGAAGTACCTAAGCAAAGACAGTTTTTTCTTGCTTCTCACTGGATAATTAATTCTGCAAGATCTCGTTCAGGTAAATCCATGGCTGATTGCTTAGCTCTTGAGCTTATTTCTGCTGCGAACAATGAAGGTGGCGCAATTAAAAAGAAAGAAGATACCCATAGAATGGCTGAGGCAAATCGTGCCTTTGCTCATTTTAGATAATCATTATGAAAAAAATCTCATTAGAAAACGTTCGAAACATTGGTATCATGGCACATATTGACGCAGGTAAAACTACCCTGACAGAGCGAGTGCTTTTTTATACTGGAAGAACACATAAAATTGGTGAAGTTCACGATGGTGGTGCTACTATGGATTGGATGGAACAAGAAAAAGAAAGAGGTATAACTATAACCTCAGCTGCAACCACCGCTATTTGGGACAATCATAGAATAAATATCATTGATACCCCAGGACACGTAGATTTTACAGTAGAGGTTGAGAGATCCCTTAGAGTTCTTGATGGATCTTGTGCTGTTTTTTGCGCCGTTGGCGGAGTTGAGCCACAGAGTGAAACCGTTTGGAGGCAAGCTGATAAATATGGTGTTCCAAGAATCGCCTTTGTTAATAAGATGGATAGAACAGGTGCTGATTTTTATAATGTCCTTGAAATGATCAAAGAGCGCTTAGGCGCCAATCCCCTTCCTGTAGTTCTGCCCATAGGGTCAGGTGACATGTTTACTGGTATCATTGATTTAATATCAATGAAAGCAATACTTTACAATGATTCCTCTTTAGGTGCTCATTTTGAAATAGGTGATATACCATCTGACATGAAAGATGAGGCTGAGAAGTGGCGACATCATCTCATAGAGGAAACAGCAGGCTACGATGAGGCACTTCTTGAAAAATATTTAGATGAACAGGAAATCACTGAAAATGAATTGAAAAATGCTATTAGAAAAGGCTGCCTGGACAATACTTTTGTCCCCACTTTTTGTGGTTCGGCTTTCAAGAATAAAGGAGTTCAACGTTTATTGGATGCTGTAAATGATTTTTTACCATCACCATTAGATATTGGGGCTGTAACAGGTTACGATCCAAATAATTCAGATGTCGAAATGAATAGACAGCCAAGCGAAGAAGAGCCTTTTAGCGCATTAGCATTTAAGGTAATGACTGATCCTTATGTTGGCAAATTAACATTCATGAGAGTTTATTCAGGAAAGCTTGATGCTGGTTCTTACATTATGAATCCTAATACCGGGAAGCGGGAGAGAATCAGCAGGATTTTACTGATGCATGCAAATAAAAGAGAAGAGTTAGAGCAGGTAGTAGCTGGAGAAATTGTTGCAGCTGTTGGGTTAAAAAATTCTCATACTGGACATACTTTGTGTGAAGAGAAAAAAGAAATTTTATTAGAATCTATGGAGTTTCCTGAGCCCGTAGTTGAGGTTTCTGTTGAACCAGCAACTAAAGCCGATCAAGACTCTCTTTCTAAGGGTCTTGCAAAGCTAGCTGAAGAAGATCCCACTTTTAAAGTTTCAATAAATCAAGACACAGGTCAAACTATAATCGCTGGAATGGGTGAGCTTCATTTAGAGATACTTGTAGATCGTTTGCTGAGAGAATTTAAAGTAGAAGCTAATGTGGGAACCCCTCAGGTAGCTTACACTGAAGCAATTACCAAGAGGGTAGAAAAAGTTGACGTAAAATTTGTACGTCAATCTGGCGGTAGAGGTCAATACGGTCATGTTGTTATCAATGTAGAGCCTAACGAACCTGGAAAAGGATACCATTTTGAAAACAAGATTGTTGGTGGAGTAATACCAAGAGAGTATATCCAGCCAGTTAATGAAGGCATACAAGAGGCATTAAAAAATGGCGTTATAGCTGGTTACCCAATTGAAGATGTCAGAGTAGAGCTTGTATTTGGTTCTTATCATGATGTTGATTCTTCTGAAATTGCTTTTAAAGTTGCTGGATCTATGGCGATTCAAGATGGATGTAAGAAAGCTTCGCCAGTACTTATGGAGCCAATGATGAGTGTAGAAGTAGTAGTTCCTGAAGAGTATTTAGGTGATGTAATGGGAGACATTAATTCTAGACGTGGAAACATTGATAAGATGGATCAAAGAAAAGATGCCCATGTCCTTAACGCTACTGTTCCTCTTGCCAAAATGTTTGGATATGCAACAGATTTAAGATCAATTACACAGGGAAGAGCAGTTTTTCACATGGAATTTTCAAACTTTAAAGAAGTGCCTAGCTCAGTAAAAGAAGAGATAGTTGAGCAGGTTCACGGTAAGGCTTCATAATTATATGGCAAATCAAACAATAAGAATCAGTTTAAAAGCATACGATCACTCTCTTATTGATAAGTCTACAGAAAAGATAGTCAAAACTGCTAAATCTACTGGTGCGATCATTTCTGGTCCTATTCCACTTCCAACCAAAAGAACTATTTACACTGTATTGCGCTCACCCTTTGTTGATAAGAAGTCTAGAGAGCAATTTCAAACTAAAATTCATAAAAGACTGATTGATATATTGAATTCTACCCCCAAAACAGTAGAGGCATTAATGAAGTTAGATTTACCTGCTGGTGTTGATATAGAGATTAAGGTATAAGATGCGCGGCTTAATTGGGAAAAAAATAGGAATGACACAAGTTTTTAGCGATAATGGATCATTGCTTCCGGTTACAATTGTAGAGGCTGGTCCTTGTGTGGTAACTCAAGTTAAAACTACAATTAGAGATGGTTATAATGCTGTTCAGATTGGGTATAGCGATCTTAAGGAAAAGCATTTAAATAAAGCGCAATCAGGTCATTTTAATAAAGGTAATTCAACTGCAAAGAGATATTTAGCAGAGTTTAAACCTGTTTCAAATTATGACTATAAGACAGGGCAAGAATTTGGTGTTTCCTTATTCAGGGAAGGTGAACTTGTCTCTGTTTCTGGTACATCAAAAGGTAAAGGCTTTTCTGGCGTTATGAAAAGACATGGTTTTGGTGGCGGCCCTAAAACACACGGCCAAAGAGAGCATCCAAGATCGCCAGGATCAATAGGTCAGGCTTCTGACCCTTCCAGAGTTTTTAAAGGAATGAAGATGGCAGGTCAATACGGCAATAAAAAGGTCTCCTCAAGAAATTTGGAGATTATTTCAGTTTTAAAAGAAAGCAATCAATTGCTTATTAAAGGGGCTATTCCAGGCGCAAACAACGGAATTGTATATATTTCTAAGTAAAATGAAGTTAAAAGTATTAAATATAGATGGCTCTAAAGGTTCTACGGTTAATTTAGATGACTCAGTTTTTGGTATTGTGCCAAATCAACATGTTGTTCATCAAGCTATCATTAGTGAGCTTTCAAATAGTAGACAAGGCACACATTCTTCAAAAAATAGATCAGCAGTCCGCGGGGGTGGAAAAAAACCTTGGAAGCAAAAAGGTAGAGGTGTGGCAAGAGCTGGCACAATTAGATCGCCATTATGGAAAGGCGGAGGTGTCGTTTTTGGGCCTGAGCCACATAAGTACATCAAAAAAACTACGAAAAAAATGCGAAAGTTAGCTAGAAAATCAGTTTTATCTGATAAAGCTAAAAATGGAAAGCTTATTATCATTGATGATATAGTATTAAATGAGCCAAAAACAAAACTTTTGGTCAAGCTTTTTGAATCATTAAAACTTTCAAGCAGTAAAATTACACTGCTTGTAAATTCAGAAAAAAACAATCTTTTCTTAGCGGCTCGAAATTTGCCAAATGTCTACTTAGTGGAGTCTACTAGTGCTAGTACATATGATTTAATCGATTGCGAGGTAATTGTTGCTGAAAAATCAGGACTTGAACTTTTAAATAAACAACTTATGGTTAATTAACTTTTATGTCTACAGATTATAATAAAATTTTAATTCGCCCAATCTTTACTGAGAAAATGAGCAGACTCGAAGAAGATAGCAAATATTCTTTTCAGGTTATGGTAGGTTCTAACAAGCTTGAGATAAAGAAAGCTGTTGAGGCAATGTTCAATGTTAGTGTAAAAAAGGTTTCAACAAGCAATCGTTCTGGTAAGAAAAAAAATATGACCGTTAAAAGTGGAGGAAGAACCATTAGAACTAATGGCAAAAGATCCAATTGGAAAAAAGCAATTGTTACTTTAAAAGAAGGTGATGTTATTGATTTATTAGATTCAGAGGCAGCTAGCTGATGGGTATTAGAAATTTAAAACCTACTTCTCCAGGCAGTCGTTTTGCATCCCGTAATGATTTTTCAGAAGTTACAAAACATAGCCCTGAAAAAAATCTCACAACTGCTCTAAGGAAAACAGGCGGGAGAAATAACAATGGCAGGATAACCTCAAGACATATTGGTGGAGGTCATAAGCGTCGTTATAGGATTATTGACTTTAAGAGGGATAAATATGATATCCCTGCAAAGATTGCTGCTATTGAGTACGATCCTAACCGTTCCGCTAACATTGCCCTTCTTTTTTATGCAGATGGTGAAAAAAGATATATTATTGCTCCTTCTGATATCAGTGTAGGAGATGAGGTGTTATGTGGTGAAAATGCCCCCTTAAAAGTTGGAAATGCGCTTCCTCTTGGAAAGATAGCCACGGGTATGTTCGTACATAATATCGAATTAATTCCTGGCTGTGGCGGGAAAATGGCTAGGAGCGCTGGATCAGCTGCCCAAGTAATGGCGCATGATGAAGGCTTTACCACATTAAAACTACCATCAGGTGAAGTAAGACTGATAAGGCAGAATTGCTATGCTACAGTTGGTGAAGTTGGGAACAAATCTCATGAGCAAATAATCTCTGGTAAGGCGGGTAGGACCCGTTGGCTAGGAAGACGTCCAAAGGTTAGGGGTGTTGTTATGAACCCTGTAGATCATCCACATGGAGGTGGCGAAGGTAAAACTTCTGGAGGAAGACATCCAGTTTCACCCTGGGGGCAACCTGCTAAAGGTTTTAAAACACGTCGAAAAAATAAAAAATCAAACGAATTTATTATCAAGAGGAGAAAATAGTTATGGCCCGCTCATTAAAAAAAGGACCATATGTCGACCCAAAGCTTGTAAAAAAAATCGACAAAATTAATGAAGCTGGAAAAAAACAGGTTATCAAAACCTGGTCTAGAAGGTCTACAATTACTCCTGATTTTGTAGGGCATACATTTGCTGTGCATAATGGCAATAAATTTATACCTGTTTTTGTTTATGAAAATATGGTTGGTCATAAGTTAGGAGAATTTTCTCCAACAAGAACATTTAGACTTCATTCGGGTGATAGAAAGAATTGATTATGGAAGCAAAAGCAATTACTCGACATATTCGTCAGTCTCCAAGAAAGATAAGAATTCTTCTTGATGATTTAAGAGGCGTAAATGTTGAAAGTGCATTGAATTATCTTCATTTTTCAAAAGCAAAAGCAGCTTATCAGATTGAAAAAACTTTAAGCTCAGCTGTAGCAAACCTAATGAATAAAATTGACAATAAAGATGTTTCAGTAAATAGTGTTTATGTTAAAGAATGTTTCGCTGATGGTGCACCACATTTAAAACGATTTAGAGCTGCATCAATGGGCCGTATTTCTCGAATAAATAAAAAATCATCACACCTGACTATTATAGTCTCAACAGAAAAGAAATAGGAGAAATTTTGGGTCAAAAAACACATCCCGTTGGATTTAGATTGCAAATGAATAAAAACTGGAGATCTACATGGTTTACTGAAAAATCCTTTGCCACTGAATTAGAAAGTGATGTCAAAATACGTAAGTATCTTAAAGCCCGACTTCCTAATGCAGGTATTTCTAAGGTTGACATAAGTAGGACATCAAAAAATATTACCATAACTATTTATACTGCTAGGCCTGGAATAGTTATTGGTAAAGGAGGTGAAGAGGTAAATAGGCTTAAAGATGAAGTTAAGCAGCTTACTAACGATTCAACCAGCCCAAAAGATAATTCAAAAACTGTACAAATTAATATTTCTGAAATAAAAAGACCTGAGCTTGACGCTGCTTTAGTTGGAGCAAATATAGCTCATCAATTACAAAAAAAAGTTTCTTATCGTAGAGTTGTAAGTAAAGTCATACAATCTACTATGAGGATGGGTGCAGAAGGCGTTCGTATTAATGTGGCTGGAAGACTTGGCGGAGCTGAAATTGCCAGAAGTGAGAAATTTTCCGAAGGGAGAGTCCCTCTTCATACACTCAGGGCTGATATAGATTATGTTTTAACAGAAGCTTTTACACAATATGGCATTATTGGTATTAAGGTTTGGATATGCAATGGTGAGTCTGGAAAATAATTATTATGCTAGAACCTAAAAAAACAAAATATAGGAAACATCACAGAGGCAATCGAAAGGGTATGGCGAAAGGTGGAAGCTATGTTGCCTTCGGATCATACGGTCTTAAAGCTATTGAATCTGGTTGGATTACTAGTCGACAAATTGAAGCTTGTCGTATTTCGATTACTCGAGTTGTAAGGAAAATTGGTAAAATGTGGATACGCATTTTTCCAGACAAGCCAATAACTAAAAAACCTGCTGAAACTAGAATGGGTAAAGGTAAAGGATCGCCTGAATACTGGGTTGCTGTTGTTAAGCCAGGCAGAATTTTATTCGAAGTTGATGGTGTTGATAGAGAGGGAGCTGAAAAAGCTTTTCACAATGCCTCTAATAAGCTTCCAATTAAAACAAAAATTGTTAGCCGAAGAGAGCTCTAATGAAGAAAAGCGACCTTCGAGATTTAAATATGGCAGATATTGATGTTAAAATTGAAGAGAATCAATCTAAATTGCAAAAATTGCGTTTTCAAAAAGCATTACAGCAACTAGAGGACCCACTTGAAATTAGATCGTTAAAAAAAGAAATTGCCCAGTTATTGACATTAAAGAGCGAATATTCAAAAGGAATAAGATTGGATAAGGAAACAGGATGACTGATAGAAGAAAGCAAGTTTTAGTTGGAGAAGTTGTTAGTGACAAGATGGATAAAACAGTTGTTGTTCAGGTTACCAGAAGAATAACTCACCCAGTTTATGGTAAAATTTTAAAAAGATTTAAAAAGTATAATTCTCATGTTGCCTCAGTTGTTCCAAAGGTAGGTGATATTGTTAAAATATCATCTGTACGCCCAATAAGTAAGACAAAAAGATGGCAAGTAAGCGAAATTGTAAGAGAATCAGTTAAAATAGGCTAGTATAAAGTGATTCAACAAGAAACAAGATTGAAAGTTGCGGATAACTCAGGTGCAAGAGAAGTTCTCTGTTTTAAGGTGTTAGGTGGAAGCAGAAGAAGATATGCTTCTCTTGGAGATATAATTGTTGTGACCGTTAAACAGGCTATACCAGATGGTATAGTAAAAAAAGGGCAGGTATCAAGAGCTGTAGTTGTTAGAACTAGAAAAGAAGTTCGAAGGGCAGACGGGTCTTACATAAGATTTGATGATAATGCAGCCGTTCTTTTAAATGATGCAGGAGAACCACGAGGAACCAGAGTTCTTGGTCCAGTTGCAAGAGAGCTTAGGGATAGTGGTCACATGAAGATAGTTTCAATGGCTCCGGAGGTACTCTAAATGAGAATAAAATCAGGAATGAACGTCAAAGTAATCAGGGGAAACCATAAAGGAAAAGAAGGTAAGGTTTTAAGAATTATTAATGATAAGGATCGTGTTATCGTTGAAGGTGTAAACTTAATCAAGAAACACACCAAACCCTCGCAGGAAAATCCCAAGGGCGGTATAGTTGAAAGAGAAGGCTCTCTCCATATATCAAACGTAATGTTTGTTCACGGTGGGGCTCCAACAAGAATCGGATATAAAAGACTTGAAGACGGCTCAAAAGTTAGAATTGCAGTAAAAAATGGTGAGGAGATTAAAAGCTGATGTCAAAAAAAGATACAGCTAGGCCTGATGCGCCAAACTTTAGAAAAAAATACTTAGAAATGGTAATTCCTGCTATGATGAAGCAGTTTGACTATAAAAATGTTATGGAGGTTCCTAAAATTACTCATATATCAATTAATATGGGTATTGGCGATGCTAAAGACAATCCAAAAAAGCTTGAAAGTGCCCTCAGTGAACTTACACTTATTTCTGCTCAAAAACCTGTAGTTACCAGATCAAGAAAAGATATTTCTAATTTTAAAATAAGAAAAGGATATCCTGTCGGTTGCAAGGTTACTATTAGAGGCAATAGAATGTATGATTTTATTGAGAGATTAGTTTCTGTTGCGCTACCAAGAACTAGAGATTTCAGAGGTTTATCCTTTAAGTCATTTGATGGAAGAGGTAATTTCTCATTTGGTGTCAAAGAGCAAATTATTTTTACTGAGATAAATTACGATAAAATTGATAGCATAAGAGGAATGGATATCAATGTCTCTACTACCGCCAAATCTAATGATGAGTCTTACTGGTTGTTAAAATATTTAGGCTTACCATTGCGTGAAAAGCCAAACAAAATAGAAGAAAGTGTAGAGGTGAATTGATGGCAAGAAAATCATTAATTGTCAAATCGCGAAAAGATCCAAAATTTAGCACAAGGCAATATAATCGCTGTTTTAACTGCGGTAGGTCAGATGGTTATATGAGGAAATTTGGGTTATGTCGTATCTGTTTTAGGGAAATGGCGCTGAAAGGTGAGATTCCTGGTGTAATTAAGGCCAGTTGGTAAGGAGTATCTATGTCAATGACTGACCCAATATCTGATATGTTAACTAGAATACGAAATGCTATGGCAGTAGACAAAAGATTTGTTGATATTCCCGTTTCAAATATGAAAAAACGCATTGCATTCGTACTCAAACAAGAAAGCTACATTGAAGATTTTGTTTTTATTAAAGATGGTATTAATACCAAAATTAGAATTTTTTTAAAATACGATATTAAAGGCAATGCTGTTATTACAACCATTGAAAGAGTAAGTAAGCCTGGTCGAAGAGTCTATGTTAATCAAAATCAGCTTCCTAGAGTTCTTGATGGATTAGGTATATCAATTCTCTCTACTTCAAAAGGAGTTCTATCTAATAAAGTTGCAAAGCGTTTTGGCGTTGGTGGAGAAGTTATTTGTAATGTTTGGTAAAAAATTATGTCAAGAATAGGTAATAAAAATATAGAAATACCAGAAAAAGTCACCGTTGAATTATCATCGGGATTTGCGAAAATTAATGGCCCTAAGGGAAGTATTGACATTCCTGTAAATTCAGAAATGACAATTAATATTAGCGATGATTTAGTAAGCGTTGAGAGACCTTCGGATTCGCGGACTCACAAGTCTATTCATGGAACTACCCGTCAATTAATCGCTAACGCTGTAAATGGAGTATTTGAAGGTTTTCAGAAAGAGCTTGAAATTAGAGGTGTAGGTTATCAAGCTAATATGGATGGAAGGTATTTAGTTTTGCAGCTTGGATTTTCTCACGATATTTACTTTGAGCCACCAGTTGGAATTGAAATTAAAACCAATAAAACAGAAATAGTTGTTTCGGGGATCAATAAACAACTGGTTGGAGAAGTCTCTGCAAAAATTAGATCTTTTAGAAAACCTGAGCCTTATAAAGGTAAAGGTATTAGGTATAAAGATGAATATGTTAGATCGAAACAGGGTAAAACCGTAGGTGGTGCAACAGGATGATAAAAAATTTAACATCAAAAGAAATACGCAACCAACGCAGAACAAATCGAAGTAAGCGAAATAATATCGCACATCCAACCAAATTTAGAATGGTCGTATCGAAATCATTAAAAAACATTAACGTGCAAATTGTTGATGACCATAAGATGAAAACATTGGTTTCAGCGTCATCCCTAGATAAAGATTTACAAAATAAAGTTAAAAAGGCAAAAAATAAAACAGAAATAAGTGCGATAATCGGAAGCTCTATAGCTGCTAAGGCTATAAAAGGTAAAATAAAAGAAGTTGTTTTCGATAGAAATGGCAATCGTTATCATGGTAGAGTTAAAGCTGTAGCCGATGCCGCGCGTGAAGCTGGTTTAAAATTTTAAAGAGAAAATATGATAAATCCTGCAGAATTAGACTTACAAGAAGAAAATGTAATTAGAGTCACCAGAGTAGCAAAAGTTACTTCAAGAGGTAAAAATTTTCGTTTTGGTGCACTCGTAGTGATTGGAGATGGAAAAGGTCATGTTGGTGTAGGTCAAGGAAAAGCTGGTGAAGTTATGTCTGCTATTAATAAGGCAAAAGAGGAAGCAAAGCAAAATATTGTTAAGATTAATTTAGTTAATGGCACTATTCCTCATAAGATTGTTTCTAGATACAGTGCTAGTAAGGTAATGCTAAAGCCTGCAGCTCCTGGTACCGGTATAATTGCTGGAGCAGCTGTTAGAGCTGTTATGGAGCAGGTTGGTGTAAAGAATATTCTAACTAAGCGATTTGGTTCAAATAATCCTCTTAATGTTACAAAAGCTACCATGAAAGCTTTAAATGATCTTCAAGACGCAGTAGCAGTTTCAAGTAAGAGAGGTATTTCAATTAAAGGTGTTTTTAATTAATTATGACTAAAAACAACAAACTTAAAATTAGACAAATTAAAAGCCCTATTGGCTACAAGAAAAAAGCGAAATCTACTCTAACTGCCCTAGGTTTGAAAAAAATTAATCAGGTTGTTGAGCATAATGATACTCCTCAAATAAGAGGAATGCTTACCGTGGTCAATTATTTAGTAAGAATAGAGAAATAAATGAAACTCGGAAATTTAAAACCAGCTAGTGGATCAACTCATTCTAAAAAAAGAGTGGGCAGAGGTCATGGTTCAGGATTAGGTAGAAGCGCTGGAAGAGGTGATAAGGGTTATCATTCAAGGTCCGGTTCAAAACATAGACCGTGGTTTGAAGGTGGTCAAATGCCCTTGCATCGAAGAGTCCCTAAAAGAGGTTTTTCAAATTTTTTATTTAAGAAGGAATATCAGATTGTTAATATTTCTGATTTAGAAAATGTAGATGTTCAAGATGTCAACCCTACTATATTAAAAGAAAAGGGTCTAATTAAGTACGCACTTCGTCCCATTAAAATTTTAGGCAATGGAGACCTAAATAAGAAAATTAATATAACAGCTAGCGCATTTAGCTCATCGGCTGTCAAAAAAATTGAGAAGGCTGGCGGTACTGCTACCAAACAATAAATATGATTGATAAATTTAAATCTATATTTATTATCCCAGAGCTCCGCAAAAGAATCTTGTTTACTTTAGGCGTTCTTATTGTTGCTCGCTTAGGAGCACATATCCCAATACCTGGTATAAATGGTGAAGCGCTTAGTGCTGCTTTTCAGGGCTATCAAAATACATTACTTGGTCTTTACAATCTCTTTGCTGGGGGCGCATTTGAAAAGGCAACTTTATTTGCTCTTGGGATTATGCCTTATATATCAGCTTCAATTATAATTCAATTAATGAGTACTGTTGTTCCATATTTCCAAAGACTTCAAAAAGAAGGAGAAGCTGGTAGAAAAAAAATAACCCAAGTTACGCGTTATTTAACTGTTCTTATATCAGCTATGCAGGCATATGGTATCGTAGCGGTATTCCTTCCATCAATGTCATCAGCTGGCCAGTCTGTAGTTATAAATCCAGGTTTTTCATTTATTTTTACTGGAACAATTTGTCTTATTACTGGAACTATTTTACTTATGTGGCTTGGCGAAAGAATAACTGAGCGCGGAATTGGTAATGGAATATCTCTTATTATTATGATTGGTATTGTTTCTCGACTGCCAAATGTTGTTGTAAGTGAAATTGCACTTGTTAATGAAGGAGTTAGGAGCATTCTTAGTGAGCTTATTTTATTAGCTGTTATGCTTGCAGTAATTTGTTTTGTTGTGCTTTTGACACAAGGTACTAGAAAAATTCCAGTGTCCTATGCGAAGCGCGTAGTAGGTAGAAAAGTATATGGTGGTCAATCTACCCACATACCCTTGAAGGTGAACACTGCTGGAGTTATGCCTATCATTTTTGCACAATCAATTATGTTTATTCCAAGCACTATAGCAACATTTTTTAGTGAAAGCAGTTTTATGCAAACTGTTATGAGATGGTTTTCTTTCGATCATCCGTTTTATTGGATTGTTTTTGGTCTGATGATTGTATTTTTTACCTATTTCTATACAGCTATTGCTTTTGATCCAACTCAGGTTTCGCAACAAATGAAACAGCATGGTGGATTTATACCTGGAATAAGACCAGGCAAGAAAACAGCAGAATATATTGACAATATACTTTCCCGCGTAACCCTTCCAGGATCATTTGCATTAGCAGCTGTTGCAGTTTTCCCATATATATTAATGCAAATAATGGATGTCAGCTATGACTTAGCTTCTTTTTTTGGAGGCACTAGCCTTTTAATTATTGTTGGTGTAGCTCTTGACACATTACAGCAGATTGAATCCCACCTAATGAGTCGACATTACGATGGATTTTTATCCAAAGGTAAAATTCGAGGCAGAAGGAGGATTTAATTATGGTGAATATTCGATCTGAAAAAGAAATTCAACTCATTGCTGATAGCTGTCAAATCGTTGCTGACACTCTTGACATGCTTACAGCTCAAGTTAAACCTGGTGTAAAAATATCTGACCTTGATAAGCTAGCAGAGGAGTTTATCGTCTCTAAAGGTGCTCGTCCTGCATTTAAGGGTTATATGGGTTTTCCAGCAACCCTATGTGTATCTGTAGACGATGAAGTAGTTCACGGTATACCAACCGATAGATACCTTGAAGAAGGTCAAATTGTTGGAATTGATTGTGGCGCTGAAAAAGAAGGTTATTATGGTGATCATGCAAGAACTTTTTCTATTGGAAAAATTTCTGATAGCAAACAAAAACTTATGGATATTACTAAAGATTGCTTATTAATAGGAATTTCTAAAGCAAAGCCAGGAAACTATGTTTCTGATATTGGCCATGCAATCCAGTCGCTTGCAGAGTCAAATGGTTTTTCAGTTGTTCGGGAGCTAGTTGGTCATGGTATAGGATCTAGTCTTCACGAAGAGCCCCAAGTACCAAATTATGGAAACCCCAGACAAGGATATAGGCTAACTGAAGGAATGTGTATTGCTATAGAGCCAATGATTAACATGGGCAATAAAGAGGTTATGACAGATTCAGATGGATGGACTATCCGCACAAAAGATGGAGAGGTTTCTGCGCATTTTGAACACACAATCGCAATTACTTCCAATGGTCCAAAAATTCTCAGTAAAAGCAGGTTGTATGGCTAAAGAAGAAGCAATACAAGTTGAAGGAGTAATTAAGGAGACATTGCCAAATGCGATGTTTCGAGTAGAGGTTGAAATCGGTGATGATAAACATGAGGTTTTGGCTCACGTAAGCGGGAAGATGAGAATGCATTTTATTAAAATACTTCCAGGTGATATTGTAAAACTAGAGATATCTCCATATGATCTAACTAGAGGACGAATAACATACCGAAATAAATAATATGAAAGTAAGAGCTTCAGTTAAAAAAATATGCGATAAATGCAAAATTATACGTCGCAAAGGCGTTGTTATGGTTATCTGTGAGAACCCTAAACACAAACAAAGACAAGGTTAGGAGTAGATTTTGGCACGTATTTCAGGTGTAGATATCCCTAGAGAAAAAAAAGTACCATATTCTCTTTGTTATATTCATGGAATTGGATTGACATTAGCTAAAAATATTTGTGAATATGCTAAAGTTGATGAAGATAAAAGAGTTAGCGAATTAACTGATAATCAGGTTGCATCAATTAGGGACGCCATAACTGCTTTGCAAATAAGAGTTGAGGGAGAGCAAAGAACCCAGGTTTCAATGGATATTAAAAGAAAAAGAGATATAGGCTGCTATCAGGGACTTAGGCATAGAAGAGGTCTCCCCGTTAATGGACAAAGAACTAAAACAAATTCAAGAACACGTAAAGGTAAACGTAGAACAATAGGCCTTGGAAAGAAAGTGTAAAAATTTATGGCTCAACCAACTAAAGATTCAAAAAGACGAAAAAAGAAAGGAAGTGTAGATCCTTCTGGGGTTGCTCATATTAAAGCAACTTTTAACAATACTCACATTACATTGACAGATAAGTTTGGTAATGTTGTAGCATGGTCTACAGCGGGAACAAGTGGCTTTAAAGGTTCCAGAAAAAGCACAGCTTTTGCAGCAACATTAGCCGCAGAAAAAGCAGCGCAAGAAGCTATTCAAATGGGTATGAAAACTATTGACGTTAGAGTTAAAGGTCCAGGCGCTGGCAGAGAGTCAGCTATTAGGGCTCTTGCAGTTGCCGGTTTAGAGGTAATGTCAATTAAAGATGTCACGCCATTACCTCATAATGGTTGCAGACCTCCTAAAAGAAGAAGGGTGTAAAATTATATATGTCTAAAGTTGATATACCTAAAGGTAAGCTGGTCAGAAAGTTTGGAGAAAATATATTTGGAAATCCAAAATATGATACTTTGTTGAATAAAAAACCTTATATGCCTGGGCAGCATGGACCAAATAGAAGAAGAAGGCTTTCAAACTATGGTGTTCAGTTGCAAGAAAAGCAAAAAATAAAGGCTATGTTTGGAGTATTAGAAAAACAATTTCGTAACTATTTTCATAAGGCTGAAAAGATGGATGGAGAAACTGGTACCAATCTTTTACAGTTACTTGAATGTAGATTGGATAATGTTGTTTATCGATTAGGTTTTGCTTCGACAAGATCTCAATCAAGACAATTAGTTTCGCATGCACATTTTTTGCTCAACAATCGTAAGTGCAATTTTCCATCAGCTTCAATAAAGCCAGGTGACGTAATTCAAGTGCGAGACAAGTCAAGAAAATTAGATGTTATTCTTGATTCAATTAAAAATGTTAAAGGTGATATTTCCTATTCGTGGCTTGAACTTGACAAGGCTAAAATGAAAGGATCATTTATTGCTGTTCCAGATAGGGAAGAAATGCTGTTAACCGTAAATGAGCAATTAGTAGTTGAGCTTTACTCAAAATAAAAAAATAAGGTTATTAATCCAATGTCAAAAAAAGAATATAAATTAAAAATTAAAACTGAAAAAGATTCACTTACTGATACTTATGGTAAATTTGTTCTTCAACCACTGGAAAGAGGGTATGCTGTAACAGTAGGAAACGCTTTAAGGAGAGTGCTCTTAACCAGCTTGCCTGGAGCTGCAATAACAAATGTAAAAGTAGACGGTGTTTTGCATGAATTTTCAACTATTCCTGGCGTCAAAGACGACATGGCTGATATTATTCAAAATTTAAAGAGTGTTAGATTTAAACTTTCAGATTCTGATGTAGATAACGTTAAAGTGTCTCTTAAGGGTAAAAAAGTATTTACAGCTGCTGAGATACAAAAGGCTACCGATCAATTTGAGGTCTTAAATCAAGATCAGTATATTACCGAAGTTAATACAAATGGAAAGTTTGAGATTGAATTAAGAATTGGTGTAGGAAAAGGATATGTTCCTTCAGAAGAAAATGAACTTCCTAATGCTCCAATTGGAACGTTAGCCATGGATAGTATTTTTAACCCAGTAACAAAAGTAACTTACAATGTACAACCTGTGCCAGGAGCAAAAGATCCTATCGAAATACTTTCTGTAGAGGTTGAAACCGATGGTTCGGTAACTCCGCAGGACGCTATAAGTTACTCAGCAACTGTACTCATGGATCATCTAAAGCTTGTTGAGGCAATAGCAAAACCTGAAGTTCTTGAAGTTACTGAGAAAATCAGTGAAGAAATTATAAAAGTAAGGAACCTGCTTAATCTTACAATTGATGAGATGGAACTTTCTGTTAGAAGTCATAACTGTTTGCAAGCAGCAGGCATAAAACATATCTATGAGCTTGTAAGCAAAGAAGAAAGTGAAATGCTTAAATATAAAAATTTTGGGAGAAAATCGCTTACAGAACTTGTAGAAAAGTTAGACGATATGGGGATTAGTTTTGGTATGGATGTAGATAAGTATCT
This sequence comes from uncultured Fidelibacterota bacterium, assembly GCA_913049685.1. GTDB lineage: Bacteria > Fidelibacterota > Marinisomatia > Marinisomatales > TCS55 > TMED108. The sequence goes on from CAJWZD010000003.1 coordinate 63,759, forward strand.
TAAGCTTGAAGTTTAAAAATTATGAGACATCAAAAAAAAGGTAGAAAGCTCGGTGTAAACCCTTCTCATAGAAAAGCTATGTTGCGTAATCTTGCATCAAATTTGATCAAGCATAAACGCATTCAAACCACTGATTCTAGAGCAAAAGAGTTGCGTACTTTTATAGAGCCATTAATCACAAAAGCTAAAAAAGCTGATTTAAATTCCACTAGACAGATTCTTAAAAAACTACCTTTTAAAGATGATGTGTACACACTTGTACATGAAATTGCACCCCAATATATTGACCGAAATGGTGGATACACACGCATCCTAAAACGCGGATACAGAGACAATGATAGGGCTTCCGTTTCTATAATCGAATTCGTTGAGTCTTCTTCAGTGGAAAAAGCTGAAGTTGTTGAACCTGAAAAATAAATTTGACCGCTAAGCATTTTTTTATTTCCATGAAGGCAATATTCATTATTGCCTTTCTTTTTATTACGTCAGATACACTTCTCTCACAAAGTTCAATTTTTAAAGATCGATACCTTTGGGTTGTAAGAACATCAATGGTTTCAAAGAAAAATATTGATGATATGATTCAATTTGCAGTTCTTAATCGATTCAATAATATCGTTGTCCAGGTACGAGGTCGAGGCGATGCTTTTTATAATTCAAAATTCGTACCAAAATCATCATTAATTAAAGAACAAGACTTGGACCCGCTTGCATATTTATTACCAATGGCAAAAGAAAAAGGCTTAAAGGTTCATGTCTGGGTAAATACTTATCTTTTATGGTCGTCAGGTGTCAAGCCGATTCAAAGTGATCATATCATCAATTCTAAAATTGAATGGTTAGACCACAATCAAATTCAACAAAGATCAATTAAAGAAACTTTGTTAGATAATAGAAATAAAAAAAATGGTTTTGAAGGGGCTTACTTGTCTCCTGGGCACCCAAAGGTTAATTTATACTTACTTAAAGTATTCAAAGAGCTTGTTATTAATTATGATATTGACGGTTTACATCTTGATTATATAAGATTGCATGACCAAGGATATGGAATGAATCCTTATGCAATAGCAAATTTTAGAAAATATAATAAAAAAAATGTGAATATAGATTTATCTAGCCTTGATAAGTATTCAAATTCACAATGGAATGATTTTTTACGAAAATCTATTACAGAGCTTGTCAGTGATGCCAAGGATATGATAACGCTTACTAAGCCAAAAATTGAACTGACAGCTGCTGTTAAACCTAATCTTTATGAGGCCAGAGAAAGATTTTCACAGGAATGGGATGTATGGTTGGTAGCAGGATATCTTGACAAGGCATTTGTTATGAACTATGCATCCGATCTGAAGGTTTTTGCAAAAAATATTGATGTTATGTACGATAATCTACCTAAAAAATATAGAGATAGAATTGTCGTTGGAATAGCTACTTACAATCAATCATCTGATGAGGCTTTAACAAAAGTTAAATATGCTAAAGTAACACGCTTTTCATCCATAGCATTTTTCTCCTATAATTCTCTTGCTCAAAGCAAAGCTTATTTTAAAAAAATCAAAAATTATATTTATAAATAATTTTTTGTTTAATATCTTTATATTATTTTTAACTCATACAGGGTCTTATTAGCAACATGTCCAAAAACAATATTTCTTCGCCAGTTGGCAGCAAAATTATTTGTAAAAATTGGCAAATAGAAGCTCCCTACAGGATGATTCAAAACAACTTAGATCCTAATGTTGCTGAAAATCCCGATGAGCTTGTTGTGTATGGAGGTAAGGGCAAAGCAGCTAGAAACTGGGATTCGTATAAGACTATCCTAAAAACACTTGAGAGGCTTAATGAGGATGAGACACTTATAATTCAGTCTGGTAAGCCAGTAGGAGTTTTACGTACACACCTTTCATCGCCTAGGGTTTTAATCGCTAACTCAAACCTTGTTCCAGAGTGGGCTTCATGGAGCCACTTTAATGAGCTGGATAAAGAAGGTTTGATGATGTATGGTCAAATGACAGCAGGGTCATGGATATATATAGGAACCCAAGGTATTCTTCAAGGGACTTACGAAACATTTGCTTCAGCTGCAAAAAAACATTACGGTTCGGATTTGACTGGAAAAATTGTGGTAACATCGGGCCTAGGGGGTATGGGTGGAGCTCAACCTCTAGCTGTTAAAATGAATAATGGAATTGCTATATGCATTGAGGTTGATCCAGTTCGAATTAGAAGGCGTATAGAAACTAGATATTTAGATATATCTGTACAAACATTAGATGAGGCTATTATTGCTGCTAAAAATGCTAAATCTAAGAAAAAAGCTATATCTATCGGTCTTATTGGAAATGCTGCTGAAATACTACCAAATATGATCAAAATAGGCTTTGTTCCAGATATGATTACCGATCAAACGTCTGCCCATGATGAATTGGATGGCTATGTTCCTACTGGTATTGCGTTTGAAAGCGTAGATCAATTTCGAAAGTCTGATCCTGAAAAATATGCCTCGGAATCTTTTAGGTCTATGATTACTCACTGCGAGGCGATGATTAAATTACAAAAGAAAGGTTCAGTAGCTTTTGATTACGGCAATAATTTAAGAGGGCAAGCAAAAAAAGCAGGTCTAAAAAATGCATTTGACTTTCCAGGCTTCATCCCGGAATACATTCGACCATTGTTTTGCGAGGGCAAGGGGCCGTTTAGATGGGTGGCATTGTCTGGTGACCCTGAAGATATATTTAAAACAGATAATGCCGTTTTAGAAATGTTTCCAGATGACAGAGTTTTATCTAATTGGATAAACATGGCACGCGATCAGGTTCAATTTCAAGGCCTGCCATCACGCATATGTTGGCTTGGTTATGGTCAAAGGGCCAAGTTTGGAATGAAATTGAATGAGATGGTTGCTTCGGGTGAATTAAAAGCACCCATTGTAATCGGTAGAGACCACCTTGATTGTGGGTCTGTTGCATCACCTTTTAGAGAAACAGAGTCGATGAAAGACGGTTCAGACGCAGTAGCGGATTGGCCACTATTAAACGCATTATTAAGTACTGCTAGTGGATCTACCTGGGTGTCTATTCATCAGGGAGGTGGAGTAGGTATGGGCCTATCTGTTCATTCAGGACAAGTGATTTGTGTCGACGGTTCTGAAGAGATGTCTATCAGAGCAAAGAGAGTTCTAACTAATGATCCTGCTACAGGCATTATTCGCCATGCTGACGCTGGATATGAGGATGCTATTGATAATGCAATTAAATGGGGTGTAGATATCCCATCTTTAAAATGAATCATTCCATCAAGCTCGAGAACATAGGCTGCCTAATTACTGAAAGCGCCTCCGGTTTCGATTATAATAATAATACCTCCCTTGTATTAGAGGATGATTGTATTCAATCTATTGGTTCGGGTAGTGGGGATACTATTATAGATTGCAAAGGGAAATTGGTGACTCCAGGCTTTGTTGATTCGCACACGCATCTCATTTTTAATAATTTAAGAACCGAAGAACATCGATTGAGACTTTCTGGTGCGACCTATGAAGAAATTGCTAATAATCGTGGAGGAATTGTTTCTAGTGTTGAGAGTGTTCAATCCGCAACGCCTAAAGACCTTTTTGACATGGCTATCCCAAGACTTGATCGCTTCATATCAATGGGAACAACTACAATTGAAGCAAAATCAGGTTATGGCCTAACGACCGAATCAGAGCTAAAATCTCTTAAAGTCATCAGCAATTTGTCAGAAAAGCATGCAATTGATATCATACCCACATTTATGGGTGCACATGCATTTCCAGTTGAATATGAAGATAAAAAAGAGGATTATGTAGATTTGGTGATCAATGAAATGATTCCGGAAGTAGAAAATCAGGGAATTGCTAAATTTATAGATGTTTTTTGCGAGGAAGGATATTTTGATATTGATCAATCGAAACGTATTCTAAAGGCGGGTATATCTGCAGGCCTAAAACCTAGGGTGCATGCGGACGAATTTTATAATTTTGGTGCAAGCTTGATGGCGGGAGAGATGGGTGCGGTATCAGCAGATCATTTAATGAAAATCGATGAAAAAGGCATAATGTCCTTAAAAAATAATAAGGTAGTCGCAACATTATTACCTGGAACAACTTTTTTTCTAAATAAAGATTCCTATGCTCCAGCAAGAAAACTTATTGATGAGGATATTATTGTGGCTTTAGCTACAGATTTCAATCCAGGCAGCTGCCATATTCAATCTATGCCATTTATCATTACATTGGCTGTTATGAAATTGCAAATGACAGTGGAGGAAGCCTTCTTAGCAGCCACATTCAATGGAGCCAAGGCTCTTGGTCTACAAAATGAAATTGGATCTATTGCTGTCGGGAAAAAAGCCGATCTTATTGTTTGGGATATTGCGAACCTATCAGAGATTCCATACTACGTTTCTAATCATCCAATTCGCCATGTAATAAAAAATGGCAAATTAGTATTTGGCTCTTGACAGCGAGACAGCATGTCTTGTAAAATCAACCTTAACTTTAATTAATATTTGGTAAGAAGAATGTCTCTTAGAAAAATTGTAGCTATTTCAGCCCTATTAATCTTTTCATCCCAGTTTGCGTGGGCAAATTATGCCTTTTATCGTCAAATCGTAAATACTTGCAAATTGTATAGAATGCCGGTAGATGAAAAGAAGATGGTTTTAACTAAAAATGATGATGGCTCTTATCACTTCTCAATAGAGATGAAAGCAAAGCTTCGAAATGACTTTGAAACACCAATGCTTGTTGCATTTATATCTGTTGGTCAAGCAATTAGCCATCAAGAAAGCTTCGCAAAGAAAAAACAAAATTTTAAACCTGTGATTCCAAAGAATACTGAGGTAACAGTTATTACCTCAATTTCCAGAGAAGGTCTAGTGATTTCTGCCAAAGCGTCACCAGACCAAATTAAAAAGCTAGCACAGGGACAATTAGACCCAGCAAGCTTTATGAGATTAATTAAAGATTCAATTCAAACATTATAACTAAGGAGTAAGAATGTTAGATCCAATGAGTTTAGAAGGTATGTTCGCACAATATGGACGATCATTATTATGGGCAATTACAGCAGCTGTAGGTTTTGGTCTTGGTGTCGGTATATCTTTAAAAGTATTTGATTGGTTGTCATCTGATATTGATGAATGGGAAGAAATAAAGAAGGGCAATATAGGCGTTTCTTTGATCTTTGTTTCATTGATTGTTATGGTGGGGCTGATAGTACATAAGGTCATCTAATTAATAGGAAAAAATAAATAAAAAAGGCCTCATTATGGGGCCTTTTTTATTTAAGATAACCTACAATTTTCTCTAAGTATTTTTTATCTGTAAGGTCAAATTGACTTTCAAGTCGACCATCTATATCAAGCACTCCAATTAACTTATCTTTCGAAAATACCGGTATCACTATTTCTGAAATGGTCTGATCATCGCAAGATATATATCCGTCAAAATTATTAACATTATCTACAATTATAGACTTTCTTTGTCTAGCTGACATTCCACATACCCCATTGGAGAATTTTATTTGAGCGCATGGGACTATTGAGCTTTGATATGGACCAATTTCTAATAATTTTTCATCCACAGCTCTATAAAAACCGCAAAAAATCCAATCAGGAAATTTATTTGACAGGGTAGAAGCTATTATAGACATCTTTGCTGTCCTATCAATAGCATATCCTTGAAAATAATGTGAAAGATCATTAATAACCTTTTCATATATTAAAACTTTATCCATATAGTAAATTTATTAAAATTATTACAAATGATCCAGTTAGGTTGGCTGTGAAATTTACCAGATTATTATCAATCCATTTAAATCCAGAAATTAAAGTGTTCTCCACGTCATATTGGAATCGCTCCTCAACAACTACGTTAGATTTAGTGCAGTAAAACTTTCCCTGCAGAAAGCGACCAAGAATACTGTCAGTTAATGAGCCTATGCATCCTGCAAAAGCTATTAGCGCTATCGAATGATCGATTTCTAATGTATAGTAGGATATTAATCCTATAAACAATGCTCCCATTATTGATCCAAAAGTACCCAAAATAGACACAGATCCTGATGCGCCTTTATCTACTTGGTTAGCTGTGAATATTAGGTATGGTCTTTTTTTGGATAGAAAACCAATTTCAGTGGCCCAAGTATCTGCAGTTGAAGCTGATAATGCACCAAAGAAACCCAATAGAAATATCTGATCTTTAAAGAAAAAATAACTTAAGGCGAAAAAAGTCGGCACACCCCCATTGGCTAGTATCTGTAATACATCCCTTTTTGACGAAGGCTTATCTTTTATTGCAGACAGTAAAGACGAGCTAATAAAGAAGAATACTAGAGGAGATATCAATAACCATCCACCAGAACCAAATATTAATATGCCTATCAAAAAACCACCCAATGCACCGCTAAAACTCACGGATTGGAGTTGTCTAGCGATTGAAAAAATGCCAATGGATAAAATAGCCCATAACAATAAATGAGTGAGGTTTCCATGTGTATAATTAATTAAAAATATCTCATAGGAAAAAAAAGTTATTAAAGGAATAGTGAGGTTGTCAGATCCATTATGCGACAGCATTTCTGAAAGAGAAGCGCATATGGATGTAAAGAGTGCTAGCCCTATTAGTATATGGAATGGAAGATAAAAATTAGCATTGAATAGCCTAGCCATTGTATCGGTCCCAAGGGCTACCAAAAGGAAGCTAACGGAAAACATCGCGATTGAGCCCTCAACAGATTTTTTATCCTTCCAGGGATAAAAGTGATTCCTTGATTTTGATCCAACAATAGATGCTATTGGATCAGCGAATGTGAGCACACTAACTGCAATAAAAAACGATATAGGCTTATCCCAAAAGAATAAAGAAAGAATTAATACTGATACAGGAAAATAAATTGTCCCAAGGCTTTTTCTTTTAACCGCATTCATGCTTTTAGCTGAATCAATTTTATATAGAAATGTGTTAACTGCAATAAAAACTAAACATAATAGTATTAGTTGAATATTTACTTTAAATAAAAATGGGCACAATGAAACAACTATACCAACGGAAATATGGATAAAATTCCTAGTAGAGTTTGCAGGCTTATTTAATCGTACTCTTATAAGCTCTGCGACTCCAAGAATGGTAAAAATCCCAAATAATATTATTCCAAAAAGTGTCCAAGCAGTGATGTTAAGCTCGCTAAGTTCGATACTAATTATTTAATTTTATTTCCTTCTCTATCCAGCATAATTGGGTTTCCATAACCCAGCTCCTTAATTCTACTCAATTGTGTTTTTGCATCACCGGCTACAACAAAATACATTTTATCTGCATTAAACTGTGATTCCGCAATTGATTGAGCCTCTTCAAGGCTCATCGATGTTAATACATCCTGCTGTCTTTGTATATAGGTATCTGGAAAATTAAATTTGCTAATAGTATCAAGCATGTTTAATAGGCTTCCTAGTCTTTCAAATCGTAACGCATTCTGTTTGATCAGCTTGTTTTTAGTAAGCTCTAGGTCCTCACTATTGTATGATTTAGCATAACCGTTAATTATGTTTTTGAATATCTCAAGCGATTCAAGCGTAACATTGCTTCTAACTTGTGAATACGCGTAGAACGGAGTTTGATATGAATTTTCTCTGAAAAAAGATCCTGCGCCGTAAGTATATCCTTTTTCAAGTCTAAGCGTTCGCATTAACCTGGCTTCCATTCCTCCACCAAGCCTATTATTAACAACACTATACTTATAAAGTTCAGGATTTCCACCTGGTATACTTAGAGAACCAAGAGTAATAGCGGACTGCTTTGCCCCTGGAATATCTATGAAATAGACTTTTGCGCGTGTTGGGGGCTTGGATGTTTTGATCTCAGGTATTTCAACATTGCTACCAATCCAATTTTTTGACAACTGCTGCAGCGATTTTTCAATTGTGCTTTGTGTCATTTTTCCAGCAACATGAAAATGTGATACTTGAGGTGAAATATTTTCTTTAAAATAACTTTTAATGTCATTCATTGTAATCGATTCAACACTTTTTTCAGTACCACCTACAGGAGTTGATGCTGGGTGGTCTTTTCCATAGAGTTGTTTTGACAAAGCATTGAATGCAACGGATTGTGCGCTGGTTTTTCGTTGCTTGATAATGTTAAGCCTTCGATTTTTGACGATTTCAAAAGACTTTTCATCCCATCGAGGCTCTGTTAGCATTTCGGTAACAAGCGCAACTGTTTTATCTAAGTTTCTTTCAAGTGTATTTCCAGATACATACATCCCTTCTAATCCAGCAGAAAAAGAAATTGAAGAACCTAGTAGATCGATTGCAGCTTCTAGCTCAGCTGGTGTTTTAGTTTTAGTCCCTTCTTTTAGCATTGCCCCAAGGATCAATGCGGTACCTTCTTTTCCTTTTGAATCAAGAGCTTGTCCTCCATCAATTCGCATTGAGAATTGGACAAGTGGTAATTCGTTATTTTCAATTCCATAAAGCTTAATACCATTTGACAGTCTGCTTCTCCATACCTCAGGAACTTTTAAAAGGGGTAATTCACCTAAAGCTGGCTCGGAGCGGTCATGAACCGTAGGAGTTTTTTCAAAATCTGAACTTTTTTCGCCGTATTTCATTTGAAATTGCTTTTCAGCTCCTTGAATAACTTTCTCTTCTTTTATGTAAGCTTCTTCAGAGCCTGATAGAACGAGATCTGGTTGGGCTTCAGGTACAACGCTAAGATAAACAGCATTCTTATTTCTTATATATTTATTATATACTCTCTGTACGTCTTCCTTGGTAACGCTGAGTATATTTTTTATGTCTTGGCCAATAAAGCCGGGGTCACCTGCATATTCGTTATAAAGCCCAAGTTGAAGCGCTTTATTCAAATTGCTTGAAATTCCATTATAAAACGCGGTTTCTTGACCAGCTTTAATACGACGTAAATCATTATCATTAATGCCTTCATTTTCGAAATTATTTAGAGCGGTATTTATTGCGCTGCTAACATCATCAAGATTCACGTTGGGATTAGTTCGGACTCGCATAGTGAATTCTCCTGAAATTTCTGATGAATAATTAGAGGCAGAAGCGGATGGAGCTATTTGTTGATTTTCAACAATTTCTTTATAAAAGGGTGAATTTTTACCATCCGATAAAAGATCAGCTAAAGTGTTCAAAGCATACGCATCTGGGTGATAGTTTTGAACGGTAGGAAAGACAATTCTTAGCTCTGGAAGCTTTGCAAATTTATCAAGATGGTATAGTTTTTTTGATTTCTCCAAAGAAACAAGCTGAGGCTTTGGATCATCGGCTATATTCATTGAAGGCTTAATTTCACCAAACCACCTTTCGATAATCCGTTTAGTTTCGGTAAAATCAATATCACCAGCAATGACTATCGTTGTATTGCTTGGTCCATAGAATTCATTATAAAATTCTTTAACATCTTCAACGGTAGCCGCCTGAAGATCTTCAAGTTCACCTATAACAGTCCAGCTGTATGGATGACCCTTTGGATACAAGGCCTTCAATATAATTCCCCTGCTGTGTCCATAAGGTTGATTATCTACTCTTTGACGTTTTTCATTCTTTACCACCTGCTTTTCACCTTCCAAGGTTTGTTCATCAACTGTGTTTAATACGAAACCCAACATATCTGAGGTCACCCAAGCCAGTTTTTCCATTGCATCTTTAGGGACAACACCATAATAGTATGTAAAATCAAAACTAGTTCCGCCATTGCGCTGTCCACCCCATGTTGGTATCAATAACCTGTGAGCACCGCGGGGTGTATTTTCCGATGCTGTGAATGAAACATGTTCAAAAAAGTGAGCAAACCCTGTTCTGCCAGGCTTTTCTCTATTTGAACCAACGTGAACTACTGTTGCCATAGCAACTAAAGGATCTGATTTATCTTGATGCATGATAACGGTTAGTCCATTGTCAAGCTCAAACATTTCATAGTCGATTTTAAATGTTGTTTTGGAGCTTGATGAGCAGCTTATTAATAAAGTAAGTAGTGATAGAGCTATAATCTTTTTCATTATGTTTGCCTGGTTTGTTTAAAAATTTTTGTAAAATGTAAGAGAGAAAATAATAATGAAACACATACGCTATATAGGATTTTTATTTCTACTTGTTTATGTTTATTCTCAAAAAACAGACACTGAAAAAGTATTATTCATCGGAAATAGTTTTACATTCTATTTTAATCTTCCTTTAGTTGTTGAATCAATGGCAGAAGAGAAAGGTGTTAGTCTAGACGTATATCAATCAACAGCAGGAGGCGTTAGCTTAAAGGATCATTGGGACGGAAATGAAAAACTTTCCACAAGGATTATTCTTAAGCAGCAATCTTTTTCTAAGGTCGTTTTGCAGGACTACAGCACAAACCCGGTAATGAATTCTGACCAGTCAATGCGATATTTCAAAAAATTTATAGATCTATTAAGCAGTCAAGGTGTTGAAATATTCTTGTACGGGACATGGCCTGTGCCTTTAATGGATGGAAAGTCATTTTCAGGGGTTGACCCAATCCAAGAAGCGCTAAAGCCGCTAGAGTCAAAAAATATTCGAATTGTACCCGTAGGTACTGCATTTCGCCTATTTCAGAAAGAATATCCCAATATTTCCCTTTTTACAAGTGATATGAAGCATCCATCACCTGTTGGGGTGTATTTAGCGGCATGCGTCTTTCTTAAGACCTTAACTGGCCTTTCTCCTGAAGGGTTATATAGAAGGTTTGATCGTAAAGATGAAAGCGGTAAGAAGATTTTCCTTGGGATGATAGAGACAGGTGCTGCAAAAAAATGCCAAGATATTGTTAGTAAAATGGATATAAAATAAAAAGCCCCAGCGAAGACTCACTGAGGCTTTCTATAGTGCTTGCGATATAATCTAGAAATTATATGTAGCAGTAATATTCATCACGTTCCATGTAAAATCGAGAGCATCAAGCAATTCAGCAAAACCGTCACCTTGATCTTTCATTTCTAAATTATGAATTGTATAAAGGACTTCTACTCCAATAGGCTGAACAGGAAATTTAAACCTTAAACCAGCTCCATAAGCTAAACCCGCTTCATACATATCACCGTCTTCCCCAACAGGCAGTGAGTAGCCTGCACGGACAATGCCTTTGAAAAAAGGAAGGCCTACTGGGATTTTTGCAACTCCATAACCATATATCATATCAGGACCCTCATCTCCCCCGAGCGTAAACTCTCCACCAGCACCAACAAGGCCCAAAAGCATTCTTTCGTAACCTAATGTAAAACCCATCCCTTCAGATGACTCAGAGGTCAAGCCAGAAAGATCCATTTTTCTAGATATATCAGCTCCTACTCGTAGCTGAGAAAACGCTGTTGTCACAAACAACAATGTTATTATACTTATTTTTTTCATAAAAAATCTCCTTTGGTATTTAACGAAATTTAAAATAAATACACATATCAACCAAACTAAGGATTTTTTATCAAAGTAATTTTATTGTTACTTTGGCATTGTGAAAAGTGTGATTTTATTTAGACATGGCAAGTCCGATTGGAATGCTAGCTATGAGGTCGACCATGATAGGCCCTTAAATAATAGAGGAATAAAAGCCGCAAAAAAAATGGGGCAATACCTATTGGAAAAGGATCAAATTCCTGATTTAATAATATCATCAACGGCAATACGTGCGAAAACTACAGCTCAGCTAGCTATTGAAAGTGCTAATTGGCAATCAAAACTTAGGTTTGAAAGAGGAATATATGGGGGTTCACCTGAATACTTGCTGGATCTAATCCATTCTCAAGACGATCAATATACTTCTCTTTGCTTGGTAGGGCACGAGCCAAACTTTTCCTCATTTATTTCTCAGGCAACCGGCAATGGTTATCTTGATTTTACCACAGCTAACATGGCTAAAATAAATTTTAATGCTGATCTATGGATCAAGGTACAATTCTTGAATGGCAAGCTTGAATGGCATCAGCAACCTAAAAACTTGGTGAAACCAAAATGAAAAATACGATCGCTAGGGGAGGAATAGAGTTTCTAGCTGTATTACTTGGGCTAAGTGGATCCTTATCAATTGATAGTATAGTTAAAGAAAAAGATCAAAAAGAGCAAAATACAAAAATCCTGAAAAGGTTATATGATAATCTTGTAGCAGATTCTTCTGATGGATCATGGAATATGAAAGCCTATGAAAGAGGTATTCAGGGATCAGCGAACGTTATTAAATGGTGCGACAGCAACCCAACATTTGAAAGCATAAGCAATGATTTTGAAAAAGATCTATCAGCAATGATGATTGCTACAATTTTTGTTCACAACGAAGAAGAATACATGGCATTAAAAAACTCTGGACGAACAGATTTAATATCCAATGAAGATCTAGTAATTGAGCTTCACAGGTATTATACTGATATCGGCTTTATAAAAACCCTTGATCATTACCAAAATAATTTTGTTCAAAATCAAATTTTGCCCTATATAGCTGACTATGCGAATGAAGTGTTTTATGATAAAGATAAGCCAAACAATAAAGTATATATGAATTTTCCTAAAGTGAGTCTTTACAGAATGCCCGACATTAATAAGATACGATTTTTTGCATCCAATATGCTTACGTGGCAAAAATACGCAAAACTACAATATGAATCTCAAGTTAAGAAGGTTACAGCTATACGAGAACTGTTACGAAAAGAGCTTGAGCTGTGAAGAATATTTTAGCTCGTGGAGGGATTGAGTTTATCGCAGTGCTTCTAGGTATAACAATGTCCTTATACATTGATAAACAGATAGAAGAATCCTCGATGTTAAAAACCGAAAAAAGTCTCTTATCTGACTTGCAGGTCAGCCTTAATCAAGACATAGATTATGCACAGCTTGTATTAGAAGACATGCTTGGATCTATTAATTCCCAAGAAATATTGATAAACTTTGATTGCTCTGATGCGAAAAATATAAAACCGGAAGAGCTAACCGTTCTTCTTGTATCAGTTTTTAAAGGAAGCAATAGTCTTTTTCCTCGGTACGGTGTTTACAGATCGCTTGTTTCAAATAGTGAAATGAAGTATATCGAGAATCAGGAATTAAAAGACAAATTAATTGATTTATATGATTTTAAATTTAAAAGATATGAAAATGTAGATCCTATTATAACCAATCTCTATCAGTACGGTTTGGCTGAATTTCTTGTGGAAAATTTTTCATACTACCGAGATAAAGATTTTCAGATTGTTGAAAAACATTTTTTAATGAATGAAGAAGTTTTTTGTAATAATAGCATGCAAAAAGAAATTATGAAAACAATTTCAATGACAAGGGTAGTGCATCATATGCTTCAAAAAATTGTAGAATCAATGAATGTCGTGAATGAGCTTATTTATGAAGAGCTAAATAAATGAAAAACACTTTAGCTCGAGGAGGTGTTGAGTTTTTAGCCGTACTTTTTGGTATAACTATATCACTTTGGGTTGAAGACTGGAGACAGGATAGAGATATTCAAGATAAGATTCTTGAAGACTATATCAATATACGCGACGAGATTGAAATAGATATTAAAAATATCGATAGGATTATTTCTTCAGTTGGTAAGCAGACAGAACTGTTAAAAACATTAATCAAATACAGCAACGAAGAGTTAAATTTTGAAGAAGAAAAAATTCTTACCTCGCTTCAGGAAGTTACTGCTCCCACATTTTTTGGATCCTTAACAGCCTACAAGGCATCAGTATCTAGCGGCAGATTAAATTTTTCCACTGAACAGAATATTAGCAACGAGATCTCTCTTCTTTACGAGCATTTTTATAAACGACTCGATACAAATAGTGAGATTTATGATCAAAGATTGCAAATACTTAAAAGGGATTATTTTATAGATTTTTATAGCTTGATACATGGTAAAAATGTATTCGATGAAAATACTCGATCAATATTCCTATCTGATAAAATGGAAAATGCGATGTATTGGATTTTGGACTATGTTCAGAATTTTTATACCAATAGATTGAGTGATACGCGTGTTCAGATGATCAATACCAAAAATTCAATAGATAAACACCTAAAACTGACAGGGAATTAATTCATGCAAAGTATTCAAAGCTTACTTTTATCAATCACAGATGACCGATGGTATATCTTGTATGCCGTTGTGATAATTTTTAGCGCATTTTTGTATTTAATTTCTAGTCGCATTATCCTAAGAGCAATTTCAATGTTCTTTAAAAAAACCTCAACAGAGTTTGACGATGTTCTTCTAGAAAAAAAGGTATTCAACAGATTACCATTGTTAATACCTTTAATATTTATTTACAATTTTAAAAACATTCTATCGTGGCCTGATATTTTTGACAGAGTGCTATTTTCAATAATTGCGTTCATTTTTATTTCATTTTTAAATGCGTTTTTAAATGCACTAAACCAAATGCATGTAAAAAGTAGTTTTTCACAAAAATTTAGTATAAAAAGCTATGTGCAGGTAGCAAAACTTCTGGTTGGAATATTTGGCTTTATCATCATTGTAGCAATTCTAACAGGTAGGTCGCCGGTTTACTTTTTAAGCGGTATCGGAGCCTTAACCGCGGTCCTGCTTCTTGTTTTCAAGGATACTATATTGTCGTTGGTTTCTAGCGTTCAAATCAGCTCTAACGACTTATTTAGGGTGGGTGACTGGATTGAAGCACCTCAGTTTGGCGCAGATGGCGATGTAATTGATATTGCATTGCACTCGATCAAAATTCAAAATTGGGATAAGACTGTAAGTATAATTCCTACCAATAAACTTCTAGACTCCTCATTTAAGAATTGGAGAGGTATGTCTGAGAGCGGTGGAAGAAGAATTAAGCGCTCTATCAGCATTGATATGAATAGTATCAAATTCTGTAGTAGTGAGATGACAGAAAGATTTAGAAAGTTTAAGGTGATTGCAAAATACATTGATCAAAAATTATTAGAAATTGAAGAGCATAATGTAGAAAACAATGTAATTGACGATGGACTAATCAATGGCAGGTCTTTAACGAACATTGGTACATTTCGTGCATATATAGAGGGATATCTTAGAAACCATAATAAGATTCATGATGAAATGACGTTCTTAGTCAGACAGCTTTCGCCTTTATCTAGCGGACTTCCAATAGAGATATATGTTTTCGCAAACGATACAGATTGGATTAATTATGAATCCATCCAATCAGATATCTTTGATCACCTGCTTGCTGTTGTTCCCGAGTTTGATTTAAAGGTGTTTCAGCACCCATCTGGTAGCGATTTTAATAAAATTCTTTAATTTTTTGATCTAATGAAACGATACTATGTATATGTTATTGAATTAGATCAATCTGTTTTAGAAATAAAGAAATTTCGAGGCAAAAATCCTAAGTGCTTTAAGGGGGATCCGTGTGTTTATGTTGGTCAATCTTCAAAAAAACCAAATATACGCTTTGAGCAGCACAAGGAAGGATACAAATCAAACACATACGCCAAACGATTTGGTCTTAAACTAAGACCTGACCTTTATGAGAAATACAATCCGATTCCAACTAGAAAGGATGCTGAAGAAATCGAAGTGATGTTAGGTGAAATTTTGCGAAAGCGAGGTTACGCAGTTTGGTTTAATTAGGTCTTTTGGTATTTAGTTTTGCTTTATTTTGGCTGATTCTAATAGATGCATGTATTCAGCTATCTTAAACTCTCTGTTTTCTTTTTGAGAATAAATTTTCTTTAGTTCTTCATATTCTTCTTGTCTTTTACTTGTTATTTTGGACCATCTTTTGTCATTAATTAGGAACTCAGTAAGCTCTACCATAAAACTTTGATTATCAGTGTCTTTAAAGCTGTCATATAGCTGTTGATATTCGGAATTAGAAATAAATTGAAGGACAGCAATTACTTTGGTTAATAGTTCAATTTCGCCCTTAGAAACACCTCTTGTATCATTTAAAAGAGAGCTCTCAAGTAATTGAATGTGTTCAAATCGTTTGTTCATTTTTACTGTTTCTATGTTGTTAAATTATAAAATTTTAATAAAATCAAATAAAAATTAACAGAAATAAATTTTCATTATATGGATTAATGTTAGTGTTTAACATATATTCTTTCTTAATTAGATTTTAGCTAACAAAGGTTAAGCATGAAACCAAAAACTGATAATACAAAACTTATTGCAAGTTATTTTGCAGCCGCATTTGGCATACTTCAAATTGTCGATATAGTAATTGATAGACTAGATTTTCCTGTTATTATAATCAACTATCTATTGTATGCAATAGTTTCTGGATTTTTAGGAATTCTATTATACTCTTTTCTGCCATTTTTTAATCAAGATATCTCGATTGGTGAAAAAACAAAAAAATCAGCACTAAGAATCATAGGAATAACTGTTATTTTTATTCTTTCAATATCAAACATATTCTTATTTAGAGAATCAAACCTTAGCGAAGTTAGAAACGAGGCATATTCTTCAGGTTTTGCCACAATTGATAATTTGATACAAAATGAAAGGTATATTGAAGCCTATCAATTATCAAATAGTTATTATGAAAAACTTCCAAAAGATTCATTGGTATTAGAAAAATTAAATCAATCATCCCTTGAGGTCAGTATTAATTCAAAACCTGAAGGAGCAAGTGTTTTTTATAGCGACCTTGATTCTGATGAATGGGTTTTTGTAGGAAAAACTCCTAGTAAAGCCAGAATTCCAGGTATTAATAGTGGGGCTAGAGGTTATATTAAGTTCAAGATATCTAAAGAGGGTTATAAAGATTATCTATCTCTCACCACTGCTGGATTAATAGGTAGAGTAAGTTTTAACAATGAAAAATATAGCTTAATACCCATATCTGATGAAAACACTAACATGGTTAAGGTTCCAAAAGGATCTACCAGACTTTTTGTTTCAGAGCTAGGAGATCTAAACATCGTCGATTTAGAATCTTATTGGATAGATAAATACGAAGTGACGAATGAACAGTATCAGTCATTTATCAATGCTGGTGGCTATAAAAAGCGAGAGTATTGGGACATTATTTTGAATGAGGATGGCAAAACTATTTCATGGGAGCAAGGCATGTCAATTTTTGTTGATAAATCTGGTTTAAATGGCCCATCAACGTGGTCTAACGGAACTTACGAGGTAAATAAAAAAAATTACCCAGTTCTTGGAATAAGTTGGTACGAAGCGAGGGCATATGCTAAATGGGCTGGAAAAACTCTCCCAACCATATATCACTGGTATAAAGCTGCAATGTTTTGGGGTGAGTCAGGAGTTATTTCACCACGCAGTAATTTTAGCGGTTCACCAAGTGAAGTTGGCAAATATTCTATTTTTAGTTCTTACGGTTGCTATGATATGGCAGGCAATGCTCGAGAATGGGGCACCAATCCTCATAAAAATGGAAATAGATCAGTTATGGGTGGAGGTTACGATGATGACACCTACTATTTTACCGATAATTTTTCTCAGCATCCAATCAATCGTTACAAAACAAATGGATTTAGATGTGTAATCATTCCTGAGAACGAAACTAATCTTGCTTCTGCAGATACTTTAATTCAATCCTACACGCGAAACTTTTATTCTCATAAGCCGATCTCTGATGAAGTGTTTAACATTTATAATGGAATGTTTAAGTATGACAAAACGCCTATAAATGCAAAAATAATTGAAGACAAAATTGATATAAATGATGCGTGGTATAAACAAGTAGTAGAAATTGATGCAGCTTATAATGAAGAAAGATTGTCCTTAAATATTTTTATACCTAAAAACGAAAATCCGCCCTTTAAAACAGTAGTGTATGTCCCTGGATCTGGATCGATTACCAGTCGAAATAGTAAGAATTTGACTGGCAATAGAATGGGTTTTCTAATGCGATCTGGATATGCAGTTATCTACCCTATTTATAAAGGCACCTATGAAAGAGGTTATCCTGAATTTCCGAATTATGTTGAAAATAAATCAAAGGTTTATGCAGATCAAATGATTATGATGGTCAAAGATTATTCGCGGGCTATAGATTATGTCGAAAAGCAAGATGATCTTTCTAATAGTGTTTATTATTACGGCATAAGCTGGGGAGGTATGCTTGGACCTCTTTTCTTGGCAAATGAGAGCAGAATTAAAAAAGCTGTTTGGCAAGTTGCAGGTTTAGGAGCAAGAGAAATGAGACCTGAAGGAAATCCGTTGACTTTTCTTTCTCGAATTAACAAACCCGTCCTTATGTTAAATGGGATTTATGATCAATACTTTCCTTTTGAGACATCTCAAAAACCAATGTATGATCTCCTGTCTTTAAGAGAACCCATGAAGAAAATGATCACTTATGAGTCAGCTCACTCCCCTCCATCAAGCGAAACCTCTAAAGAAATTTTAAAATGGTTTAGGAACTAAACTAAAATGAATAAAATTTTAGCTAGAGGAGGAATAGAATTTTTAGCAGTGTTACTAGGTATTACCATGTCTTTTAATGTTGATGAATGGAAGCAAGACAAAGAAATTGAAAAACGACTAAAATCTGATTACATAAATATTCAAAAAGATTTAAAAAAAGATATCATTCTACTGGAAAGAGTTCTAGCTGTTCAGAAGGAATCATTTGAAAGCGGATTAAAAGCTTTAGAGATGATTAAAAATAAAGAGAAGTTTGATTATAAAAAATTTATCAATAATCTTAGCAATGTTTGGAATAGCAGTACTTTTTTTGGCACTTCTTCCGCTTATGATGCTTCAGTTTCTAGTGGACGCCTCACTTACTTTGGAAATGATGAAATAGCCAATGAGATTGGAATCATATATGGTCATTTCTATTCCCGAATGGATTTAAATGGTGAGCAGTTGGACTCATTCTGGTATTCTGGAGATTTTGGAATAAAATATTTTGGCTCAGACCCATTTGAACCAGAAACTAAAAAAGCAAATTTAAAAAAAATATTTTTTAATGATTATTTAGGCGCACTTCAAACTTTTATAGACGAAATACAGCGTTTTTATATTGGTAAAGCTGAAAATGCACTAAATCAAATGAAGAAAGTTGATTTATTATTGAATGAAAAAATAAAAGAACTATAAAATGAAATGTTTTTAATAGCATGAACAAAGCAAGAATTAAAAAATCCTTACTTTTTATTCACCTCTTTATGTTGACCATGTTTTCTGCGATGGGTATTAATTACTATTTTTCTGATATTCCAATCAAATTCGATTATTGGGCCACATTAGCAATACTTCTTAGCTCTCTACCAAGTATTCTTTACATCCAAAAAAAAGGACAATAAATTGAAAAATATTTTAGCAAGAGGGGGTATCGAATTTTTAGCGGTTTTATTAGGGTTATCAGGATCTTTATGGATTGATGGGGTAAGTAAAAATAATGCTCAAAGGAAAGAGTTTTTTCAGGATTTAATTGCTATAAATAACGAGCTAATTGATGATTTAAACGTAGTTTCTGAAAAAATTGAATACAATGAAAAAAAATTAAAAGAGATTAGAGAATTTCTAACCATTTTTGAAAAATCAAAAATCGGAGAGGAGGCCCTTGATACATTAGCGTTTTTTAAAGAACCTCTTGGAAACAGATCTTTTTTTGGAAAAAAATCTGCATACCTATCATCAAAATCTGCAGGTAATTTTAATCGAACTAGCAATCTAAATATTGTTAACACCTTAACTAGGCTTTATGATCAGACCTATGTAAGGATGGATGCAAATAATAAATATATGGACGATATAACGCTGAGAGACGATCAATGGACTTGGTATTTAAGTAACTCAACTAGAAATTTTATTTATAATATTGACGAAGTTTTGAATAAAATAAATAGTTCTGAATTTTATAATTGGGTAATTAAAAATGAATTCATGTTTAATTATTTTATCGATCTGATGAAAGAAACTAAAAAAGAGATGATTGAAACCCAGAAGCAGCTAAGCAATGAACTGGAAACTAAGATAAAAAATAAAGATGAATAAGATTTTAGCACGAGGAGGTGTTGAGTTTTTAGCAGTTTTCATTGGAATAATTTTATCGCTTTATGTTGATGAGAATAGAGATTATAGGGCTGTGCAAGATAAAAATATCAAGAATCTCCGTTCTCTAGGAAATGAATTAGATCAAAGAATTAGTTACATAGATAAAAAGATATCCCAATACGAAAGGGATATCAATGTTGGTGAATACGTTATTGATAATTGGAAGAAAATTGATTTTGGTCGCATTGATAGTTTAACAAAAAATGATAGAGGAATAATTCTTACCCTAAAGGCATATAGAGCCATCAATCTTCCTATTTCGGTCTATAATTCTTTAAATAGCGATGGAAGCATCGGTCTTCTTGAAAACGACTCTATTAAAATACTTATTGATAATCTGTATGAGGTTTTCCCTTCCCATATTGTAGATGGAGTCGAAAATGAAAGAGTTCTCTATCATTCTTTTAACAAGTATATAATTGAGAAACACCCAATGATTTTAGATCGCAACATCAGTAAAGCTAACGCTTCGGAATATAAAAATTTTTTTAATGACAATATTGCTTTAGGATATACAAAAGAAAAAACACAGCTTAGAAAATTTATACATCGCCTTATTATAACCTACCGCGAAGAATTGCAGATCCTTCGTCAAAAAATTAATCTTATAACAATGGATAATAAGTGAAGAATATATTAGCAAGAGGAGGGATAGAGTTTTTAGCGGTCTTGCTAGGAATTAGCGGATCTCTTTGGTTAGAAAATAGTCGATCCGAAAAAGAGTTATCCTCGCAACTCAACCAATCACTTAAAGCGCTTAAATTATCAATACTAGAAGATAAAAAGGCACTAATAAGATATGTTGATAATTATGAAGATTTAATTAAGCAGTTTAATTTTATTCAAAATGAAGATTCAGTTAAACAATCCACAAACGAGAGGTTG
>CAJWZD010000004.1 GCA_913049685.1 uncultured Fidelibacterota bacterium
GATATTAAAAATCTTGGTGCACCAATGCAGGCAGGAACAATTGCTGGTGGTGTATTCTTGCAAGAGTTTGTAGGTGATACTCCATGGGTCCATATGGATATTGCTGGTATGGCATGGGGACCAACCAAGCCTTCTTATCAACCTAAAAATGGTGCGACAGGTTATGGTGTAAGAATAGTATATGACCTTTTAGAGAATAGAATTAAGTAAGGCAGCGTAGCTCAGTTGGTTAGAGCACCGGAATCATAATCCGGGTGTCCGGGGTTCGAGTCCCTGCGCTGCTACTTAAAGATAAAGCCCTGTAATTTTTATTAGTTACAGGGCTTTTTTAAACTAAATAATTAGATATATAGTTGTTTATTTAGTTGTGTAAAATTAGTAATAACTGTAACATAAATAATGAATGATCACTATACAATATCCCTATTTACGAACGAATGGTGGTTTGTCAACATTGCATCATTTTCTACCATTTTTGTAATTGTATTTTGTGGAATAAAAGTTGATTCAAAAAAAAAAGAATTTATTTCAAAGCTTATTTCCTTTGCTTTAATAACGAGATTTCTTTTAGTTCAATACTATCATCTATTTGTTTTAGAAAATTGGGATAATGTAGTCAATTTGCCCTTGCATTTATGTGGAATATCATCAATTTTATCAGGTTTCACCTTACTTTACAGGAAACAATTTTTATACGAATTACTATTATATTGGGGATTTGCAGGTGCTTTTCACTCTTTTTTTACCCCTGAATTTACAACAGGTCACGAAGGTATTCTGTATTTAGATTATTTTATTTCTCACGGTGGTATTTTTTTAGCAATTTTTTATTTTCATCTATCAAGCTTCTTATGGCGTTTGTAGTACTAAATCCTTTTTTACTCTCTGCAAGTCGTATTTCAGCACCAGTGGTCGCTGCTACCCTAGACCAGGGATAGACTGTGCTTGGAAACGCTGAAGATGTGCTAACAATATTTTCGCCTTTTTTTGGTGAAATTGACCACGCCAAAGATGATAAAAGCTCGGTAGCACTTGAACCTCCAGCAATCTCATACGGCTCTGCTCTTACAATATCTGCTGCAGTTTTGTGTAATTGGTCAAAAGCGCTCTCTTCTTTTTTTTCAGTAAAATTGTTACTTCCGTTAAGCGATACATCTTCGAACCATTTTTCGTTTGCCGTCTTAGCCTTACTGTAAGTCAAAGAAACATTTGCTGCATTTAGATAGCAGAAAGTGCTTGCAGAAGGAAAATCGCTTGGAGAAACAAGTGACTTCACTTGATCCAGCTAAAATATCCGTAAATATTCATTAATGTAATTATAAAAGACATCATAGCAGTTGAATAAGCTTTTACGGTTAGCGAGTAGAAACCAACCATAGTATTGCCTAAAATCCATATTAACCATGAAATTGCAAGTTCGTTGGCATTAAAGTAGTAGCCCAGAACAACAAAAAAGGCGCCTAGCCAGCCAATTTTCTTCCACATATTTGAATTCTGTAACATATCTGGAATATTAACTATTTTTAATCCGTTTTTTATAGATTTTTATAG
Organism: uncultured Fidelibacterota bacterium; assembly: GCA_913049685.1. Lineage (GTDB taxonomy): Bacteria > Fidelibacterota > Marinisomatia > Marinisomatales > TCS55 > TMED108. The sequence goes on from CAJWZD010000004.1 coordinate 1,552, forward strand.
TCTTTCTTTCAATAATTTCATTAATAAATAGTGCTTTAAGCGGATTCAGCTTAAGATTGGGATTCAAACCGTCGCTCATTCTTCGCAATTGTACATAATACCATGATATGATGCTTAATGCATTTAAAGACTTAAGTATTGTAATAGGACTGTTAATTGAAAGCCATTTTTGGCCTATCGATAGGCTATCTTCAAAAATTGGTAAAACCTCTATTTCTTGCAATAATAGTTTCTTAACGGCTTTAGGGTCTGTGCAAAGAGGTCGAGCAACACCAATCATCTGACAGATGCTTGAAAGCGCTGCATTCATTCCATTTTGAGTGCGAAAGCCCCCAGTAACCATGAGAGGAAGGTCTGTTTGCGCTGAAATTTTTTCTGCATAAGATAAAAAATAGGATTCTCTTGCAATGGTGCTTTTTTTAAGAGAAATGTTTTTCTTGGGCTTTACTGCAAGATTATCATACCCCAGAAATTTAGCCTGTTCATAAGTCCCTCCAGATATTTCAAGCAAATCAATTTTTTCATCATAGAGAATTTTTGCCACAGCAATTGACTCTTCATCGGAAAAACCTCCCTTTTGGAAGTCAGAAGAATTCAGTTTAACTGAAATTGGAAAATTTTTTCCAAGCTCTTTTCGACACGATCTTATAATTTGAACTAATAAACGTGATCTGTTTATAAGTGAGCCGCCCCATCCATCTTTACGAATATTTATATTAGGCGATAAAAATTGGGACAACAAATAACCATGGGCAGAATGGATTTGAATACCTGTAAATCCTACCTCTTTTGCGGCCTTAGCAGCAAAGGCAAATTGGTTGATTGTGTTTTTTATATCTTTAGGGGACATTTCTACGGGAATACCAAATTTTCTTCCAGGAATTTTTAAGCGAACACTTGATGGGGCCAAAGGTGAGCTATTTATTGAACCCGGTGTTTGTCTACCAGCATGGCTTAACTGCATCCAAAAATGTGTGTTGTTTCTTGTAGAAATATCAGTCCACTTTTTTAGCATATTTTTTTGGTCTTGAAAGTTTTTTTCGTCCAAAATAATATTGCCTGCTCCTTCTATGTTAAACCGGTCTACCATTACATTTCCAGAAATAAGCAATCCACATCCCCCTTCTGACCATCTTCTATACAAGCTTAAGTGTTTTTCGCTAACATGGTTGTTTGAGTCTGCGATTCTTTCAGTCATCGCTGACTTGCATATTCTATTCGATATTCTAGAGCCACAAGTAAGAGTTAGAGATGAGTCTATCTTTGGAGAATTATTCAATACACTAATTCTTTTTTGTCAAATACAAATAGCATAAGCTAAACATGAACGGAATTACTCTTTCTAGCCAATCCCCAGGAGTATTTGGTAAAAGAAAAAACAGTACCGCTAAAACAAATCCAATTAAAATTGAAGATAGAACAGATGATGCGCTAACATTCCATCTTAAGATCTTTGAAATAACAGATGGTCCAAACGCTGACCCCATTGCTGTCCAAGCAAATAAAACTCTAGTAAAAATCTTTTCTGGAATAATGACTGCAATTAATGCAGATGATAGAATTACAAATCCAGTCACTAAACGAGATACTTTTAATGAATCGCTTTGAATGTTTAAATCTATACTTATTGATGATGAGCAAACTAATATTTGACTATCAGCTGTAGACATAATTGCAGATATAACCGCAGCTAATAAAACTCCTTGAATCGCGGGATGAAAGATCTCATCAGAGATTCTAAAAAATATATTTTCATTATTACTTAAGTCTGTAATCATAAAATGTCCAGCAATACCCAAAAGCCACATACCGGTAAAAACTATGCAAAACCAAATTAGAGCATAATTTCTTGACTTTTCTAATGTCTTTAAATCTTTAACTGAAATAAACCTTGATAATAAGTGAGGTTGTCCAAAGTAGCCCATACCTATACCTAAGTGGCCAACTATAAGGCCCAATGCACTAAATCCAACGTTCCCTGCAGAAAAGCTCAAAAAATCACCAGATGCAGTTGACAACTTTTCGAATAAGCCTGCAAAGCCTCCGATTTTAGAAATAGCCATTACAGGCATAACTATAGCAGTGAAAGCCATTAAAAAGCCCTGTATTGTGTCTGTTATGCTGACTGCAAGGTATCCACCCAAATAAGTATAGATATATATAATAAAGGCGCTAAGGATTATGCTTTCAAAAATACTTAATCCAAAAGTATCGTTTAATGCATTTCCAGCTCCTTGAAATTGAGAAGCAATATAAAAAGTAAATGAAAAAATTATTATGAAAGATGCTGTGGTTAAAATATTTTTTCTTTCAGTTTCTTTGTAGCCATCTGAAATTAATTGAGGGATAGTAATGAAATTCTTTTTTTTTGTTATATCGTATATTGATGGTGCAACTTTTAGCCACGATATAAACATGCCGCCTACTACGCCAATTACAAGCCACAATGTAGATATGCCTTCTGAAAAAGCTATTCCACTTACTCCAAGCAATGTCCATGCAGAAGAATTGCTGGCTGAATAGCTTATCGAAGTAATGACTGGGCCAAGCCGTTTCCCTCCAACAAAATAATCTTCAATGGTTTTATTTTTCTTCCGCGTTGACCAGCCAACTAAAATTAAAAAAAAATTATAAAGGATTAAGGTGGCAATAATTATTGAAGATTTATCCATATTTGATGTATTAATTTTTTTTTAAAGAAAAGGAAGAAGGGCTTTTCTAGTTCACTTTAAAATTCATGAAATATAGCTCAATGTTTTTAAATATATTAATTATATAAAGTAGTTAAATATATCACCATAAGTAGTATCAAAAGATAAAAAAACCAACTTATTAAATTTTATTACATTAAATAAGATCGTTAATTAATCGGATTTCATTCCATTAATGCTCGAATAGTTGCGTTTGATTTCGCTAATCGATCGCTTAAAAGTCTTATTACATACGTATGTAATTCAGCAGCACGATTTGAAGATTCATTTTTTAGTTTTTCAAAGTTTGCGAGAGATAAAAAATAGACTTCGCATTTATTTTCAGAAATTACCGACGCTGTAGCTAAAGAGTTTAAATACAGACTGACTTCTCCTACAATTGTTCCAGGACCCATAGATTTTAAGCGAATTTTTTTATTTTTATTTGAATTCAACTGAACAGTAACCCTACCAGATTTAATAAAGAATAACCCCCGCGACTTAACCCCTTCCTTAATAATCTTAGATTTTTTTTCAAAAATTACAGTCTCAAAATATGGCAATAAATCAGAAAATTTTGATTCGAATAGTTGTGCTTCACTCAAGCTCTCGTCAAAATCTTGTAGTTCACTTGAAATGATTTCATCTTCGCACCATTCCATCGCATAATCTAAATCTTGAAATAATTTAAAGGTTTGATTTGATGTATCATTAAAAAGCCCTTCCGCTTTAAACTGATGCATGATGTTTTTGGGTAAGTTACAAAACAATATTTTAAAACGATTCAAATCTGCCAAGATCTTCATTTTATTAAAACTATTTACCGTTGATGAGTCAATGCCGGAAACAAGTTTAAAATCAAATAAAAGAAATTTAAGAGTAGACCCTTTCTTTGATTGTAAATATTCTTTAACATTTTCAAGCAGTCGATTTGCAGAGCCAAAAAATAAATACCCTTGCAAGGGAAGTATTAATACGAGATTTCCAAATTTTTCTAAAACAGATTTTATTCTATCAGATCGCTCAACATTACTATGAAAATTTTTACCTGTAAGCCTGTGCTTAATGGTTTTTACTTTTGAGTAATTAACAACAAAAAGCGATACAGAAGCTAAAAGACCTGCAATTACACCTTCAAGAAATCCTATCGACCCAATAACAAAAAAAATTAATAATATTACTAAATAATCACTTTTGGGAACGCGTTTCCATGTATTAATTATCCAATCTACAATAAAGGAGGAGCCTAAATAGAATAAAAGCCCACCAAGGATTATTCTAGGAAAAACAGATAATACCTTTGATCCAAAAAAAAGCGCAAAACCACACATTAACGCCACTACAATTGTGCTTAATTTTGTTTTTGAACCAATTGAATGCGCCAGAGAAACGCCTCCAAGAGCTAAATGCCCAGGAGGTCCTCCAAAAATCCCTGCTAAAATATTACCGGATCCTGTTACTTTTAACTCTCTGTCCAAATCCATATCTTTTTTTATTATAAGCTCTAAACCGCTATAGTTGAAAAGAATAGATATTGAATTAAGAATCATCATGGTTCCAATAGCAGGCAATTGCGCAAAAAATACATTCCACTTAAAGCTGGCAATATACTTTAACGCAGAACCTTGATACAATCCTCCGTCTGGGAAAGGACCTAATAACAATCCGTTAGATTCTATATACTCAAGGGAATATCCATTATAAAACATAATAAAATAAAATATTAAAATGCCCGATACAATGAAGCTTGGAAGTAAGGAGTAATGGCTAGTAAATCTTCCAGCAATAAGAATTGATATGCCAAATAGAAAACCTGGTAGCCATTTTAATAAAATTGATAGGTCTAAGAGCAATGAAATATTGGTAATAGAAAATTCAATTTCAGCAGTCATAATAAATGCAAATTTGATAATCAACCACCCAGTTCCAGCCAAAAAACCCCCAACAACGGGGTATGGGATATATCTAACTAACTTTCCCATTTTGAGAGCACCTAAAATAAAAAAGAAAAACCCTACCATAATTGATGTAAAAGTTATTGTGACAAAAATGAATTGGAATGCCTCATTAGGGCTCCAGCTCTTTCCAAAAGTTGCCATCACGTTAGTAGCTATAAGAGCTATTATTGCAATTGGAATATCTTGAGGGGTATTAATATTTATTGGATAACTAGCTGTAAAAAAAGAAAAAATGGCATAGAACAAAAATCCAAATAAAATAATACCAATGCCTTGTGGCAAAAAAGGTGATAAGGAGCCTGTAAATATTATTGAGCTCAGAGCCATTGCTATAACAATCAGAATAATCCCATTAATAAATCCAGAAACAATACCGGGTATAATATCAGGTTTCAAAAGTTTTTTTATCATAACAGAGTTATTTAATGATTTTTTTAAGGTTTGATTGAAATCAATTTAAAAATGAAAGACGAAGTAGTTGATACCTTTATTTTATTAAATTGCAATAAATTGATAATAGTAAACCTGATGAAATGAATCGATCTGAAAAAGCAAAAAAAATTAACGCAATTTTAGACAAACTCTACCCAAGTACGCCAATCCCTTTAGATCACTATAGCGCATATACCTTATTAGTTGCTGTAATGCTATCAGCTCAAACAACTGATAAAAAGGTAAATCAAGTCACCCCCGAACTATTTAAGCGAGCTAATACTCCTGAAAAAATGTCAAGTCTGGACACACGGACTATACAAAATCTCATTCGAGAAATAGGTCTTGCTCCTACAAAAGCAAAAAATATAAAAAAAATGGCAAATCAAATTATTAAAGAAGGTGGATTGCGACCCGATTGGGACTTTCTTGAAAGCCTAGCTGGGGTTGGTCATAAGACTGCTAGCGTTGTCATGTCTCAATGGTATGGGTTTCCTGCTTTTCCAGTTGATACACACATTCATCGACTCGCTGCAAGATGGGGACTTTCAAATGGTAAGAATGTTGAAAAAACTGAAAAAGATCTTAAGAAAATATGGGATAAAAACTTATGGAATAAGCTGCACTTGCAAATTATATTTTTTGGACGGGAGCACTGTCCAGCCAGAAATCATAACCTTAATGAATGCATCATCTGCTCATGGGCTGCTAGCAAAAAACGTATTAACTCGGAATCAAAAAATAGAGCCTAATTTGCTTCTATTGCTTTGACATATATACTGGTATCTTTAACTGTTTTGTTGAATGATATAGGGTCAAATCCAAGCAAAGATTTTGCAGAATTTGAATTAATATTATAATCTAGACCAATAACAGGTCTTACCATCTTCAAGGTTTTATCAAAATTTGTCATAAACTTGACCAAAAAGGCTGGCGGTGTTAGCGTTGGAGCATTGTATCCGAGCTCAACGAGCTTATGTGCAAATTCTTTAGCCCAATATGTTCCTTCAGATACGATAAATCTTTTACCAATTGATTCATTATTCTCAAGCGCTGCAACATGCATTTTAGCAACATCTCTAACATCAACCATTCCAAATTTAATTGGAGGGGCAATGGGCATTTCTTTTTTTGCAAGCATATTGAAAAATTTCATAGATGTTGAATGCATATGATCGCCAATGCCGGGACCTAAAACAACCGGAGGTAAAATTGTAGTTAGCTTAATTGATTTATTTTTTAGAACATAATCCCATGCAGCTTTTTCTTTTATTGTTTTACTTTTTATGTAAGGGTCGATATGCTTGATATTTTCATTTGTCCACTTACTTTCATCTAAATCTTTGTCTCCTGGAACACCCATCCATACCGCTGCAATCGAAGAAGTTAAAATTACTCTATCTACATTATTTAATTTTGCCAATTTTAAAATTCTAATTGTTCCTTCTTCGTGGGGTTTGATTTGATCTTCTTCGGGTCCATCAAAATTCAAAGGATAAGGACCTGCAATATGCATTATTGCATCGCAACCTACTATGGCCTTATCCCAGCCTTTTTCTTTTAAAAGGTCGGCTTCAAAGAATTCGATATTAGTATCTTTTTTTAAATATTTATTTATATCAATTCTAACAGATTCAGCTTTATTAATATCCCTGATAGTCGTTCTAACATTGTATTCCTTTTTCAAGAGCTCTACGATGCAATGTTTGCCTATGTAGGAAGTGCCCCCTGTAACTAAAATTTTCTTCATAATTTTCCCTTTATTGGCTCATGAAGCTTGTCTATCATAAAAAACCCTCAATATTCAAGATATTGAGGGTTTTTGTAGTAGCGGGGGTAGGATTCGAACCTACGACCTTCGGGTTATGAGCCCGACGAGCTACCAGACTGCTCCACCCCGCGTCATGAATTATTTCAATAATGACTTATAAAAGCGGTCTGAAAGTTAGATGATTTTTATTCTTTAGCCAACTCTATTTTGTGATTCAAATCACAAATTTTAAATTAAGTGAAACTTTTAGATATTAAGAGAGTCTAAATTATTGCGAGCGCGAAAAATATTTGCCATCTATCTCTTACCTCTACAAACCTCCTTGGTTTATATCGCGCTCGCTTTTTTATTTTCTTCTAAAAGATAATCTGATTGGAACTCCCTCCAAATTGAAACTTTCTCTTAGCTGATTTTCCACAAAGCGCTTATAGCTCGATGGGATAAGTTTGGGATAATTTGTAAATATCACAAATAAATGAGGACCGGAGCTGACTTGAGTCATATATTTTAAACTTATTGCTTTACCTTTTGTAGCGGGAGGCTGTTGGAGTTTTAAAATATTTTGCAAAAACTTGTTCAAATCAGATGTGCCTAAATTAGTAAGCCTCAAATCATAGACTTGATTGGCAATTTTTAATATACTGCTTATACGCTGCTTTGTCTTAGCAGAAATAAATAACACTGGATAATGGGACAAAGATTTAAACTGGAGCGACATCTCTACTGTAAAATCTCGCATAGTGTTGGTTTCTTTCTCAATTAAATCCCATTTATTTACAATAATTGCCATACCCTTTCCTTTGTTAATCACTTCATCGGCTATCGATTTATCCTGCTTTGTAAAACCTTTATACGCGTCAATAACAACCAATACTACGTCAGCACCAATAATAGCTCTTCTAGTTCTAACGTTACTATAAAACTCTATATTATCATCGAGCTTGCTTTTTTTTCGTAATCCCGCAGTATCAACCAACGTTATCAGCTTATTATAATATTTAAGCTTTGAGTCAATCGAATCTCTTGTAGTTCCAGCTATAGGCGTTACAATGGCCTGGTCCTTTTGAAGGAGAGAGTTTGTTATAGATGATTTTCCAACGTTTGGCATTCCTACAATGGCTACCCTCATTCCATCTTCATGGTCATTAATTTCAGCTGGACTATTTATCTCGAGTTTTTCTAATATAGAATCGAGCAAATCACCTGTTAGTCTGCCGTTTAATGCAGATACCGGATAAACAGGGTCAATTCCAAGTTGATGAAATTGATATACCTGTTCATCGTGATTGAGGCTGTCGCACTTATTCACTGCAAGTATAAATTTTTTCCCAGAATGGCGAATTAATTTCGCCAGTGATTTATCTGATGCGGTTGGGTCATTTTTACCATCGACCATAAATAGTATAAGGTCCGACTCAGAAACTGCTGCTAGAGCTTGATCCCTAACAGCACTATTAAAAACATCTACATCTTCAGGTATGTATCCACCGGTATCAATAAATGTTAAAGTATGCCCTGACCATTCTACTTCTCCGTAAATACGATCTCGCGTAATACCTTCCTCAGAACCAACAATGGCTTTTCGCTGCTTTAAAAGTCTATTAAAAAATGTAGACTTACCAACATTTGGCCTTCCTACTATAGCTATTTGATAATTTGACATGATAAAAACCGAAACTATTCTTCAAAAATGGATGACTGGTCTTTAAATGATTTAAACTCAAGGGCGTTGCCGCTAGGATCTAAAAAAAACATAGTCGCCTGCTCTCCGCTCTCACCTTTAAATCTTACGTAAGGCTCAATAACAAACTTGATATTTTTTGTTTGAAGCATATTAGCAAATTCGTGCCACTGATCCCATTTTAAAATGACTCCAAAATGTCTAACTGGAACCATCTTGCCATCTACCTCACTTTTTTCTGTAGTCCTAACTTCATCTGGGCTAAGATGAGCGACGACTTGATGGCCAAATAAATTAAAATCAATCCATGAATCACTTGATCTACCTAGAGAACATCCTAATATTTCAGTATAAAAACTTTTTGCTGCTTTAAGATCGTCCACTGGAAAGGCTATGTGGAATGGTTGAATTTTTGACATTTACAAACTCCTGACTTAGGTAAATTTAACGCTAAAGAATTGATTTCTATTATAGGTTTGTTTTAATTCATACTTGATTAGAGAATTAAAATGGGGTTCGCATTCCAAAGTATAAATATAACTGTGAACGTTACCGAGGGAACTTGGTATTATTTCTTTAAAATAAGACCAAGTTAGTTGTTGGTGATGCTAATAGTTTATTCCCAAAATAAATTTATTGAGTAAATAATTTTCGTAAGTAGAAAAAATTTGTCGACCATGTTTTGTTTTTTTTTAACTTTTCTTCTTGATGGATTTTAGAAGGGTTTATATATTTGTCATGCCAACCCTAGTAATTATCACTTTTTCAAATGCCAGTCTAAATTAACCTCGTTTTTTATAACTGTACCCACATACCATAAAGGAAATCTGATATGGCTGAAGCGATTGAACTAAATTTTCCACCTGGAAAAAAGGACTCTGACGACATAAATAATATTGTCGAAGAGACGGTCAGAGAATTAACTAAGGAAGTTAATGAAAAAGATGAAACCGGCTCACCCCAACGCTACCACATAGAAAATTACTACGAAGGCGACACATTAGGAGCAGATGTATTAAAAAATAAATATCTTGCTCCATGGGAAAGCCATCCTTATGAGCTATGGCAAAGACAAGCAAAAGCACTGGCAAGTGTTGAAAAAACAAAGAAGCTGAAAAAAGAATGGGAACAGAAATTTTATTCTATTTTAGAAGATTTTAAATTTACTCCCGGGGGACGTATTATGCATGGTGCGGGCCGTGAAGATATAACCACCACGCTTAACAACTGCTATGTTGTTGGAATTAAAGATGATTCAATTAATTCTATCTACAGAACGATCCAAGAGGAAGCGCGCACCTACAAATTTGGAGGTGGTTGCGGCCACGACCTATCCGTATTGAGACCTTCTGGTGATGCTATAAATGGTACTGGTGGTGAGTCTTGTGGGCCAGTTGGTTTTATGAATCTTTTTAGTGAGAATACAAATACTATAGCTCAACATGGTAGAAGAGGCGCAAATATGCAAACGCTTCGTATTGATCATCCGGATATTGAAAAATTTATATCGATAAAGATGAACGATATAAATATGGTAAAATATTCCAATATCTCCGTTCTCTTAACGCACGAATTCATGCACGCTGTTGAAAATGACACAGATTTTGATCTTAAGTATGAAGACAAAGTTTACAAGACCATTAAGGCAAAAGAGCTATGGGAAAAAATAATAGACTGCGCTCATTCAAGCGCGGAACCCGGTCTTCTCTTTTGGGATACCATGACAGATTACCACAATGCAGAATATTGTAGTCCTCTAGTCTCAACGAATCCATGCGCTGAACAACCACTTCCTGATGGCGGTTGTTGCAATCTGGGATCTATAAACCTTGAAAGGTATGTTGACGATAAAGGTAATTTTAAAATTGAAGAATTCAAAGAAACTGTTGGGATAGCTACTAGATTTTTGGATAACGTTATCGACTACAATCTAGATCGGCATGCACTCGATACACAAAAAGAGAATGCGAGAAACGACAGAAGGGTTGGTCTAGGCATTCTAGGATTAGGTGATATGTTGGTTAGAATGGGCATCAAATACGACAGTGAGGATGCTCTTCAAACAATCGATCAAGTCATGAAAATCTTTTGTGATACTGCGTATGAAACCAGTTCTGATTTAGCAAAAGAAAAGGGTTCTTTCCCCCACTTCAAGTGGAACGGATATAGAAAGAGCAAGTTTGTTAAGAACCTCCCAAAAAGCCTCCGTGATAAAATTAAAGATGATGGGATTAGAAATTCAACTGTCTTGACCGTCCCTCCAACAGGAAGTGGAGCAATTGTTGCAAGAGTAACTTCGGGAGTCGAGCCGATCTTTGCGACATCATACAAAAGACGTGTAAAAAAGAACGATGGCTTTGGAAGAGATTTTGATGAATACAAAGTGTATCATCCGATCATAGAAAAACTTTTTGGAGATGATGACAATCTACCTGATCATGTAGTAACAGCTCATGATATTGATCCTTATTTTAGAGTTAAATTGCAAGGTGTAATTCAAAAATATATCGACTCTTCCATATCTTCCACGGTCAATTTAAAGCAAGGAGTAACAAAAGAAACGGTAGCAGATATTTATCTCACTGCATATAAAGCCAATCTTAAAGGAATAACGGTATACCGAGAAGGCTCAAGAGAGGGTATTTTAATTACTAATGACAAAAAAGATGAGGATGTCGCTAAAACCGAAAGTCAATCAGTGGCTAATCTATCAGAAGAAAAAACTCCAAGGATGCGACCAAATGAGACTAATGGGATTACACGAAGAATACGCACTGGAGAAGGAACGCTGTACATTACTATCAATCAAGATGAAAATGGACTTTGTGAGGTTTTTACCACAATCGGAAAAGCTGGCGGCAACGCAGCGGCTCAATCTGAAGCGATCAGCAGGTTAATATCCTTAGCGCTTAGATCGGGACTGGATCCAAACGCAATCGTAAGACAGCTTAAAGGTATATCGGGACCAAATCCCACCTGGGAAGATGGTCGCCTTATACTCTCAACACCAGACGCAATTGGGAAAGCCCTTGATGACTATCTCAAGGAAAATAATGCTGGTAGCAATAGCAGTGCCTCATTGAAGGAAAAGGTTAGAATTACCATGGCTCAAGAAACTTCCACTCAAGAAAATTCTTATGAATGCGCTGAAGGTCAAAGTCGCACTGATTGTCAGAATGTGATAAATGAGGGTGGATGCTTGACATGCAGGGAGTGCGGCTGGTCAAAATGCGACTAGCATAAACTTCTCTTTCGAGATTTAAATTAAATAAAAAAGCCACTCATAAGTGGCTTTTTTATTTAATTTAAGTTCTTTATTTGGTTTAAATCTCTTTTAACTCTTCCTCTTTGCTGGACTGCAGTTTATTTAAGTTTTCAATATGATTATCTGTTAAAGTTTGAATTTCAGTTTCCTGTCTTCGAGTTTCATCTTCGGATACATGCTCTTCTTTGCTAAACTCTTTAATGTCATGAATTGAATCTCTTCGAATATTTCTTACAACTATTCTCCCATCCTCGATAAGCTGATGAACATATTTGATTAGATCCTGTCTTCTTTCTTCTGTCAAGCTTGGGATAGGAACTAAGACCGTATTTCCATTATTATTCGGGGTTAGGCCTAAGTTAGAATCCATAATCGCTTTTTCAATAATTGGTATTAACGTCTTCTCAAATGGTTGCAATGCTATCATCCTCGGTTCAGGTATCGTAATAGTCGAAACTTGATTAAGCGGCGTAGCTGTTCCATAGTAATCAACTTGAATAGAATTCAACAAATCAGGATTGGCACGTCCAGTTCTAACTTTAAGTAGTTCTGATTTTGCGTGATCTACCGCTTGATCCATTTTTTGATTTGTATCTTTTTTTATTTCTTCAAACATATCTTATTCTGAAATTAGTGTTCCTATATCTTGTCCTAGTAAAATATTTTTTAAATTGCCTTTACCATTTACATCAAAAACTCTGATCGGCAGCGTATTTTCCTTGCATAAAGTAATAGCTGTCATATCCATAACACGAAGGTTTTTTCCAATTACATCAGAATAATTAATTTTATTGAATTGCTTAGCATCGCTGTGCAATTCAGGGTCTTTATCAAATACACCATTCACCTTGGTTCCTTTTAATAAAACCTCTGCTTTAAGCTCTGTTGCTCTAAGAGCAGCTGCTGTATCTGTTGTAAAATATGGATTACCGGTACCTCCAGCAACTATAACTACTCTGTTTTTTTCAAGGTGCCTAAGAGCTCTTCTTCGTATATAAGGTTCAGAAATTTGAGAAACAGTTATGGCAGAAAGCGTTCTAGTTTGAACATTTAATTTCTCAAGTGCATCTTGAATGCTAATTGCATTCATTATAGTAGCTAACATTCCTAGATAATCACCAGTAACTCTTTCCATCCCTTTACTTGCAGCTTTTATACCTCTAAAAATATTTCCAGCACCAATCACTAATGCTATTCCTATACCCATTTCATGAACAGTCTTTATCTCATTAGCAAGCTCTGAGGCTTTTGAGGGGTCAATGCCATATGATTGATCTCCAGCCAACACCTCTCCGCTTAATTTTAATAAAACTCGAGAGTATGCAGGTTGAGACATGAGAAACTAAATTTCTAGTCTGGTCAAATTATTCGCCAATTGCATAGCGTATAAAGCGATTTATAACGATATTTTCACCGAGCGTCGAAACGGCTTCTGTAAGTAAATCAGAAACTTTTCTTTCAGAATCTTTGATATATTGCTGTTCAATTAAACAGGATTCAGCATAAAACTTTTCTACTTTACCTTCAACCATTTTTTCAATGATATTATCTGGTTTGCCAGATTCTTTAGCTTGATCCATAAAAATATCTTTTTCCCTATTAAGAACTGCAGGATCCATATCATCGCGTGAAACTGAGCTTGGATTTGTTGCAGCAATTTGCATCGCTAAATTGTGAGCTAAATCATTAAAACCTTCAGTTTTCGCAACAAAATCAGTTTCACAATTTAATTCTAGAAGCACGCCTAATTTGCCTCCGTGATGGATGTAAGAAAAAACTAAGCCTTCTTTCGTTGTACGTTGCCCTTTTTTTTCAGCCTTAGCAACTCCAGTTTTTCGTAAATGATCAACCGCTTTTTCTAGGTCGCCATTAGTCTCTAAAAGTGCTTTTTTACAGTCCATCATTCCAGCGCCCGTTCTTTCCCTTAAAGTTTTTACAGTTTTTGCATTAATAGACATATATGTTTCCTAGAAATTAAAAAATAAATTAAAAAACTATTCAGCGTCTTTTTTTGATGCTGCTTCAAGCTGTTCAGGAGCACCATCTTTATGTCTAGCGGGTAAATCTTTTTTTGTGACCCCTACTTTTTGAGGCTGATTATCAGGATTTTTAGATTTTTTTGCTGATGAATCAATTATTGCATTTGCAAGAGCAGCCATAATTAATTGGATTGTACGAATAGAATCATCGTTGGCTGGAATTGGATAATTTATGAGTGTAGGGTCTGTGTTTGAATCTACGATGGCAATAATAGGAATCCCAAGTCTTCCAGCTTCTGCTACAGCAGTACTCTCCAATTTTGTATCAACAATTATTACAGCGTCTGGTAAGCGGCGCATATCTTTAATACCTCTATGCTGATCTGATAGTTTTATCCTCTCTCTGTTGAGCATCTGTACTTCTTTTTTTGTTTGATTTTCGTAAATCAAAGAGCCTTCTTTTTCTAACAAATGTAAACGCTTTATACTTTTTTTAATTGTTGTGAAATTGGTCAATGTTCCACCTAGCCATCTCTCAACAACGTAAAACATCGAACACCTATCTGCTTCCTGCTGAACAATATCTCTGGCTTGTTTTTTAGTGCCAACAAATAGAAAAACTCCACCTTTTTTTGATTTAGATTTTATAAAATTTGTAGCTTTATCTAAGCAGCGGAGAGTCTCTTCGAGGTTAATTATGTGAATACCATTTTTTTCCATTAGGACGTAAGGCTTAAAATTCGGATCCCACTTGCGAGTTACGTGTCCAAAGTGAGCACCTGTACCCAATAAATCTTCAAATTTTATTTTAGACATATATTTATTCTTTTATCGTTTAGAAAATTGAAATTTTTTACGAGCACCTGGCTGGCCATATTTTTTTCTTTCGACTTCACGAGCATCCCTTGTAAGGAAACCTGCTTGCTTGAGTGCAGGTCGAAAATCTGAGCTAACCTCATTAAGTCCTCGCGCTATTCCAAGTCTTATTGCAGAGGCTTGGCCACTTAATCCTCCTCCTTTGACATTTACCCTAATATCATAAGAATTTCTTTGATCAGTTAAATCTAATGGCTGAGTAACTACAATTGCTAAACTCTCCCTACATAGGTAATCTTTAAATGGTCTACCGTTAACTATTATCTCACCCTTACCAGGAATCATATTGACTCTTGCAACAGAATCTTTTCTACGCCCTATTGCTTTATAAATTGCAACTGACATTAAATATTTAGCTCTTTAGGTTGCTGTGCTTCATGTGGATGCTCAGGTCCAGTATAAACTTTTAGATGTTTAATAATGGCTCTGCCAAGCTTGTTTTTTGGAAGCATTCCCCATACTGCTTTCTCAACAATTCGTTCTGGCTTAGTTCTTCTCATATGATCTAGCTTGGTAAAAGTTGTTGATCCAATGTAACCTGAGTGCTTAAAGTAGGTTTTATTACTTTCTTTATTACCAGTAACACCAATTTTTTCTGCATTTACAACTACCACAAAATCTCCCATATCCATGTGAGGAGTAAAGGATGGTTTATGCTTTCCTCTGAGAACCTTTGCAACTTCGCTTGCAAAGCGCCCTAAGGTTTTTCCTTCAGCATTGGCAATGTACCATTCTTTGCTTATTTCGCTGGCTTTAAGTGATTTTGTCTTCATTGTTTTAACTTAGATTATAGCCGACAATATTATACTTTATTTCGTGTTATAGTCAACTTTTAATTAATCTAGCCTAGCGATATGCCCTTTTACAATTGTTGCTTTAACTCTACCTTTGAGTCTTTGATTTATAAAAGGCGAATTATGAGACTTAGAGAAAATATTCTCGCTTGAGAAACTCCATTCTAAATCTGGATCAAAAATAGCTATTTCAGCATTTGAGCCTAACTTAAAAAGATCTTGATCCATCTTCATTACTTTTCGTGGATTTACCGTTAAACGTTTAATTAGTGAGATTAAATCCATTTTGTTATCATGAACTAAAATTTTATTGACTGCCCCAAAGCATGATTCAAGACCTATCATTCCAAATGGTGCAATATCAAAAGTTCCTTCTTTTTCTTCAATGGTGTGTGGCGCATGGTCAGTTGCTATACAATCTATTGTTCCACTCTTTACTGCTTCAATTAGGGCTTTTTTATCCTTTTTAGATCTAATTGGAGGAGCAACTTTTAGATTTGTATTATAGGATACAAGATCTTCATCGGTAAAAAATAAATGATGCGCTGTTACTTCAGCGGATATTTTTTCGCTTTTCTTTTTTAAGGCCTTTATGTGCTCAACAGATCTGAATGAACTTACATGTGGAACGTGAAGCCTCGCACCAGCATGAACGGCTATTTCTAAATCTCTGTGTACCATACTTGATTCAGTAATACCAGGACTTGAAGGTAGACCAAGATTTGTTGAAACTTTACCCATATGCATTACTCCATCGCATTTTAAACATTCGTCCTCTGCGTGGTTAATGATAGGTATGTCAAACATGCTTGAGTAATCAAGCGCGTTTTGCATTACTTTTGCGTCACCTATTGGTACTCCATCATCGCTGAATGCGATTGCACCCTCATTAATCATAGCTCCCATTTCGGTAATCTCTTTACCTTTTTGGGATTTAGTAACAGCGCCAATAGGAAAAATATTTATAGGGCATTCTTCAGATCTATTTATAATATATCTGGTTAATTCGGGAGTATCGATAGGGGGATCTGTGTTTGGCATGGCACATACCCCAGTAAAGCCTCCAGCTAGAGCTGCTAATGATCCAGAATTTAAGTCTTCCTTATCCTCTCCTCCTGGCTCACGAAAATGAACATGGGCATCAAAAAATCCATGAGTAATCATAAGATTATCACATTCTACAACCTCTGAGTTTTTGGGAGCAGATATTTTTCCAATTTGTTTTATTTTGCCATTTTCTATATGAACATCTGCTTTTTTCTCTGTTTCATTAAATGGGTCAAGTACAGTACCATTTATTAATATCTGATTTTTTTTGAGTTTGGAAATATTCATTTAATCGGATTCCTCAGCAGGTTTTCCCCCAAGCAATAAGTAGAGAATGGACATTCTTGAAGCTACGCCATTTAAGACTTGATCTAAAATTATAGCTTGATCACTATCGACTACTGAGCTATCAATTTCAACGCCCCTATTTACTGGTCCAGGGTGCATTACTACTATTTCTTTTTTATGTTTTAACATACGCTCATTAGTTATGCCAAAAAGATCACGATACTCTCTAACAGATGGTAGGAGACCTCCTTGCATTCTCTCTCTTTGAATTCTTAGAACATTCAATGCGTCAGCCCATTCAATTACCTCATCAACATTATAGCTTATTTTAACTCCTAAATCTTCTGCGTATTTAGGAATCAATGTAGAAGGTCCACATAGCGTAACTTCAGCGCCCATTGTTTTCAATCCATAGATGTTACTCAAAGCAACCCTACTATGCATAATATCACCGATTATCGCGATTTTTAACCCTTTTAAATACCCAAACTTTTCATGGAGACTCATCATATCAAGAATAGCCTGCGTTGGATGTTCATGGGTACCGTCTCCAGCATTTATTACTACCGCATCAATATAATTGGTTAATTGAAGGGGTGAGCCTGGGGTGGGATGTCTCATAACAGCCGCATCTATTTTCATAGATTCGATGTTTTGTACGGTATCCTTGAAGGATTCACCTTTTTTTAAGCTTGAGGTAGAGGCTGAAAAATTCACAGTGTCAGCACTTAATCTTTTTTGTGCAAGCTCAAAACTAATTCTTGTGCGCGTGGAATTTTCAAAAAAAAGATTAACAATAGTTTTTCCCTTCAATGAAGGAACTTTCTTTATTGGCCTATTAAGGATTTCTTTAAATTTATACGCCGTGTCAATAATTGTTTGAATATCTTCACCTGGGTAGTCCTTGAGACCTAAAAGATGAATGTGTTTCATTTTGCATCCTTGTAATTAATAAGGCTAACGCTATCATTTTTATCAATTTCTTCAAGCTCAACTTTTACATGCTCACCTTCATGGGTAGGAATATTTGCACCTATGAAATCTGCTTTAATTGGCACTTCACGATGACCTCGATCAACTAAAACAGCTAGCTGAATTTTGCTTGGCCTACCAAAAGAATTTAATTCGTCTAGTGCCGCACGTATTGTCCTTCCAGTATATAATACATCATCAATAAGAATTAAAATTTTATCGTTTATATTTCCAATAATACTAGTTCCCTTCACCTGCGGTACCACCAACCTTTCTCTGAAATCATCTCGATGGAAAGTAATGTCCAGTGAGCCAACTTGTATATCCTTACTTGTTATTTTCTCTATTTGCGATTTTATTCGCATTGCTAGGGGTTCACCCCTAGAAAGTATACCAACAAGAAAAATACTGCTCACATCGGTATTTTTCTCAATTATCTCATGCGAAATGCGGGTTATTTTGCGATTGACATCACCCGAATCAAGTATCTTTATTTTTTTAAATTTTGACATAAAATGTCTCGATAAGAAATTATCGACTGAAAGGAAATATAATAAGTTTTCAACTCTTACATTCTCTCAGGAATAGCTTAAAGAGCGAATAAATATATTAAATAATCAATTTAAATAAAAATGATTTATTTGATGAAAGGCAAAATCTTCTTTATGATTCGACTAGTAATGATCCCCGAATCCATATCAATGATAAGGTTCATACTTTCTTTTTTAAACCATTTAATTTGCCTAACAGCATACTGATAAGTTTTTGTATTAATTTCTGATTCTAAGCTTTCAAGGCTAATATTGTTATTCAGGTATGAAACAATTTGACGATATCCTATCGAATCGAGGGGGTGCAGATTAATCCCTGGATATTTTTCAATTAAATTTTTTACTTCATCTATCCACCCATTTTTAATCATCCTTGCTGTTCTTTTTGAAATTCTATCTCTAAGTACACTTCTATCCCAATTTAGGTAGATCGAAAAAAGATTTAAATTAGAAGTAGGTTTATTTTTTTGTTTTTTAAAATGCTCTGAAGGGGGTTTTCCAGTTCCTTCATATATTTCTAATGCTCTTATGAGCCTTTTTCTGTTGTTGATGTGAACATGTATGTAATATTCAGGATCAATTTTTTTGAGTGTGTTCATCATTTCCTGCGCATTACCGCCATCGTATTGATCTTCAAGGTTTTTTCTTATTTTTAATTCAGATTTACTCTGATCAAAAATTCCACTATTCAAAGCTCTAAAATACAACCCAGCTCCACCGCATAGTATTGGTATTTTATCTCTAGACTTTATCTGCTCAATACAAGAATGAACGAGCTTTGCGTAATCTCCAGCGTTAACTGCTTCTGTAACAGATTTGCCTCCAATAAGATGATGCGGTACGTCTTCCATTTCTTTTTTAGTGGGCTGAGCGGTTCCAATAGGAATATTATCGTAAATTTGTCTTGAATCTAAACCAATGACTTCGCCTTCAACTTTTTTGGCTAAATTAATTGCTAAATCAGTTTTTCCGCTCGCAGTTGGAGCTAAAATGGTGGGTATTGGTTCAATCAAAAAAATTCATTCACATTTTTAGGATAGGATGTCTAATTCAAAATTTTTCTTTAATCTCATTTATTGGTATCTGAATGATTGAAGATCTACCTTGCGGGCAAATAAAGGGATCTTTTGTACCAAAAAGGCGATTTACAATCTCTACCATTTCATTATCATCCAAACTGTCTCCGTGTTTTATGCAGGCTTGGCTAGAAAAACTTAGTGCTATAGCTTTTTCTTTTGACATGTTATTTTTTATTAAGGACATAAATTTTTTTAATATTTTACTAATTATTTCAGCCTCATTTCCTCGCAACATGTCTGTTGGAATAGATTCTAAAACTACGCTATCAGTTTCATTTTTTATTAAATCAAATCCGATCCTGTTTAAAAAAGGAAGTGCGTCTAATAAATTATAATAATCCTCAGAAGAAAACTTCAATTCAACAGGAAATAATAGAGTCTGTGACAATGGAAAGCTTGTGGATGGGTTTTGCAGCAAACTTAAAGCTCTTTCATAAAGAATGCGCTGGTGTGCAAGTTTTTGATCAATAATCACAATACCTGATTCAACAGGTGATACGATATAGGTATTGTTCAATTGCCAGATTTTATTTATATCAATATTATCAGAATAATTGTTTTTTTGGGATGCTAGTTTTGATACATACTGCTTTGCCCTATCAACGGCATCTAAAAAATTTTCAGTCACAATGACGCCATTACTTTATGAACATTGTCAATTATTAGCTTATAAGATTTTTCAATTTTCTTTTTTTTACTTTTAAGATCCTCGCTTATTCTATTTCTAAGATTTTTATTTTCAATTGCAGGCATATTAATTAAAACATTCAAAGATGCGCCTTTAAATCCAGCATAGGCTGATTCAACAGCAACACCAATATCGCTTACTGAATTCGGATTTCCCTTTAAACTTAAAGTAATGCAAAGATCTACAACATCAGCACATAAAGAAGCTATGAGAAAAGGTGTTTCGAAAGCATGTTCGTTTGCATTTTTAAGCGCAATATTTTTAAGCCTAGCTTCTTCGTCGGTTTTTGCAGACAATTTATTAGAATCCATTATTGCATTAAATGCATTAGTATCTTCATCGACTAGTGCAGCAAGCTTATCTTTGATTAATTGCGCTTTTTTACCCAAGTCATTCATTTCACCTCTCAAATCAAAAAAATCTTTTTTATAATACGTTAATGAAGCGACCATAGAGCAAAGAGAAGCGCCGGTCGATCCAAGTAGCGCTGAAACAGATCCACCTCCTGGGGCAGGACTTTTACTAGAAACCTCATCTAAAAAATCTGAAGTAGATAAATCGACCAATTTATTTACTTCATCGCTGATAGCATATTCGATAATCTTTTTATTTGGATCAAAAGAGCCTAAATCATTAAGACCTAATGATTGAACGGCGCATTCAATTATTTCATTCTCTGGAATCCCTTCGAAAGAATTTTGTTTGCGTAAGTAGTGTTTGCCAGTCAAAATAATAGCATCTAATGGTACAAGCCCAACAAGTTCGCTGCCTGTTACCCTCACACCGCGTTCGTAAGCAAGTTTACAAGCTGCATCAAAAACATCATAAATAGATGATGTTTTGTAATTATTTAAGTTGATAGAAATTTGAGCGCACTTATACTCTTCAATATACCAGCCAACAGCTTTAACATCCTTGAAAATCCCTTTAATCTTTACAGGAGAACCATCTCTATTTCTAACGATATCACCATCTAAAAGGTTTGGCGATTTAGGGTTGGGGTTACGCTTACTTCTGCCTTTTTCTCTAAGTTCAAATGCTATGTCTGTTGCGAGGCGCTGATCAGCTGTGTTTAAGTTAATGTTGTATGCAATTAAAAAATTTCTAACACCAATCGCAGTTGCTCCAGATTTTGGATTAAAGTCTATTGGCCCGTAATCTGGTTTCCAGTCATTGCTCTTTAGCTTTTTCGAAAGCCCTTCGTATTCGCCAAATCTAATATCAGCTAAATTGACTCGTAATGGGCTAGAGGCTGACTTTTCATAAAGGTATATTGGTATTGAAAGTTCATCGCCTACTTTTTTAGCCAGACGTCGGGATAAATCTATACATTCTTCATCAGTAACTCCAGAAATTGGAATTAGAGGACATACGTCGGTCGCCCCCATTCTAGAGTGGGTTCCGCTATGCTTAGACATGTCAATTAAATCTGCAGATGTTTTAATGGAATTAAAAGCTGCTTCTTCTACGGCTTCGGGGCTTCCAACAAAAGTTACTACAGTTCTGTTCGTATCTTTACCGGAATCAACTCCTAAAAGTGAAACTCCATCGACTTTCTTAATTGAGTCAGTGATTGCTGAAATTATATTGTTATTTCTGCCTTCACTAAAATTTGGAACGCATTCAACAAGCCTCATTTTGCTGCCTGAGAAATTTGTAATAGGTAATTTATTAAAAAAATAACTACAACTAGAGATAATGCTGTACTAAGAATTGAGCGCTTATATCTTCTAGAGGGAACAATTTTTTTGAATAATCTTCTCACTTACATGCCTGCAAAAAGGAACATAAAAAAATTGACAAATGGACTCATAAATGCCCATATTATTGAAACCCCTGTGAACATGCCAAAAAGAATTAGACCCATTAAAATCTGAGGTCCATACATCTGTAATTGCATTACTAGCTGAGGATTTCTTCGAATCATTATTCCTGAAAAAATCTGCGATCCATCTAAAGGAGGTATTGGAATCATATTAAAAACAGCTAAAGAAATATTTATTTGTGTAAATAAAATCAACATCGATGTTAAAGGTCCAACATACCCGGTTAATCTAATTAAAATCCCGCCTATTAGTGCTAAAAAAAGATTTGAAGCAGGACCAGCAAAAGCAATTTTCATCATATCTTCTCTGGGATTTGCTAAATAACGAGAATCAACTGGTACAGGTTTAGCCCAACCAAATCCAACAAATAAAATCATCATTGATCCGAAAGGATCAAGATGTGCAATTGGATTAAGTGTTAATCTTCCTTGATTTTTTGCAGTAGGGTCACCGAGCTTATAAGCAACCCATCCATGAGAGAACTCGTGAAATACCAAAGCAAACAGCAAAACAGGTATTAGTAGTACTAAAACCTCTGGTGGGAGTCGAAATAGCATCAGTCAAATCTCGGATGAAATGTCCTGTGGACTTCTTTTAAGTGCTCTTTATCTAGGTGGGTATAAATCTGAGTGGTGGAAATATCAGCATGCCCAAGCATTTCTTGAACAGATCGCAAGTCTGCACCTCCTTCAAGTAAGTGCGTTGCGAATGAGTGTCTTAAAGTATGGGGGCTAATTTCTTTATTTATTTCTGCAATGTTTGCCCATTTTTTTAGAAGAATCCATATCATCATTCTGGTAAGTTTTTTTCCGTTTCTGCTTAAAAATAGCTCTGCTGTCTTAGGGTCTTTTTCAGAAAAAGAAGGTCTTTCTTTTTCGATATAATCTTTAAGATTTTTTCTTGCCATAGGTCCAATAGGCACGAATCTTTGTTTTCCACCTTTGCCATCAACCCGAATCATTTCTGAATCCCATAGAATATTTGCTAATTTAAAATTGCACAACTCAGTTACACGTAGACCGCAGGAATACATCATCTCAAATATGGCTACATCGCGCATTGACATTGGAGCTTTTTTTGGAATGAAATGCAAAATTTTATCAATCTCTTCTACGGTAAGTATGCTTGGGAGTTTTTTTGCAACTTTGGGTGTATCAATAGATAAAACAGGATTATTATCAATTCTGCCTTCCGATAGTAAAAAATTATGATACGTTCTTATACAAGAAATAGCTCGCTTTATGGAATTCGCAGACATGTTTTCAGCATTCAAAAATCTTACATATGCTCGTAAATTTCTCTCTTTAACTAAAGCAATATCATCTAATCTTTGTCGTCTTAACATGAAGGAATGGTATTTTACAAGGTCTCTCTTATATGAGGACAAAGAATTATCAGCCAACCCTTTTTCAATTTTCAATATTTTGATAAAATCTTTTATAAATTCGCGCATATGCTTAAATATTTTGCTCTATATTTTCACATAATATGTGTTCAATTAGAAGGTGGCACTCTTGGATACGCTGGGTATCATCAGATGGAACTGAGATTAAAACGTCACCCTTATTTTTCATCTTACCCTGTGAACCTCCAGTTAAAATTATGCTTTGAATTCCAGCTTCTTTTGCAGTTTCTAAAGCTTTTAAGACGTTTTTTGAGTTACCACTTGTTGAGATAGCAATAAGAATATCACCAGAGGATCCCAGTCCTTCAATTTGTCGTGAGAAAATATGATCATAATTAGTATCATTTGCCCATGCGGTAATAAATGAAGTGTCAGTGGTAAGCGCAATTGAAGCTATTGGTTTTCTTTTATGGCTCCTCAAGCCACCCATTAATTCAGCAGCCATATGTTGAGCATCTGCTGCAGAACCACCGTTTCCACACCACAGTATTTTATTGCCATTTCTAATAGATTCGAGCATTATTTCTGATGCGCGAACAATATCATCTATACACGTATCAAGCATACTTAATTTAGTTTTAGCGCTATCTCTAATAATTTTACGAAAATCAAGCATTATTCTATAAACTCCTTGTAGTCCTCATTAGACAACAAATTATTATACTCATTAAGACTATCTACAGATACTTTAATTATCCATCCAGAGCCATAAGGATCAGAGTTAATAAGATCAGGGCTTTCTTCGAGTTCATTATTAATTTCTACAATTTTACCCGAAACTGGAGCAAAGAGATCAGCAACAGTTTTTACAGCTTCAACTACACCAAATGTATCATCCTGATTTATATTGCTTTCCAATTCAGGTAACTCTACAAATACAATATCACCAAGCTGTCCTTGCGCATGGTCAGTTATTCCGATTGTAGCTATATTGTTATCAATTACTACCCATTCGTGCTCTTTCGTATATTTCAATTCATTTGGTATGCTCATTTATTTCTAATCCTTATTATATTTAAATGTTTTTAAAAAGTTGGTGTCAAAATTTCCAGACTGAAATTTTTCATCTTTCATAATAGCCTGGTGAAAAGGTATAGTAGTCTTAGGACCTTCAATAATTGTTTCTTCCAAGGCTCGCTCCATGCGATTAATAGCGGATTTTCTATCAGGTGAATGCACAATTAATTTTCCTAACAATGAATCATAATACGGAGGTATCTCGTAACCTGCATAAACATGGGAATCAACTCGAACTCCTTTACCTCCTGGCATATGAAAACTTGAAATAGGAATGGCTGAAGGAGTAAAATTTTTGTCAGGATCTTCAGCATTAATCCTACATTCAATTGAATGCCCTCTGAGCTTCATTTTGTATAAATAATCTGGGAACCTATCTCCCGAGTGTGTTCTAATTTGCCACTTAATTAAATCTGCACCAGTCACCATCTCAGTTATTGGATGCTCTACCTGAATACGGGTGTTCATTTCCATAAAATAAAAATCTTTATTTTTATCTAATAAGAATTCAACAGTTCCTACGCCGATATATCCAACAGCTTTGGCTCCAGCAATAGCAGCCTCACCCATTTTTTTTCTTAAATCCTCATTTACAGCAGGTGAAGGTGATTCCTCTACTAGTTTTTGATATCTTCTTTGAATTGAGCATTCGCGCTCGCCTAAGCTTGCTACATTTCCGAATGCATCTGCTAAGATCTGAATTTCAATGTGTCTAGGGTTTTCAACAAATTTCTCAATATACATATCACCATTATTAAATGCACTTCGAGCCTCGGAGCTTGCTGTCGTAAAAGCATTTTCAATTTCAGACTCTTTATGCACTAAGCGCATGCCCCTACCACCGCCACCAGCGGAAGCCTTGAGCATAACAGGATATCCAATGTCATTTGCAATTCGCCGAGCTTCGCTAGGGTTTGATAAAATTCCTTCGTTACCTGGAATAACTGGAACTCCAGCTGATTTCATAGTCTTTTTAGCTTCAGATTTATCTCCCATTGCATTTATAATGTCTGGCTTTGGCCCTATAAATGCGAAATTATTTTCACTGCAAATTTGAGAAAAATCTGCATTTTCAGATAAAAAACCATAACCAGGGTGAATGGCATCAGAATTTGTTATTTCACCAGCTGAAATAATACTAGGGATGCTTAAGTAAGACTCGCTGCTTTGAGGCGGGCCAATACAAACAGCTTCATCGGCAAATTTTGTATGCAGCGAGCTTTTGTCAGCTGTAGAATAAACAGCTACTGATTTTATCCCTAATTCGTGACATGCACGAATAATTCGCAGGGCGATTTCACCGCGATTGGCAATTAGTATTTTTTTATACATTTTAAGAAGGGTTAATCTTAAATAAGGGCTGATTGTATTCTACAGGGGCACCATTTTTTATCAGTATTTCAGAAATAACTCCATTGCTTTCTGCTTCAATCTCATTCATAATTTTCATTGCTTCAATAATGCATAGCGTTTGACCCTTTTTTACGACATCTCCAGCTTTTACAAATGATTCAGCTTCTGGAGAAGGAGCAGAGTAGAATGTCCCAGGCATAGGTGATAATATTTGATTATGATTAGTGATTTCAGGGCTTGTAGATATTTCATCCTTAGGCGAGGCAGTAGAATTAATTTGTGTTGAATTATCTGAATCACTGCTTAATTTTTGGTCAACAACGTTAATTCCAGGGGATTTTACTACTCGATATTTTTTTCCCCAAAAATTGATATCTATTTCGTTGACATCGCTATTCTCTAATATGTATATAATTTCTTTTAACTTATCTTGCCACATAGTTTTCTCTAAATGTTGTTATGTATAATCCTAAGAAGATACGATTAACTTTTCACACGTTCAATATATTCTCCGGAACGAGTATCTATTTTCAGCAGATCATCAGTATCAATAAAAAGAGGGACTTGAAGACTATATCCTGTTTCAACCGTTGCAGGTTTAGTGGCTCCAGTAGCCGTATTTCCTTTAACACCCGGCTCAGTATCTGTTACGCTTAATTCAACATGCGCTGGCAGCCTGACATCTAAAATATCAACTCCATCAAACAACAGATCAACGTTCATTCCTGGTTTTAGAAAATTCTTATTATTATTTACATTTTCATTTGGAATATTGAATTGTTCGTAGGTTGTGTTATCCATAAAAATAAATGAATCAGAGTCATTATACAAAAATTGCATTTCTTTAGCTTCAATTTTTAAAAATTCAAGCTTTACTCCGGCATTAAATGTTTCATCGATGATTTTTCCAGAGGAAATATCTTTTAACTTTGTTCTTACGAATGCAGGCCCTTTACCAGGCTTAACATGCAAAAATTCAACAACTTTCATACGTTTATTTTTATGAAAAATTACAGAACCATTTTTTATGTCAGATGTGTTAGCCATTTTGTCTCCCTATAGCTATGAAATTTATAACTTAATTTTCTTTTTTTATAATTTTTTACTAATCAGCTAAGACTAATAATTTACTAGATGTTTGCTTTACAAAAGCAATTGAACGCTCAAGGAATTTAATGCACTGATCATCTACTATATCATATTTTGCATATTTTACCAAATCTGCATTTCGAAAAATTGAAACTAAATCAATAACTTCATTATCATCAAAGGGAAGTATAGAACTATTTTGATTTATCTCTTCTGTGGTCATTTCAAGAGCTCTCACAAAAAAACTATTTTCAATGTATTCACGCAAAATAAATGATATCTCAACAAAGAATTCTTTTTTATGCTGCTTGCTTGAAATATCAGACTTCTTCAATCTTTTTAGCTTTTTTAAAGCTGCGTCATAGGGTTTTTGGTTATTCTGAGGATTTTCAAGTATTAAATCTTCTTTTATTCTTTTTCTCCATAGCAAAAAAATTACAAAACCAATTAAAATCAAAAGAATAATTTTAATTACAAGTTTTAAGTTCTCATATGATTGAACCTCTACGGGGCCTTTTATAGGTATAATATCATCTGAAAGCGCGCTTAGGCTTAGGTTTTTTTCTTTGACCGAAATAACATTTACCCAAATTGAATCTGAATTAATTGTTGAGATGATTGAGCTATCTTCGCCCATAATATTGATGCCAATTTCAGGAATGGCCATCCTCCCAGTATCCCAAAAAACCAATTCAAATATCGCATCAAAATATTTTTTTTTAGCATTAAAAGTAGAGCTTTTAAGTTGCATATTATCACTGAAGTATGTCTTTTGAAACTCAATGGTATTTGAATCTGGATGACTTATGCCAATGTTTAAAATAACAGGCTCACCAATTGTAGTTTGAAGAGTGTCGATATCTATAGATAAAGCTATAGAATTATTTGATTTTTCATTTACGCATGCAAATAAAAATAAGATAGTGAGCAGTATGGGATTTTTAGCTATGGTCTTTTTTCTCTTTTTTTAAAAAAGCTCATCAACGGTTCAACATAGTCTTGGCTAATACATACATTAACTACATCGAAATTATTTTTTTTAGATTTATTATTAAAATTTTTCCAGTTATCAGAAATTAATTTTTCAGAAATGCTTCTATCTTTTTTAGATGTAGTATCAATCCAATATTCTTCATTTAATTCTGGGTCAAGAATTTTTACCAGCCCAATATCAGGTATTCTCTCTTCAGCTGGATCAGAAATACGAATACCAATTAAATCATGCTTCTTGTTTGCTAACTTCAAAGACTTCCAATAGCCATCATCTAAAAAATCAGATATTAAAAATACTACAGATTTTCTTGAAGCGACATTCATTAGAAAATCTAATGCGGTTTCAATGGAGGTTCCATTATTTGAAGGCTTATGAAATAATATTTCACGAATCAATCGTAAAATGTGGGATTTATTTTTTTTTGGAGGGATATATTTTTCAACTTTGGAGCTAAACAAAATTAAACCAACCTTATCCTGATTATTTATTGCAGAGAAACCTAAAACCGATGCTAGTTCTGCTGAAATGTCAGATTTAAGATAATTTAGAGTACCAAATCCACCAGAAGAACTTATATCAACTAAAACATATACTGTAAGCTCTCTCTCTTCCTCAAAAACTTTGACAAATGGTGCATTATTTCTAGCTGTTACATTCCAATCAATCATCCTTATATCATCACCGGGAAAATACTCTCTTACTTCTGAAAAAGTCATACCTTGCCCTTTAAACACAGAATGATACTCTCCCCCAAAAAGATCATTAACTAATCCTTTTGTTCTTATTTCAATGTGTTTAACCTTTTGAAGTATTCTTTTTGGAATCATAGTCTTTCAACAAAAAGGGCTATGGTATTTCAATAGAATCAAATAGTCTTTGTATAATATCTTCAGATGAAATTTCTTCTGCTTCAGCTTCATAACTAAGAATGATCCTATGTCTCAAAACATCTTTTCCTATGAATCTGACATCTTCAGGTGTGATATAGCCTCTTCCTTCAAGGAAAGCGCGAGCCTTAGAAGCCAGAATCAAACTAATAGAAGCTCTGGGGCTAGCACCATTTTCAATCAGATGAGAGAGGTCCGGGAGATTGTAATTAGAAGGGTTTCTAGTGCAAAAAACAAGATTCAATATATACTCTTCAACTTTTTCATCTACATATATATCATTAATTGATTGTTGCGCTTTTGTTATCGCAGTAGCTTTGATTTTAGACTTTTTAATTTTGATAGGTTCGGTTCTAGCTGATGATCTTATAATTTGTCGTTCTTCATCCTTGTTTGGATAATCAACTTTTAACTTCATCATAAATCGATCAACCTGCGCCTCAGGAAGAGTATAAGTCCCCTCTTGCTCGATTGGATTTTGAGTAGCTAACACTAAAAAAGGTTTTCCAAGCTTAAAGGTAGATTCACCAATAGTAACTTGTCTTTCTTGCATAGCTTCCAATAAAGCGCTCTGTACTTTAGATGGGGCTCTATTTATTTCATCAGCTAGAATTATGTTAGAAAAAATAGGGCCTTTTTTTGTTTCAAAGCCGCTGGTTTTCTGATTGAAAATCAATGTACCAATTAAATCTGCTGGTAGCATGTCAGGAGTAAACTGGATTCTTTGAAAACTAGTGTTTATAGAGCTCGCTAAGGTATTCACTGTAAGAGTTTTTGCTAACCCAGGTACTCCCTCAAGCAATAGATGGCCATTGGCAAGCATGCCAATAAGTATCTTATCAATTAATTCATGTTGTCCTACTATAACTTCAGCAATTGAATCTCGAAGGGAGGGAACAAATTTTGAATCTTTTGCAATTCTATCATTAATTTCTGATAAGCTAAACTTTTTCATTTCATTTTTTCTCAATTAAATGTTTTAATTCTGGGATTTCATTTATTCCTAAACCCAAATATTTTAGTTCAAATTTTACAGATTCGACCATTTCATGATTAGGATATTTATCTATAAAATTTTTATAAATAATACTGGCTGAATCATGATTCATAAGTTCATTAGCATGAATATATCCTTGCATAAAAATGGAAAAAGGGGCCTTATTATTTTCTGGAAAGGCTGCGGAAAATTTTCTGTATTCGCCAATCGATTTAGAGAAGTCTTGAAGATCTCTGTAATATATTTCTGCAATAAGATATTGAGCATCTGGCGCTTTAGCATCATCGGAGAACTTGGTTATAATTTTTTTCAACAGTTTAATTGCTTCTTCTGGATTACCATTATTTCGGAATGTTTCAGCTTCGAGATAATACTCATTAGCAGTCATAAAAAGATCGCAAGAGCTTATAAAGCAAAGTAATAATATTATATGACTAGTTTTTTTCATTAAAGTTAGCTTTTTGATGTTAAAATTTAAATAATCGCTGCATTTCATCAAAATTGGAATTATTATAAAATAATATGACTAGAATGCATAAAGAAAACCCAACTGAATTTGATATATTTTAGGATCAATTGAGTCACGAGCAAGATCTATCCTTAATGGACCAACCGGGAGATTCAATGTTAACGCTAAACCATAATTCCATACAAGGTTATCAATATTTATGTTTTCTGAATTTTCATAAATATTTCCTCCATCTATAAATAATACACCACCAAATTCCCATAAAAGAGGAAATCTCAGCTCTACGTTTGTCAAAACCATCATTTCTTTTCCTGATGGTATATTGCTATCCTCATCGGCTTCATCAATATTTCCATCTCCATCATTGTCATAGTTATCATTGCTGTAATTTAGTAAGCGTAAGGGGCGAATGGCTCTGAGTGTATTACTACCACCTAAATAAAATTTTTCAAAAAGAATAGTTTCGTATTGATCATATTCTTTTGACCACCCTGTAATCATACCCCCATTTATTCTCGAAGCAAGGGTAATATGCTTTAGAACTGTAATATAATTTCTAAGGTCTAAACTATATTTTATATACGATCTATTACCTCCAAGTGGACCGCCATAAGCATCTAAGCGAAAAATAGCCATATTCCCTTTTTTTGGATCTATGGGATTATCTCTATTGTCTTGATTGATATGAAATTTGAATTTTCTCTGTTCAATATCTTGACTAAATGCATCGGATTCATCAAACCTTTCAAAAGTTAATCCCAAATCAACAAACGAACGTTGGCGATTCCATCGAAAAATATTTGAATACTGAAGACCAAAACGTTTAACGTAAGGCCCATATTCATCGCCAAAGTTCTTAAATTGCTGAAAAAATAATTTTACTTGTGCTGGGAGCTTTATGGAAAAAGGTCTTTGGTTAGAGATTTTTATATCAAATCCCAGCCTTGGAAAAACAAACCCTTCTTCAGTTGGAACCACAACGCTTCCATCAGCCTCAAATCTATTCTTTGAGCCAAAAATCATTCGGTCAGTCCAATTTATAGAGCCACCTAACCCGACAAGTGATCGTACGCCGGGCACATATTCAATTTCGTCAAGACCAAATTCTACCGCAGTTTCACCAACATTTTTAAATTCTCTAAGCCTAACTTCAAGATTCACAAGTGAATCTTTACCTGAAATTGTATGAGCGATAATATTGACGGATGAAAAGAAGCCAAGCTGTAAAAGATTTCGTTTTGTTTTATCAATCTTTTTTTTATTAAAAATTTTGCCATTTTGAAATTCAATTTCTTTTTTAACAAATAGTGTGTCTATTCGCTCCGCACCTGATATCCATGAATCATTTATATAAACCTTTTTGCCTTCATCAACTTTTATAACAATTTGTACAGAATCTTGAATAGCTTGATCAATGTCTATTATCGAGAATATTTTTCCTTTTTCTTGAAGTAAATCATCAATGATTGATAATTTTTTATTTATAATAATTGGATTGTAAGGTTGACCTTCTAGTAGCCCTAGACTCAGTAAGACATCATTATCGTCCAGTGAATTCAAACCTTCTATTTTCACATTTTTTAAAATGAATTGCCTTCCTTCATTGATTAAAAAAAAGATATCAACTTGGTTATTGTTAACATAAAATGAATCTTTTACAGTAGTTTCTAAAAAACCTTTTGAATTGTAATAATTTTTGATATTTATTGCATCGAGCTTCAGCAATCTCCTGTCAAAATCTATTGAACTAAACATCATAATTGATGGTGGCTTTAACTCAATCTGATCCTTTAATTCATCTGAATCAATCAGCTTGTTTCCCACAAAAGATACTTTATTGATTACGTTATTATTATTTTTTTGGGAAAAAGAAATTGATAAGAATAATAATGATATTATTAAATAATATTTTTTATGCATACATCTCAGAATTAATATACTCTGCGAACGCGAAATTTCATTTGCACCTGACCGCTTTCATCTACATTTCCTATTACTGAGAAATTAGGATTTAATTTATATTCAACACCTACTTTGTTTTTATATGCTGCTTCTAACGAAAAAGATCTTTTGTAGCTTAAGCTAAAATTTTGATTTAATCTTGCATTAATACTGAATTCCTCTCCTTGATTAGGATTAAGAAGTTCTGACGCTCCTGATATTTGAACATCTTGAATGATCCCAGAAGATTTTAATCCAGTTGTTTTAATAAAGTTTTTTTCAAGCTGTCTTTCTAAGTACGCACCAAGTATTGTTTGAGCCTGAGTTCCAAGCCCCTCCGTAGAAAAACCTTCTTCAGATACCCTGGTGTTAAATGTTAATAATTGTAAAATATCGCTTTCAGAATATCCCTTATCGCTGTCAAATCTCCAATCCGGGTTATCAAATGGTCCAAAAACCCCGAGAAGTATTTCAGCGTCACCAATCTTTGTAGAAGCAGATAGCTCTAAAAAAGGATTAAATCCTTGACCATCAAATACCATTGAACCTTTTAAATTCTCAAAAACGTCACCTAAATAATAATAAATTTGACCTTCAATAAACTCAATTTCTCCAGAATAATTCCATTCGTCATCATATAATTTTGACATACCCAATTCTCCTGAAATTTTTGCATCAATTTGTGAATTTCGTATTGAAAAGGAATCTTCTATTGGAAATCTAATATTATAACTAGTTATAACCCTTCCTTCGTCTTCAATGTCTAGAGAAGATTCGCTACCTGCAAACTCTTTATAAATCGCTCCATTGTTAGCGCTAATTGTTCCAGATATATCAATAGTATCTTTACCAACAATATAAATTTCAAGGTCTGCAAAACTTTCAATGTCCTGATTTAAAGAACGATAAAAGATATTCTTGCCGGTTGTATTTATTGCATACCTTGGCTCAAAGAATTTGGTGAAATCAATACTTCCTGAAACATTTAAATTGCTTTTATCAATTCTCCTTCCATCGGAATTGTTTAATGATCCCACAAATGACTTAATGGATAGCTTATTATTTAACAAATCTGCCTTAGCATTTATTCCTTTAACGGGTTCGTCCATCAGAACAGTATAGATACTTGTTTCTGAAAGATTGATGAAGCCATTTCGATTTAAATTCTTTTTAGGGCCTTCAATATTAAACTCTACATCAATATCGCCAATAATAGAATCAATTTCAGATATATACGCTGAAATAAACTCAGCTGAACGAAAGGAGCCTTCGGATATAAGTTCTAATTCTGCATTTGGAGATACTTCTCTTGAGTTAGAAATAAAATCCAGATCAACTGGTATTTTCGCATTACCTTTTATTCGGTTTTTATAAAATTTTGAGGAAAAATTATCAAAAATCAGTTTTTTATTTTTATATATTCCACTGCCTATTACAGTTCCTAGCGAAAGCCTACCCCAAAAGGCATTGTCAATTTTTCCATTAAGGTAGTACTCCGTTTTTAAGGTATTGCCATCTATATCAAAAGATCCCGTGAATTGACCTTTAATTTGTGATAGATAATTATTTGAAATATTAGACATAAAAGATAGGTCAATATTTTTGTATTTAGAATATAGTTTGGTAGGCTGGGGTTTTAATCTATCAAACGGAAAAGGAATTTTTCCTGAAATGAAAAAGGTTGATTTGTCATCGTAGTTAAGAGATACGGTATCAATAGAAATGACTCCATCTCGATAAAAAGCATCAACTCGTAAATTGTTGAAAGGCTGATCCACTAAGAATCCTTCCTTAACGCTAAAATCAAACTTAACCATATCCAAATTTGTATCTTTCGGAAAATTAATCTCACCAAAAAAACTACCATTTATGTTTTCGCTTCCTTTTATTTTTAATAATGGTAGAATATCTGAGGTAACGTTTGAAAATTTTATTTTTCCTACAAATGGATTAGTTTCAAAATATCCCTCAATAACACCATCATCCACATGCAGCTCAAAAGGACTTATTTCCAATTTATTATTAGATAAATTCAACTGAAGTTGAGATGGATTGATAAGAAAATGGTTTTGATATGCAAGTTGAAATTTGTCTACTATTAAAATAGAGTCAGCACTAAACTTTCCATTAAACTGCATAAAATCATCATTATTTCTTAATTCAAATGACGATATGATTATCTCATTGCCATTCAATGAAAATTGACCATTCCCATTTTCAATTATAAAATCACTCCACAAACCCTCACTGAATTTTGTTTTTATAATCCCAGTCCTAAAATTATTTAAGTCTTCAAGCTGAGCATTAAGCTCAAAACTAGATAAGGAAATTTCATTGTATTCAAAATCGCTAATTGAGAGATCAACATCTACTGAAGTTTTCTCAAACGTACCACCAATTTTCATTGAACCTGTAGCTTTACCGTTGGATAATGTATCGCTCCAGAAAAAATTTATCAGCGAGCTTGAGGCCTCCGTGAGGTCAGCTTCGAAATCAAGAATATTTTTATTGTAGTCAGCGCTGCCATTAATACTCACTAATGAACGATCTATTGAAAGTGTCACAGGATTAATAATTGTTAAGATAGAGTCAGAATATGAAATACCACCTGAAAAAGACGATGGCTCTTCGTTAAATCTAACCGACTCTGTTACATCAGCATTTATATCAAGAGATGTTATTAGCATGTCTCGAAAACTTCCATCTAATAATAAGTATCCAGATATACCAGTTTTCTGAGTTTTTAAGATCCATTCACTTAGATCTAAATTGTCAAGTTTTGCAATCCCATTAAATCTACCAGCTTCTTCTATAAGACCATTTAAAGATAAGCTGGCTTCCTTTCCTTGAAGGTCTAATCTGTTTAAGCGCACATACCCTGAGTCGCTTTTTAATTCAAAACTACCCTGCATACTTAATCCAAGCTCATTTTGGATTTGTAAGTTGCCAACATATTCAGAAAGGTTTGATTTAAATGTAAAATTTGCTGATATATTTGAAAGGTTTGGTTGCAGCGGTAGTTCTGAAAATATCGATTCAGGTATCTTGTAATCTTTCAACTCAATTTGAGCATAGATACTGGAGGTATCAAAAAAGCTGTATTCAAAAAAACCGGAAAGATCTATATCGTTGATACTTGCTGAGTTTAAATCTATAGAAGCTGTATTCTTGCTGAATGACCCCTTAAGGCGTTTTGTGCTGACTTCAAATTTTGGAAAAATAGATGAAACATTAAGCTCTTTTAAATTGATATTAATTCTTTCATTTTTATTTAAAATTTCACCATTTATAAAAAAATTAACAGAACGCAGCGAATCTTCAAAAGGAATATATAAACTTCCATCAATATATAAGTTCTTTATGCTTATTGGGAAACTACTAGGATCAAAGACCGCTATATTTTGATCTGATTTATTATCCTGAAAAGTCATTGAAGGCTTTATAGTAGCATTTGAAACAGTTAATTGATTCAAAGTTACCCTACCTAATAACAATGGAATAATTTTTATTCTCGCATTAATAGAAGGAAAAGTTACTGTTGAACCATCTAGCTTTGACAAGACTATATCATTTGATGAAACCTGAGTAAACAAATGCCCTGAGAAGTCACTATTTTTAATCATCCAACCAGAATCGTTTAGCTGATTATTTAAGTAGGTTACTATTCGATCTTGCCAAATGCTTGGTCTAAAAAAATAGATTAAGACCGAGAAAGATAATGCAATCAAAGATAATACAATTTGCTGGTGATTTTTTTTCATAATCAAAATGAAGCTATACTCTTACTATGAAATTACACCTCTCCGGTTCCATAAACAAAAAAAGCACACAATAAAGTGTGCCTTTTTTTAAAATTGAATATAAGCTAATCTACAACTTCAAAATCCGCATCTTCAATTTCAGCGTCATCTTTTTTCTTTTTCTTACTCTTTTTTGAAGAACCGTCTTCACTTGGAGCTTGATCTGCGCTATCCTCTTTTGCAGAATCATACATTTTAGACGCGACCTGGTTCCATGCATTGTTCAATTCATCAAGAGCAGATTTCAGGTTTTCAACGCTTTCTCCATCTTTTGCTGTTTTAAGCTTTTCAACATTATCTTCAAGCGACTTTTTTTCAGTATCATCCAATTTATCTTTGTATTCTTTCAAATTCTTTTCCGTTTGATAAATTAATTGCTCTGCCTGATTTTGCATGTCAATTAATTCTCTTTTTTCTTTATCGTCAGATTCGTGTTTTTTAGCGTCATTCACCATTTTTTCAACCTCAGTATCAGATAGTCCGCTTGAAGCCTCAATTCGGATACTTTGTTCTTTTCCGGTAGCTTTGTCTTTTGCGCCAACGTTAAGTATTCCATTTGCATCAATATCAAAAGTAACCTCAACCTGAGGAACGCCTCTTGGAGCTGGAGGGATTCCATCGAGATGAAACCTTCCTATAGTTTTATTATCAACAGCCATTTCGCGCTCACCTTGAAGTACATGTATTTCTACAGTAGTTTGATTATCAGCGGCAGTAGAAAATACCTGAGATTTTTTTGTCGGAATAGTAGTGTTTCTTTCAATCAATTTTGTTGAAACACTGCCAAGTGTTTCAATGCCTAGTGATAAAGGTGTTACATCCAGCAATAAGATATCATCAACGTCGCCAGCCAAAACTCCTCCCTGGATAGCTGCTCCGAGGGCAACAACTTCATCTGGATTTACACTCTGATTGAGTTCTTTAGCAAATATTTCTTTTACTTTTTCTTGAATTTTTGGTATTCTAGTAGATCCACCAACTAAAATTACTTCATGAATATCTGATGTAGATAGACCCGCATCTTTTAAAGCTTTCATGCAGGGCTCAACTGTTCTTTCTACTAAATCAGATACAAGCTCTTCAAATTTAGCTCTAGTCAAAGTTAGATTTAAATGCTTTGGTCCAGATGAGTCAGCAGTAATAAATGGTAAATTAATTTCAGTTTGCTTTGAACTCGACAGCTCTTTTTTTGCAGTCTCCGCTGATTCGCGTAGCCTTTGAAGAGCCATTGGATCTTTAGTTAAATCAATACCTTCTGCTGTTTTAAACTCATTAGCTATCCAATTGATAACTTTTTGATCGAAATCATCTCCACCAAGATGAGTATCGCCATTAGTTGATTTGACTTCAAATACACCATCACCAAGTTCAAGAATAGATATGTCAAATGTTCCTCCACCAAGGTCAAACACTGCTATGGTTTCTTCTTTCTTTTTGTCTAAGCCATAAGCTAAAGATGCTGCGGTAGGTTCATTTATAATCCTTCTAACATTTAAACCTGCAATCTTACCAGCATCCTTAGTAGCTTGGCGCTGGGAATCATTGAAATATGCCGGTACTGTAATAACTGCATCGGTAACTGTTGTTCCTAAGTGCTCTTCTGCGGTTTGCTTCAGTTTTTGAAGTACCATAGCGCTAATTTCAGGAGGAGAATAAGTTTTGTCAGAAATTTTTACTGCAACAGAATCTGACTTACCTTTAACTATCTCATAGGGCACATCTTTAGATTCTGCACTTACCTCCTTAAACATTCTTCCCATGAATCTTTTAATTGAAAAAATAGTATTTTGGGGATTTGTTACTGCTTGCCTTTTGGCAGGTTGTCCGACTAATCGGTCATCATCTTTTGCAAAAGCAACTATTGAAGGAGTTGTTCTTCCTCCTTCTGAACTGCTAATAACTGATGGCTCGCCACCTTCAAGAACAGCTACACAAGAATTTGTTGTGCCAAGATCTATACCAATAATTTTTCCCATTTTATATTACTCCATTAAATAAATTTGTGATTTCAAAATATATTGTACAAGATGCATGCCACTACAACTAATATAGCATTATGTCATATGTATATTTATTTATATGCAATTATGACAGTTAGCGAATATTGATTAAGGCTTTGTAGGTGCTTTTTTACGAGCTTTAGGAGAAACAGGAATAAATTCATACTTTCCAGCCTTGAGATCTATTTTGATTTTATCAACATCATTAAATTTATTTTTTAACAATAATTCAGAGAGAGGATCTTCTATTGATTTTTGGATCTCTCTTCTAAGGTTGCGTGCTCCATATTCAGAGCTAAAACCTTGAATTGCTAGATTCGATTTTGCTTTTTTAGTTATTGATACCGAAAAACCAATTTTATTTAAATTTTGGTACAAGTCTGACATTTGTAAATCAATTATTTTAATTACATCCTCTTTCGAAAGAGTGTTGTAAATAACAGTTTCGTCTAACCTATTTATAAATTCAGGATTAAAAATACTTTTAACTTTTTCAAGAATTTTATTTTTTATCTTATCGCTTTCTAATTCTTTAGTAGTTTCATTAAAACCAAAGGTTGAATTATTTTGGATTTCCTTTGTTCCAATGTTTGAGGTAAGAATAATTATTGTATTTTGAAAGTCAATTTTTCTTCCATAGCTGTCGGTAATTATACCCTCATCAAATAACTGCAAAAGCAGATTAAAAATATCTGGATGAGCTTTTTCTATTTCATCAAACAGTACCACAGAATAAGGGTTTCTTCGAACTTTTTCTGTTAGCTCACCACCTTCATCATAGCCAACATAACCTGGTGGTGCTCCAATTAATCTAGACATGGCAAAACGTTCTCTGTATTCACTCATATCTAACCTAACTAAAGACTCTTCTTTGCTGAAGAGATAGTGCGCCAATTCTTTGACAGTTTCTGTTTTACCAACGCCCGTAGGACCAAGAAACAGGTAAACCCCTATAGGCCTTCCTTGTCTTTTCAAGCCAGCTCTTGATCTTTGAATTGCTTTGCTCAGCGTTTTTATAGCATGGTTTTGTCCAATAATTTTTAGAGAAAGCTCATCTGCCATCTCTAAAAGCTTTTTCCCTTCAGATTCAGCTACTCTTTGAACAGGAATTCTAGTCATAGTTGAAACTACATCAGCAATATTTTCTTCCGATATAACCGTAGGGTTCAGCTCTTCATTCGACTTCCACTTTTTCTGCAAAATGCTCAGCTTATTAATCAACTTGTGCTCTTTATCTCTTAAGTTAGCAGCGTCTTCAAATTTTTGCTCAATTACTACAGAATTTTTTTTATTTCTTATATTATCAATCTCTATTTCTAAGTCAATTATTTTTTGAGGTACTTTAATATTTAAGATGTGAGCTCTTGAACCTGCTTCATCTAAAACATCTATAGCTTTATCTGGTAAAAATTTATCTGTTATATATCTATCAGAGAAATATACGCATGCACGAACCGCCTCATCTGAATAAGTTACATTGTGATGTTTTTCATAACTGGATTGAAGTCCTTTAAGTATTTCAATAGATTCTTCCGATGAAGGTGGAGAAATATTTATTTTTTGAAATCTTCTCTCTAGGGCTCCATCTTTTTCAACGTGTTTTCGATATTCATCTAAAGTTGTGGCGCCAATACAGTGGATATCTCCTCGCGCTAGTGCTGGTTTAAACATATTTGAAGCATCAAGAGAGCCTGATGCTCCTCCAGCGCCAACTATTGTATGAAGCTCATCAATAAATAAAATTAGATTGTCCGTTTTTTCTAACTCTACCATTATGGTTTTCATTCTTTCTTCAAATTGACCTCTATATTTAGTTCCAGCAACTAGACCCGCTAGATCTAAAGACAAGATTCTTTTATTATGAAGAGTCCTTGGTACATTTTTATCAATTATTTTTTGACCTAATCCTTCAATGATAGCAGTCTTGCCAACACCAGGCTCTCCAATTAATACCGGGTTGTTCTTTTTTCTTCTAGATAAGATTTGCGCCACTCTTTGTATTTCATCTTCTCTACCAATAACTGGGTCAAGATTACCGGCGCGAGCTAGCTCTGTTATATCTCTTGAGAAATGGTCAAGAGCAGGAGTTTTTGACTTAGAAGGCTTTGACAATTTCGAATCATTAGATTTCTCAAAATCTTCATTGGGATCATTATTTATTAGATCTAAAACGCTTTCATAATCTAAATTATGAGAATTTAAAACTTCGCGAGCAATTCCTTCATTTTCCTTGAGGATAGATAAAAGAAGGTGTTCGTCATCTGCAACGGCAGAGCCAAGCGCTGCTGCCTCATTAAATGCATTGCGAAGTATTCTTTCTGCTCTGCGAGTAAGTGGTAAGTGACCTAAAGTCATTGTATTACCCAAAGTTTTGATCAAATCCTCAATCATTAATTGTATATCTGAAATATCGCAATCATATATTTCAAATACCTTGGCGCTTAATCCTGATTTTTCTCTTAAAAGCCCCAAGAGCAGGTGTTCTGAGCCAACATAGCTATGTCCCAACCGAATAGCTTCTTCTTTTGCATTCTTGATAATGCGTTGAACTCTTTGTGAAAAATTTTCTTTCATAGCAAGATGAAGTTAAGAAGGGTTAATACAACTTCAAACAGTATCTGATATGGATAAAGATCCTTTATCAAGAAAATAATTTTTATTACCTATTGAAGCAATTTCTTTATCATGCGTCGCGATAATAATAGATTGATCAAATTCTTTGTTTATTTTTTCAAACAATTTGATCAATTGTTTGGCATTGCCTATGTCAAGATTACCGCTTGGCTCATCAGCAAGCACTATTGCAGGTTTATTCACTAATGCTCTTGCAACTGCAACCCTTGATCTTTCACCGCCTGAAAGCTCTGAGGGATAATGATTCATTCTATTTGATAGCCCCATAAATTGCAATAATTCTTTAGCGTATGAGTTATTTAAATCATTTTTATATATTTGTTGAGGTAATAAGACATTTTCAAGTGAATTAAATTCTGGTATGAGGTGATGAAATTGGAAAACAAAGCCTAAATATTGATTTCTAATTTTAGATAAGGAATCGTTGTTTTGTTTTACGATTTCTTTGTCATTTATCTTCAAAGTTCCCTCATCAAAAGTTTCTAATGTGCCAAGAATATTTAAAAGAGTGGATTTGCCAGATCCACTTGGCCCCATTATTGTTATGAGATCCCTTTTTTTAATTGACAATGAAAGATCGCTGAAAACATCTAATTTTCCAGTATTATTATAAAAAGATTTTGATATATTTATTGCTTCTAAAATCATTTTTCAAGTGTTAGTGAATTTTTTAAAGTTGCCAAATTAGTTCGTTTTGCTGCAACCATTGATGAAAAAAGAACCATTGTAAAAGATATCAGTAGAATTAATAAAAAATCATAAAAATAAAATACCATCGGCAAGTAAGAAGTGAAATAAATATCACCGGGTAGTTTTATTAATCCAAAAATACTTTGTATAATTACAAAAACGAGTCCAAGGGTTATTCCAATAGAAATACCAATTGTGCCCGTAAATACACCTTGCTTAATAATAATATTTCTTATCATGTTTTTTGTTGCTCCAAGAGTGGATAGAATTCCATACTGTTTAATCTTTTGGATCGTAATCAACATTAATGTAGTAGAAAGGTTAAAACAGCCTACTAAAACTATAAGGCTCAATACGATTAGAGAACCTATTCGTTCAAGCTTCATAGCGCTAAAAAGATTGCTATGAAGATCTTTCCAGGTTTGTAGATCGCTATCAGGAAAAAGCGTGTAAATTTCACTTTTAATTTTGCTCAAACTAGATTCTTTTTTAATTCTAATATCTATTCCATCATACTCATTTTTTCTTAGAAAAAGTCTTTTACCAACGTCTTTTTCGATAAATGCAATTTTATCATTAAAATCTAAAACTTGGACATTAAATATACCCCCAACTATCACTCTAAACTGTCTCGGGAGCCCTAAAATTGTATTTTGATCAAGGGGGCTCATAATTTTTACTTCATCACCAACCCGCAGATTCATCCTTCTAGCAGTAGTTTTACCAATAATAATTTTTGGATGATCATGACTATTTATGACATCAATGTTGATATCATAAAAATTTTCTATCTTATTTAAATCTATCGATTTAAATGTAATCATTCGGGTTGATTTATCATTTGCGATCATTAACCCAACTCTATCAACATATGGTACAATCTGATCGACGCCGCTTATATTTGTAAGAGGTTCTAAGTTATCATCATACTTAAAGTTTCCTCTAAGCTTAATATCCCCTTCAAAACCAATTACCCTGTCAACTATCCTGCTTTCAAATCCATTTAATACAGAAACTGATAAAACCATAGCCATAGTGCCAACAGCAATTCCAAGTATTGCTATTAAACCTGTAATTCTAGTAGGTCCAGCTTCTTTTCTTGTGAACATAAAATTTTTAGCGATTTTAGATGTAAAATTCATTCGTACTTAAGTGCTTGTGAGGGTTTAATTTTCATAGATTGCATTGCTGGCCAATACGATATAAAACATGATACAACAAGCGTAATGATTGATATAATTAAAATTTGAGAATAGTTTATATCGATTGGAATGAAATTCATGAAATAAATATCTTCAGGAATCCCTATAATCTTAAAATTATTTTGCAAAGATGCTAAAAATACAGCAATAAGTGACCCAAAAACCGCGCCTAAAGATCCAATTATTAAACCCTTTACTAGGAATATATCTTTGATTTTTGATGAAGGCATCCCAATAGCTGATAATATACCAATTTGTTTAGTTTTATCTATTATAATCATTGATAATGATGAAAAAATATTGATTATACCAACAAGAGTGATAAGGCTAAAGATAAATAAAATTGGCCAACGTTGAACATTTAACCACTTGTAAAGAGCTCTATTTTTTTCTTTCCAAGTCAATGCCATGAGTGGATATGAAATTTTAGAATTTATTGATTTAAATATACTATTTAAATCATTTAAGTTTTTCAATCGTAAAACATAGCCTGAAATTTTTTCGTCTAGATTAAATAATTTTTTTGAATTACTAATATTCATAAAAACTGATGACTTATCATATTCTGTCATTCCGGAATGAAAAATGCCTTCAACTGTGAATTGCATAAATCTTTTACTATTAAGATGTAAAGATGATAAATCAAAAAGTGTGATTTTATCATTTAAACCAATGCTGTACATATCAGCTAGGCCCTTACCAATAATTACTCCTTTTACCGATAAATTAGACGAACCTTCAACAATCAGCTTAGTAGCGAATATAAGATTATTGGGGTGCACCCCTTCAACAATCACACCTTCAGCAATCTGACCTTTTCTAAGAAGTGCGGGGTTTTGAGTAAATGATCCTATTGAAATATTTTTCGAATCGATAGATAGCTTATCTTCAAGATCATAATCAAAAGGGCTAAAGGGTTCGCTTAAAAAATGCTTTATCCTTATATGCCCATCTACTTCTGTAATTTTTTCAGAAATAACCCTTTCAAAACCATTTAGAATGAACAGGGTAACTAAAAGGGCAGCGATTCCTATTGATAGGCCAAATACAGATAAAATACTTGCAGTTTTAACAAAACCGCTCTTATGATTCGATCTAATATGTTTTAAAGCTAAGAGAAAGCTAATTTTCAATTTTTTTAGATTTATTCATTTTTCATTGCTGGAAATAAAATTACATCTTTTATAGATCTATTTTCAGTTAAAAGCATTACTAATCTATCAATGCCTATCCCAACTCCTCCGGTTGGAGGCATACCGCACTCGATCGCTTGTAAAAAGTTTTCATCTACTGGATGAGCTTCATCATCACCTTCAATGGCAAGTTTTTGCTGCGATTCAAATCTTTCTCTCTGATCAAGTGGGTCGTTTAGTTCGGTAAAAGCATTGGCAAATTCTGCACCGCCTATAAATAATTCAAACCTTTCAACTATATTTGGATTTCCATTTCTATGTTTCTTTGCTAATGGTGAGATTACAGTGGGGTAATCAATAATAAAAGTTGGTTGGATCAGTTTTGGCTCAACATGTTCACTCATAAGGCGATCTAGTAGTTGACTATAAGTTTCTTCAGGTTCAACTTTAAAGCCATTTTTTAAACACACTTTTTTCAATCCATCAAAATCTAAATTAGAAATATCTTCCCTAAGGCTTTCACTCAGTGCATCGAAGAACGAAATCCTATTAAACTTATTAGAAATATCTATGTCTTCATTGTTCCATTTCAACGACTTAACTCCAAGAGTTTTTGCGGTAGTTTGAATCATTTTTTCAACCAAATTCATATTGTCTTCGTAATCAGCATATGCCCAATAAAATTCAAGCATAGTGAACTCTGGATTATGATTTCGATCCATACCTTCATTTCTAAAGTCTTTTGCAATTTCATAAACTCTATCAATTCCACCAATTATTAGTCTTTTTAGGTATAACTCATCAGCAATTCTAAGATAAAATTTTTGATCTAAAGCATTATGATGAGTGGTGAATGGCTTTGCATTTGCACCTCCATATATTGGCTGAAGGACAGGAGTTTCAACCTCTAAAAAACCCATGTCATCTAAAAATGATCGAATACTTTTAATTATTTGAGATCTTTTGATAAAGGTTTCTTTTACATCACTATTAACAATTAAATCTAGGTGCCTATTTCTATATCTTAATTCTTTTCCGCTAAATGCATCAAAAACCTCATCTTCTTTTTCTTTAACAATAGGAAGAGGTCTGATAGCTTTACAAAGAACTGATAACTTCACTATTTTGACAGAAACTTCTCCAACTTTAGTTTTAAAAACAATACCTTCAATTCCTACTATATCGCCAATATCCATTAATTGAAAAATCTCATATTCAGAATCACCAACTTCATCTTTTTTTATGAAAATCTGAATTTTACCCGAACTATCTTGAATATTGAAAAATGAAGCCTTTCCCATCTTGCGAATAGAAATAATTCTACCTGCTAGCTTTACAGAACAATTCTCAAG
Organism: uncultured Fidelibacterota bacterium; assembly: GCA_913049685.1. GTDB lineage: Bacteria > Fidelibacterota > Marinisomatia > Marinisomatales > TCS55 > TMED108. Next base: position 46,412 of record CAJWZD010000004.1, read on the forward strand.
AGAATCAAAGGTTGAAATTATATCACTGCTTTTGTGGGTTGGTTTAAATAATGCTGGGTAAGGATTTACTCCTTTTGCAATTAACTTTTCAAGCTTCTCTTTGCGAAAATCAACAATTTGCTTAAAACTTTTTTGTTCTTCAGTCATTTAACAATTCTCTTAAATTAAATATTAATTTACTTCAATATTATGAATTAAAAATGATCGTATGAAATCATCAATTTTACCATTCATAACGCCATCTACATTTCCAGTTTCTTTATTTGTTCTATGATCTTTAACCATATTGTATGGATGAAAAACATAAGATCTAATTTGACTTCCCCATGCAATATCCATTTTTTTATTTTCCAAATCTTTTACGGCTTCTTTTTCTTTATCAATTTCTAACTGGTAAAGTCTTGCTCTAAGAACTTTTAAAGCGGAGGCTTTGTTTTTGTGCTGACTTCTTTGATTTTGACATTGGACTACAACGCCAGATGGAATATGCGTAATTCGAATCGCGGAATCAGTTTTATTTACATGTTGCCCACCGGCCCCGCTAGCTCGATAGGTGTCTATTCTTAAATCGTTATTATCAATTTCAATTTTAATTTCATCATCTGATGATGGATATACAAACACTGAAGCAAAAGAAGTGTGCCTTCTGCTATTAGAATCAAATGGCGATATCCTTACTAATCTATGAACACCTACTTCAGCCTTTAATAATCCGTAGGCATATTCTCCTTCAACTTCTATGGTGATATCTTTAATTCCCGCTTCATCGCCTGGCTGAAAATCTATTACGTTTTTTTTAAAACCCTTACTCTCATACCAACGAGAATACATCCTGTAGAGCATTTCAGCCCAATCTTGGCTTTCTGTGCCACCCGCACCTGGATGAATAGTCATAATAGCATTTTGAGAGTCTTGAGGCTCACCTAAAATAGTTTTAAGTTCTAAATCATCAACTAAATCAATAAATTTAGTTAATTCATTGCTAACCTCTTCAATTTCAATATCTCCAGAGTGATAAAACTCAACTAAAATATTAAAATCATTTACTATTGTATCTATTCCACTCCACAAGTTTATTTCTTTTTCTAAAAGAGATATTTTTTTTAGTTGTACTGATGCAGTTTTATTATCATTCCAAAAGTTCTCATCAGTTGTTAATTGACGCATCTTAATTAGTTCTTCATTCTTTGACTGAAGGTCAAAGATGCCTCCGAAGTTCAGAATATTTTTTTTTAGTCTTAGAAAAGAGCTCTTTTGTCTCACCTATATCCATAGTTATATATTTATTTATTAGTCCTCTGTTGAGATAAACATTTTATCATTTAGATATTTTTCTAGAGTTGATTCTTTTACATTCCGCTTTACAAATTTGCCGTTCTCAGCAACAGAAACCTTGGATCTCTCTTCCGAGATTACAATAACTATAGCATCGGTCTCTTCCGATATACCTATTGCTGCTCTGTGTCGCGTTCCCATTTCTGAATCAATCATCTTATTTTCAGTTAGAGGCAATATACAAGCAGCTGAATCAATTAAGTCATTTTGAATAATAACTGCACCATCATGAAGTGGAGATGATGGGCTAAAAATTGATAGTAGGAGTGAAGATGTTACTTCTCCCCTAATTCGCATTCCCTGATCTTTATATGATCTGAGACCTGTTTCGCGCTGAATAACAATCAATGCTCCCCATCCTTTTTCTTTTAATTGAGATGTGGCCTCGATAATAGAGGTTATTGTTTTTGGGGTTCCGGCTCTAAATATTTGCTGAAAGAAACGAGTCTGACCTATAAAAATAAGTAACCTTCTTAATTCAGGTTGAAAGAGAATAACAAAGGCAACAACAAGAACTGTTTGAAATTGGTTTACTAGCCACGATGAGGCGCTAAAACCAAATGCATTAAAAATAAATGAGCCAATCATTAGGATTATTAGCCCAATAAGCATTTGCCCTGCACGAGTCCCCCTAAAGTAAGTATAAACTTTATAAAAAAGCCAACTTACCAATGCAAGATCTACAAGATCAATTAATGTTATCTTAATAAAACCTATTTCAAATAAAACCATCTATGAATTCTCAATAATTTTCTCAACGATCAATAAACTTTTTTTGGTCTCTTCAACATCATGAACTCTTAAAATTTTTGCACCATTCTTGTAGCATAATGCTGCTGAAACAATGCTGCCTTCAAGCCTTCTATCAATTGGCTCATCAAGAGTTTCTCCGATAAATGACTTTCTCGATGGTCCAACCAATACAGGAAATCCCAGTTTAGATATCTGTTTTAATTTAGCAATGATTTTGTAATTATCATTCAATGTCTTTCCAAAACCAATGCCAGGGTCAATGATTATTTTCTCATTAGATACGCCAGCATTTATTGCGATATTAGCCTGCTTAGCTAAAAAGTCACATATCTCATTGATAATGTTATCATAGGTTGGGTTTTGTTGCATAGTCTTAGGTGTGCCTTTCATATGCATAATCACTATTGGTGCCTTATGCATTGATACAATATTTACCATTTTTTTATCATGAGTCATTCCAGAAATATCATTAATCAAATGAGCTCCATTATCTAAAGCATAGTTTGCTGTAGAAGACTTATAAGTATCAATGGATATCGTTGTGTCAGTATTTTTTCCCAATTCAATGAGTAAGGGCGATATTCTTTTTATTTCTTCCTCTGATGATATAGGTTCTGCGCCAGGACGAGAGGATTCTCCTCCAATATCAATTATATTCGCACCTTTATCCAATAAATCATAAGCAAAATCAATTGCTTTATTCGCTGAAATATATTTTCCACCATCACTAAATGAATCTGGAGTAGTATTAACTATTCCCATAATCAAACAATTTGAAGGTTTTTTTAGCCAGTTTTTAAATTTCGATTCATTCATTGCATATACAAAAAACGCCTTTTACAAGGCGTCTTTGTTAGTTTATCTATATTTATTTTAAATTATTTTTTTTTCTTAGTATTGGGAGCTGCTTTTTTCTTTGTTGCTCCATTTTTTGAAGGTGCCAGTTTTTTACCATTAACAATTGCAAGTACGTCATCTCCATCTATAGTCTCTTTATCTAGTAAGGCATCAGCAATACTATGCAATTTTGAGATATTCTTTTTAAGTATTCGTTCAGCAGTTACTTGAGCTTTTCGAACTATTTTAACCACTTCTTCATCAATAATCTTAGCCATATCCTCAGAATAATCTCTTTGGCTTTGTATTTCTCTTCCAAGAAAAACTTCTTCGTTCTTTTTTCCAAAAGTCATAGGTCCAATGACATCACTCATTCCCCATTCACACACCATTTTTCTCGCAATTCCAGTAGCTTGTTCAATATCATTTCCAGCGCCCGTTGTCATTTCATTGAAAATTAGCTCTTCTGCTGCTCTACCACCCATCAAAATGGCTAGTCTACCATTAATATATTCTCGTGAATAGCCATGTTTTTCATCTATAGGCAACTGCATCGTTACTCCTAGAGCACGACCTCTTGGGATTATTGTTACTTTATGAACAGGGTCTGCGCCTTTTGTCTTAGCTGCAACAAGAGTATGTCCTCCTTCATGATAAGCTGTAATTTTCTTTTCCTCTTCAGATAAAACAACGCTGGTTCGCTGAACTCCCATCATTACTTTATCTTTAGCTTCCTCAAAATCTGACATATCAACTGATTTTTTCTTTTTTCTTGCAGCCAATAGAGCGGCTTCATTTACAATATTTTCTAAATCTGCTCCAACCATACCAGGTGTACCCTGTGCAATAGCTTTAAGATCAACCTTATTCTTATTCATTACAATTTTTTTTGTATGAACGTTTAATATGCCTAATCTGCCATTTAAATCAGGGACGTCTACAATAATTTGCCTGTCAAACCTGCCTGGTCTAAGCAATGCAGTGTCTAAAACATCAGGACGATTAGTTGCTGCCATTAAAATTATATCTTCACTTTGCTCAAAACCATCCATCTCTACTAAAAGAGCATTTAAAGTTTGCTCTCTCTCATCATGACCACCTCCAAGTCCAGCTCCGCGCTGTCTTCCAACAGCATCTAATTCATCAATAAAAATAATACAAGGTTGATTTTGCTTCCCTTGTTCAAAGAGGTCTCTTACGCGTGAAGCCCCGACACCTACAAACATCTCAACAAAATCTGCTCCACTTAAACTGAAGAAAGCAACATTTGCTTCTCCAGCAACTGCACGAGCTAGCAATGTCTTACCTGTTCCAGGAGGGCCAACAAGTAAAACTCCTCTTGGAATTTTAGCTCCAAGCTTTTGATAGCTTTTTGGTTTTTTTAAAAATTCAACGACCTCATTCAATTCTTCTTTAGCTTCGACACAACCAGCAACATCATCAAACGTAACTTTAGGCATATCTGATGTCCAGATTTTTGCTTTACTCTTGCCAAAATTAAAAATGGATTTCATTCCGCCGCCGCCGCCTTGCATTCTTCGCATTAAAAAAATCCAGAATCCAAGAATTAATACCCAGGGCAATAGGTTTAGGAAATAACCCGTCCAGTCAACTGTTTGCTGCTTAAAACTATAGTCAACACCATTTTTATCCCATTCATTCATAACGTCCCGATCAATAAAAGGGAGTTTCAATCGAAATCTTTTTACATCAATTGAGGAGCCACGCTTGTTAATTATATTTTGTTCTTGGGCTAGCTCACCATGAAAAACTTCATCAACTATCTGGGCCTTTGAAATTAGGCCTTTATTCAAAAATGATCGATATTGAGAGTACTGAACTTCAATTTCTTCGCCATTAGGATTTGTAAAGAGATTTGATAAGAAAACCGCTGAAACCAAAATCATTATCCATATAAAACTGGTTTTACTAGCTTTTCCAATTTGAAAACTGTCAGAGTTTTTATCATTATTTGATTTAGGCATATTGTTCTTCGAATTGAGTTTTTCTTTATCTGTTTTTTTTGAATTAGAGTTCATTTTTTAAATAGCTTCCCCTAGCTTAAATATAGCGTTTAAGTTCCTGAATTCTTGATTATAATCCAAACCATATCCAACAACAAATTCAGATGATATTTCAAATCCTATCCAATCAATTTTCGATGATAATTCTGAAGAGTCAGGCTTCATTAAAAGTGAAGCAATTCTTATTGATTTTGGATTTTTTCTTTTCAAGTGTTTTTTTAGGTATTTAATTGTATTTCCAGTATCTATTATATCTTCAACTATAATAATATTCTTTCCTGATACATCCAATGTTATATCTTTTTCAAATCTAATATTTCCCTCAGATTTAGTGCCTTTATAACTAGATACCTTAACAAAATCTAATTTACATTCAATATTTACAGTTCTAATTAGGTCAGCAGCAAATATGATTGCTCCATTTAAAATAACAACAAAAACAACAGAATCATCTTTATAAAAAGAGGAGATTTCTAAACCCATCTTTTTAACTCTTGCTGAAATATCAGACTTAGATATTAACTCAATTAAATTATGCGAATCACTCATTTTATCTATTTATATATGGAAAGTTCCATCAAATTAATAGTTTCATTTGTAACTCTAACCTTATCGCTCAATCTTTGTCCGCATAGCCAAATTATCTCATCATCAGCTGTAACTACTAATTGCTTTTCTTTATTAAAACAATCAACTTTAGTGTCAATTAAATAGTCAGATACTTTTTTGCTACCCCTCATTCCAAGTGGTTGGAATTTATCACCTTTCATCCAATTTCTAATTTGAATACTTTTATTCTTTATTTTATCAAAATCTATTAACTCTATATTTAAATCACTTTGAAAGTTTTGCTTATCAGTTTTTTTAAACGAAATAATGTTATCGTTAATATGATGATACCCAAATCTATCAATATCAATTTTTGATTTTTTAGCTCTATTGTAACTTAAAATCCATTTTGACCTATCTCTTAGAATTATCCAACTCTTATTGATTTCTAATTTAGATCCTGTTTTTGATTTGACAATAAAATGCTTAATTAAATTGTATTTGTGGCGTCTCCATGATATATCAGACTCTCCAATGATTTCTTTAATTAATCTAATTTTGAAGTAAATGTTGAGTTCCGACACATCGCTATCATTAAGATTAAAATTATCATTTTTACTTTTCGTTATTTTCATTGCTAAAAATCGCATTAAAACTTTTTCTTTCAATATAGCATTTTGTGATTTCTGAGAAATATTAGAAAATTTATTTACAATCAAACTATCTTTTTCAATAAGTTTTGGGACAATACATTTTCTTACATAGTTACGCTTTATTGATATATCATCATTAGATATATCATGAATAAAATCAATGTTATTTTTTTTAGCATAGTAATTTATATCAGACTTTTTATAATTAAGCATCGGTCTAATAATCTGCCTATTTTTTGGAACAATACCCCTTAAACCCTTAATGGAGCATCCTTGCTGAATATTCATTAAAATCGTTTCAATATTGTCGTCAGCATGGTGAGCTGTTATTGCATAGTCAAATTTTAAATCATATAATGTTTTAAAATAATTTTCATAACGAATTCTTCGTCCCCACATCTCCATACTTTCGCCTTTGACGCTGTTTCTTATTTCAGATTTAATAGTTAAGGGTATGTTTTTTTCAATAAACTTATTCTTTACAAAAATTTCATAATCATGTGCCTGATGAGTAAGGTTGTGATTGACATGTATTCCATGTAATTGATTTTTTGGTATATTTTTTGAACAAAGATCAAATAAAACCATAGAATCAATGCCGCCAGATATACCAATTAACAGCTTATTATTTTCATAAATAATTGAATTTAGGAACCTTGTAAAACTTTTGTTAGAAATCGTCACTTTGCTAATTAAATGAAGCTAGAAACAACTTTAGCAGCTGATTTAGCTGATGACATAATGTAAAGATGAATACACGGAACGCCATGTTCAATTAATTCTTGAATCTGGCTCATTGCCCAATCAATCCCAGAAACCCTAATTTCACTTTTAGATTTTCCTTCAACAGATTTAATTAATTCTTTTGGCAAATTAAGGTAAAAATGTTTTGGCAACGCCTCCAGGTGCCGCTCTAATGACAAAATTTTAATTCCAGGTATAATTGGGATTTTGATTCCAATTTTATTGCACTGATCAACAAAATTAAAATAGTGTTTATTGTCAAAAAACATTTGGGTAACAATATAATCAGCACCACAATCTACTTTGTATTTTAATTTTTCTATATCACTCTTCATGCTCTGAGCTTCAAAGTGTTTTTCTGGATAACCTCCGACACCAACACAAAAATTTGTTTTGTTAGGATCAACTAAATTTTCTAAGTATTTGCCATTATTCATTTTTTGGATTTGATCAACTAAGTCACTAGCATATTTATTGTAAATATTATTTTTTTCTAATTTTTTATTCTGTCTAAGCTCATCACCTCTTACGGCAAGAATATTGTCAATTCCCAAATAATTAAGTTCAATAAGCGCATCCTCGGTTTCTTCTTTTGTAAATCCATTGCAAAGAATATGAGGCACGGTCTCAACATTGAATTTATTTTTTATTGCCGCGCTTATTCCAATAGTCCCGGGTCTTTTTCTTCTTATATGCTCAACTAAATTACCACGACCATCATCCTGATAATATGACTCGGCAGAGCGACTAGTGAGATCAATAAAAGGTGGATCGTACGGCATCAGTTCTTCAACCAATTTAAAAACCTTATCAATTGAACCACCTCTAAAAGGAGGGATTATCTCATAACTAAAAAGAGTTTTATTAGATTGTTTAATGTAATCTGTTATTTTCATAGAAATGAATTTACATAAAAGTTAAAAATGGATTCGAAATTAATTCATATTTTAATTTTGTATCATCTCCATGACCTGGGTGAATTATTTTGTCATGATTAACTGTTTTAATTAAAAATAATAAAGAATTTTTAAGCTGACTTGGGCTGCCACCAGGAAGGTCAGTCCTGCCAACGCTTCCATAAAAAAGAGTGTCGCCTACAAAAACGTGTTCTTCAATTTCGTAACAAACGCCTCCTGGGGTATGACCAGGAGTCTTAATAATATTGATCTTAAATTGATCGAAAGTGAGACTTTTATGATCAGAAATCCAAAAATCAACAATAGGTTTTTGTTTTACTTCAACTCCAAACATCTCGCAGCTTTGTTCATACATATCTAAAATCATTTTTTCATTTTTATGCAAATAAAATGGTAAATCAAATAAGCTCTGAAGCTTTGAAACTGCTCCAATATGATCTAAATGAGCATGTGTATTTAAAATTGCAAGGGGCTTGAGTTTTTCATTATTTATAAAATCAATAATAACATTATCGTCATCCCCAGGATCAATAATGAGTGCTTTTTGAGAAGATACATCTCTAATTAAAAATGTGTTTTCTTGAAAAGGGCCAGTTACTATTCTATCAATAGCTAGGTCAAATTTCATCAAAAAATAGCTCACCTAGACATTGTACTTTATCTTCAAAAGAATGTGGGTACAAAAAGTGCTCAGTAGCAGATATACTACTTAAGATCGAATTACCATCTTGAGGAGTAAAACAATAGCCGTAAACTTCGTGATTATTTTTAACATGCAATGATTGTTCTACAACAACGGTTTGATTTAAAATTCTGCCAAAATGGCCATGATCTCTTCCAAATGAAAAAACTGTGGAAGTCATATTTTTTGATGTCATCGCAACAAGGTCATTTTTTTGCAATCTGTCTTTTACGTTATTCAACGTTATAGGTTCTTTCGTTTTGAGATAAAACCAAAGAACATGCATATATTGACTGTTTATTTTCATAGCAGATGAGAACATATTCAAATCATATCCAAGCGTTGAGAAAAGGTCGTGTGAATCCTTTGCGTGATGGGATCCAAACGTTTCATAGTCATGTGAGCCGACTGATGGTGCAGCAATAAAACTTCCAACCTGACTAGTGTCATTTGCTCTTCTTATGCACATAAATCTACCCTCTTTAAGGTTGTCTGGGCCATCCTCATTGATTGCTATTGTGTTTGTAATACAGGAAATATTATGGGTATTGCAAGATACGACCTGTATGAACTGATTATCAGTATTCTCTTTCATGATTTTATCATTAATTCCTCTAGCGTATTTCATCCCAAATCCATCTTCACTTCCTTGAGCAATAAAGCCTTTTACATCCTTTAAAAAATTTTTGTAAAAAGACTCTTTATTATTACTCCCAACGCCTGAAGGAGTACAATCGATAACTACAGAGGCTCTTGAAATTGCTTCTTCAGCAATTAAATCAGATTCAATACCTAATTCTTTAAATCCTGTTATTTTATCTTCATTAACAGAAATACGAGCTCCCCGCTTCAAAAGACTGAGAACTTTTGAGCGATCATCTTTTAGTGGGGTATTTTTATGAAAAGTTATCTGGTCAATTCCAAGCTGCTCTTTATAATCACACAATAAGCCGATAAGTGGTTCACCAATTGTACCAGTTCCAACGATATGAACAATTTTTTTTGACATAATAGAAAACCTCTAGTTAAAGCTATTCCTTATTTGATTTTTTTTCATTCTTAAGATGGTATAGAAACCAGAAAATAATAGAACCAAACACAGCAACATACACAAATAAAAAATAATTAAAAAAATTATACATCGTAATTATTGTGAATTTTTATATCGTAAAATATGCGATCTGTATCTAAGCATTAAAACATATAAGAGCGTGAAGGAAATAAGTGAAAAAATAAAAGGGTATAATATTCCTTCAGGCTGGCTTGCCATCTCTACTTGAGGGTGAGATTGAATCTCAGGCTCCCAGAATTGTACAGATACGAAAATTATAGGAACATTTATGAATGCTAGAATTCCTAACGCAGCAGCTTGGCGTCTGATGCGCTCGATATTTCCTCCAAAAGATCGAAACATGAAATAACCTAAATAAAATAAGAATAAAATAAGCGTGGTAGTTAATCGAGGCTCCCATATCCAAAATGTTCCCCAGATTGGCTTAGCCCATATTGGGCCAGTTATCAGAACGAGCCCCATAAAGAAAGTACCAATTTCAGCTGCAGCTAGACCAATATCATCCCAAGTATCATCATTCTTTATAAATAGCATAAATCCAGCAATCATTACGATGAAATACGACAAAAAACCTACCCAGGCTGATGGTACATGAACATAAAAAATTTTTTGGGCCCAATGCTGATCTAAAATCATGGGAGTATTAAATATTATATTTAAAAGATTTATAAGAAACAGAGCAGCAATAAAGCCAACAAAAATTCTATTATTTCTAATACTAAAAAATAATTTCATTATTCTTCCACTATAAAATCAAATAAAGCATATCCAGCAAGTCCAAATAATACAACAATTGAAACTATAATTAGAACCCAAACATTCCATAATTCATAGGATTGTGAATTAATTATATTATTGGAAATTTTAGTTGCAGCAATCATTAAAGGTGATAGCAAAGGGAACATTAAAAGTGGTAAAAGTATTTCACTGAAGTTTGATCTAATCACAATACCTGAAACAATACTAGCAATGGACATCATAGCTAGATTAACTAATAGTGAAGTTAGAATAAAAAAAGAAAGGTTTTCGGGAATGTCTAAAAGAAGTAATTTGAAAAAAGGAGTAATGATAATTAGTTGCGTAGTAGTTATAAAAATAAATCCGCTAACCCATTTGGAAAGAAATATCAGGCCACGATCAACTGGAGCTGATACCATCAATGAAAAAGCATCAAACTCTTTTTCATATGCGAATGAACGATGTACGCCAATAACAACAATGAACAAATTCATCAACCAAAACATTCCTGCTGAATAATTAGATAAAATCTCAGATGATATATTTGAAGAAAGTGCAAAAATAAGAATGATAGCCAAACCAAATATTAACATTGATAAAATAATTTGCTTTGACCTGAACTCTATTAAAAGTTCTTTTTTAATTAAATTAAGAAGCATTTTTTAAAAAATACTACCTGACTCTAATCTTAGGATGCGATCTCCATGAATTTTAGCTTTTTGATTATCATGAAGAACTAGAATTGCAGATTTATTTTGTATTTTAATTTCTGCAATTAATTGATCTACTAGTAAGATTCCATCTTCATCTAGACTTGAATAGGGCTCATCAAATAACAGTAAATCAGGATTAATTAAATCAATTTGAACAAGCTTCAACTTTTGCAACATTCCTCTTGAAAAAACATTGATTGGATTGTCAATAAAATCAATTAACCCATAACGATCTAATTTTTCTTCAATATATTTTTCTTTCGATGTCAAGCTTCTGAGGCTTAAAAGAAATCTTAAATTTTCTCTTGGTGAAAAAAATGAATACAAACCAGGATCGTGTCCGATGTAAAGGATATTCTGTCGATGTATGCTATCGGCTGCAATCAAATTCTTTTCTTTAAATGCTACTGTTCCTGAATCTGCTTTCATAATTCTGGCAATTATCCTCAGAAGAGTACTTTTTCCTGAGCCATTTTTACCCATCAAGGCAATGATTTCACCTTTGTTTTGTGTGAAACTTATACCATCAAGAACGCTCAATCTGTTAAAAGACTTGCAAATGTTCTTAACATAAAGCATTCATTTTTTCTTTATACTGGCTATAATTTCAGACACTTCGGCTTTTATTTCAGATCTACGCAACAAAAAATCATCTTTATTTAAATTTCCAATATCAAATTCCATTTCAAGTTCTTTTATTTGACGATATAAAATGATTTTTTTTCTTTTTAATAAATCTTTATCGTAGGCGTTATTAATTACATTGATTTTAGATAGTAATAATGGCTGAATAGAATATATGAGTGGTGCTACAAATATAATGATAGTAAAAATATGGTTAGCAAGAAAATCCAAAGCTTAATCCTTTCTAGGCCACAACGCAATTAACGTGCCAAAGGCCAATATGTATCCTCCGATCCATACCCATTTTACTAAAGGGTTAATCATAATTTTAATGAATGCGATACTATTATCACTGCTTACAGAAGAGAATATCGAGTAGATGTCTTTATTCATTGTTGAATATATATCTAATTCACTATGAGGCTGTCGCTTATTTATATCGGGATTTTTGTGAAAATAAACTCTTTTTTCTGGTCGAAGGCTTGTAATGAAATTTCCAGCAGCATCTGACACGCGCAAATCAGTTATCCATGCATAATGATTGGGTCGTTCTTCTTCATACATTCTTGTTAATTGGAAATTATAATTAGCCACGCTCTCGATTTGTCCAACCTGAATACCAAATTCTTTTTCTTTGTCAAATGCATGACCTGTAAAACCAACAAACATTAAAACAATTCCAAGATGGACAATATAACCACCATATCGTGAGCGATTCTTTTCAATCATTTTATATAAAGATAAGAATATCGTTTCATTAAACTTGCTTTTTCGAACTTTAACACCCTTGATAAACTCACTTGAAATAGCTATAACAACAAAAATGCACAGACTAAAAGATATAATTGTATAAGTAGTGAACCCTAAAAAAACAAATATGATTGCTCCTAAAAGTCCAAATGCAATAGGAAGTGCAAAGTTCTGTATTAGTTTATTATTGGAAGTACCTTTCCATGCAAGCATAGGGCCAATTCCTGTCAGGGCTAGTAGAGCTAAACCAATAGGTGTATTAATCTGATTAAAAAAAGGAGGTCCTACAGAAATTTTATCTCCATTGAACCATTCGGTTATAACTGGAAATAATGTGCCCCAAAACACTCCAAAACACATAACTACAAAAATTAAGTTATTAAATAAAAACCCGCTTTCTCTTGATGAAACAGATTCAATTTTCCTTGGGGATTTTAAAACTGTCATTCGTGAAAACATCAATCCAAAGGAACTTGCAAGAATTATAAAAACAAACGATAAAAATACAGGGCCAAGAGAAGACTCGGTAAAGGAGTGAACAGAGCTCATTACACCAGAACGAGTTAAGAAAGTTCCAAAAATACACAGGCTGAATGTTAAAATGATAAGAACCATATTCCAAACTCGAAGCATATCTTTTTTTTCTTGAACAATTATTGAGTGTAGAAAAGCGGTTGCAGTAAGCCATGGCATAAAGCTTGCATTTTCAACGGGATCCCAGGCCCAATAACCACCCCAACCTAACTCTTGATATGCCCACCAGCCACCTAAAATAATACCAATGCTTAAAAATAACCATGAAACAAGAGTCCATCTTCTTATGCTTCGAATCCATAAAGCTCCAATGTCTTTATTAACAAGAGCAGAAAAAGCAAATGCAAATGGAACAGAAAAACCAACATAACCAAGGTATAATGTTGGAGGGTGAATAGCCATAGTGATATTTTGAAGTAATGGATTTAATCCATTGCCATTTTGAACGACAAAGTCCGCTTGGGTTGGTTCAAATGGGTTTGTAATAAAATTGGTTAGTATGAGAAAAAAAAGCTGTATAACAGACATCGTTATTATGACCCATGGCATTAAGTTTAAATGCCTGTCTTGATTTTGAATAATGGTTACAGTATTGAAAATAGATAGAATAAAAAGCCAAAATAATAATGAGCCTGATTGACCAGCCCATAATGCAGAAATTTTAAAAATATTAGGTGTTTCATAGCTTGTATATCGAGCAACATAATCAATATCAAAATTGCTTACAAAAAGCTGGTAGCCCAGAATGAAGGTGGAAATAAAAACAAAAAAAGATATTGCTAAACCTAGCCTTTGACCAGCAAGAAACAACCGATGATCTAGAGTGCGGTTGTATGCAATTAGCGTTATAATTGAAAGTACACTGCAACCCAGCGCTAGGTTTAATGCTACTCCCCCAGCAACAGGAGTCATGTTTCTAATTCTTCAAGTTTATAATTAGACTCTTCACGTAAATCACCCTCATAGCGAGATGCGCATTTTGTTTGAAGTTCATCAGCAACAAAGACACCATCACGGTATTCACCCGTAACTATAACCTCAGCACCATCTTTAAATAAGTCAGGTCGAGTCTTAGAGTAATTAACTGCAAGCTCAGCAGAACCTTCTTTTAAAACAAAGAAGCATTCAAGCTGGTTTGACTTAGATATCTCGATTGAACCATTTTTAACAATTCCACCTAATTTTATTCTAGACGAAATTTTGTTATTAACGAGGTTCTCAACAGAAACAAATCTAGCCATTGCTTTTTCATCGCTAGGATTAAAGGAAACCCATCCTATCCAAAATAGGATTACAGATAAAACCCCTAAAATCAAACTAAATATTTTACTATTCATGACTCAAACAAATCCCCTAATCTTTAACTACGAATTTAAAACACAGAAGTTTCATTCCATTCACCAAATTCATTTTTCATTATTATTACTATTTCACCCATTGTTGCTCCAGCTTTTACAGCTCCTATAATTGACGGTAGCAAGTTATTGCCATTTCTACATGAATCTTCAACTTCGGATAAAGTTTTTTTAACATACTCGCCATCCCTGGATTTTCTAAGTTTTTCTATTTTTTTATTCTGATACTCTTCAACATCTCTTCCAATTTCTAATATTGGTATATCGATCTTTTCATCAGGCTTTGTAAAATCATTAACCCCTACATGAATAAGCTCATTGCTGTCTATTTTTTTTTGGTGGGCAGACGCTGAACGTGAAATCTCATACTGAAAATAACCTTTTTCTATTGCAGGTATAACACCACCCATAGTTTCAATTTCTTTAAAATATTTTTCCGCCTCGTCTTCAATTTGGTCTGTAAGGTTCTCTACAAACCAAGAACCGCCTAGAGGATCTGTCACATTAGATACTCCAGTTTCAAAAGCTATTATCTGTTGCGTTCGCAATGCAATTTCAGCTGCTTTTTCAGAAGGCAATGCTAGTGTTTCATCCATAGAATTGGTGTGCAGAGACTGTGTACCGCCAAGCACAGCTGCAAGACCTTGAAAAGCTGTTCTGGAAATATTGTTTTCTGGTTGCTGCGCAGTAAGTGAGCATCCCGCGGTTTGCGTGTGGAATCTTAACTTCCAAGATTCAGGGTTCTTAGCACCATAGCTATTCTTCATTCGCTTTGCCCAAATTCTCCTAGCTGCGCGAAACTTTGCTATTTCTTCAAAAAAATCTAGGTGCGAATTGAAAAAGAAAGATAGTCTTGGGGCAAATAAATCAATATCAATACCAGCATTGATTGCATATTCAACATATGTAAAACCGTCAGCGAGCGTAAATGCTAATTCTTGAGCAGCTGTTGAGCCAGCCTCCCGAATGTGATAACCTGAAATTGAAACAGTGTTATACTTTGGCATGTTTATAGTGCAAAATTCAATCATATCTGTAACAAGTCTCATGGATGGTTCAGGAGGAAATATCCACTCCTTTTGCGCAATAAATTCTTTTAATATATCATTTTGAAGAGTACCTCTGAGATTTTTGATATCAACCTTTTGTTTTTCTGCGGTTGCGATATATAAAGCTAGCAGAATTATTGCTGGACCATTAATTGTTTGAGATACCGATATTTCTCCAAGATTTATACCAGAAAAAAGATCTTCCATATCATCTAGGCATGAAACAGAGACTCCACACTTACCCACCTCCCCTTCAGACCAAGGGTGATCTGGGTCGTAGCCCATCAATGTTGGCATATCATATGCTACGGATAGCCCTGTTTGCCCTTTCTTCAATAATGAATGAAATCGCTTGTTTGTCTCGAGAGCAGTACCGAATCCAGAAAACTGCCTTTTTGTCCAAAGTTTTCCGCGATACATGCTTGAGTGAACACCGCGCGTAAAAGGATACTGCCCAGGAAAGCCAATATTATCAATATAGTTTTCATCAGGATTTTTTGGGTAGTAAAGAGGGTCTAGTTTTTTACCGCTTAAAGTGTCAAAATTGTAATTCCTTGAGGGAGCATCAGTTAAGCTCTTCACCCATTCATGCTTTGCAGTATCAAAAGATTTTTTATTTTTTGACATCGATGCTTATATCCTTATATGTTTTTTTAATTTGAAGCATTTTATTTATACCTTCAAATAACATCCAAATTATCAATACAATTAATAAAATAGTTAAAATAAATAAAGTATTATTTATTCCATAGAATGAAATCGCGTTTACCATTAAAGCTGAAAAAGTTATAATCATTAAAAGTATCATAGGAATTAATAATGGTAATATAGGTTTTCTTTTTTTCCAAAAATAAAGAGTAAGAACCATTAAGGTTAAGGCTGCTAACATTTGATTGCTCGCACCAAAAATTGGCCACAATACCCATCCTGCTTGCTTGGAGATCCCAGATGAAGGATCTTCAATATTCCAAAAAGTCATGAATAATGCTGGTAAAACCGCTATTAGCGTAGCAAGGTATTTATTTGTAAGAATTTCTATTCTGGCAGCTTTTCCAAACTCATTTAAAATGAAACGCTGTATTCTCATGGCGGTATCAAGTGTTGTTGCAGCAAATGAAATAACTAGTACGGCCATTAAAGTATTTGCAAAAGATTCTGGAATACCAAGTGACTTTATAAGCGCTCCTCCGCCCAGAACAAATGCTGCTGCTTTGTTTCCACTAGCATGTTCCCAAGTATCATAATACATTGACCAGTCAAGGTCAGCAATATAACCGTTACTTGGAAGGTTCGCATGACCTACTAGAGAAATTCCCGCAACAGCTGCGATAGTAGATATTAAAGCAAGAGTTCCTTCGCCAAGCATTCCTCCATATCCAATCATTCTTGCGTCAGTAAAATTTTCCAATTGTTTAGAAGTAGTTCCAGATGCAACTAAACCATGAAAGCCGCTAATTGCGCCACATGCAATAGTAACAAAAAGCAAAGGAAATAAATTAGGAGCGCTTGGATCAGAAAGAGGTCTTATTGCTGGCGCAGAAACGACAGGCTGAGAAACTATAACACCTAAAAATAATAGTGCAAGTCCAATAAATAACTGATGGCTATTTATATAATCCCTTGGCTGAAGGAGGACCCAGACAGGAAGTAAACTTGCAATAGAAGCGTAAATAAATAAAAGAATGATCCAGATATTTTTTATATCAGGAGCTGAGGCAGAGGTAAAAAGAATTATAGGGTTGTTTGATCCAACCCAAACGAAAAAATAAAGTAAAGCTACAGAGCACAATGAGAGAAACAGGCCATTTATATTTTTTTTATTTAACAGTACTCCCATAATTAAAGCAATTACTATCTGAATATTTACTGGAATAACAGATGTTGGGACTGAAACGAAAAGATCAGCAATTGCCATTGCGAAAACAGCAAGTACAAGCCATACCAATAGCAAAACAAAAACAAGAAACATTAATCGAACACGTTTGCTAATCACAGATGAAGTTATATCTGCAATGCTTCGACCCTGTTCTTTTACGCTTAGAACTAGGGCCCCCAAATCATGGGCAGCACCCATAAATACTGTTCCAATCAAAATCCAAAGTAATGCAGGAAGCCATCCCCAATAAGCCGCAACACATGGACCTATAATTGGAGCTGCGCCAGCTATAGAAGTGAAATGATGGCCAAAAAGAATGTGTTTTTTTGTAGCATGATAATCAATACCGTCAGACATGCTTATCGAGGGGGTAGTTAGCGGTTTATTTATATCAAAAATACTTTGAGATAGATACTTTGAATAAAACTTATAGCCCAGAAAAAAAGCAGTAAAGCCTACAGCTACAAGGACTAAAGAGCTCATAAAATCAATATTGAAGCTTTACAGGGTTATCTATATTGATCACTGCCTTTTCTATTCCATTTTGATTTACACCCCATTTTTCAAGAAGAAGATCTCTAGGGCCGTGCTCTACGAATTCATCTGGAAGAGATATAATTTTTACATTGCCCTTATACTCATGTGTTATAAGCCAAGATGCAACACTTTCACCAAAACCGCCAGTCTTAACGCCTTCCTCAATTGTTATAACATTTTGAAATTTATTTATAACAGATCTTAAATAGTTTACATCCATTGGTTTGATGAATCTACAGTTCACCACTTCACACTCTATTCCTTTTTGGATAAGGTTTTCAGCGGCATTAATTGCGTCAAACACCTGAGGACCAACTGCAAGAATTACAGTATTTCCATCCGATTTACGACAGACTTCCCAACTACCAATTGGTAATAGCTCAGCTTGACCTTTTGTGTCAAAATTAACTGAGTTTGCTTTGGGGTAGCGAATTGAAAAAGGGCCATCGGTATAGTCGAGCGCAGTGTAGAGCAAATGTCTGAGTTCATTTCCATCTTTGGGGGCAGTCACAATTAGATCTTGAACGCATTTTAAATATGCAATATCGAGAGCGCCGTGATGAGTAGGTCCGTCTTCGCCAGCAATTCCCGCTCTATCCATGCAAAATACTACTGGAAGATGCTGAATAGCTGCGTCATGAATAATATGATCATAAGCTCTTTGTAAAAATGTAGAATATATAGCTGCTATAGGTCTGACGTCTTGAGTTGCTAGTCCTGCTGCAAAAGTAACAGCATGCCCTTCAGCTATTCCAACATCATAGTAACGCGATGGAAATTCTTTTGCATAAGGAACTAAACCTGTTCCCTCACGCATGGCTGCAGTGATACATACCGTATCATTTCTATTTCTTGCTATTTCACATACAAGTGATCCAAAAACATCTTGAAAAACAGGTGATTTAACCACAGAGGAAGTTTTTTCATCGATTTTTCCATTAGTCTTGCTAGTCGGTTTCACCGCATGAAACTTTACAGCGTCTAAATAATATTCATCATTATTTGAATTAGTAGAAACCATGCCTTTGCCTTTTTTTGTTAGGATGTGAAGTAAGCATGGGGTTTTTAGATCTTTAATTTTATCTAATGTCGAAACAAGCTCATCTAGATTGTGACCATCAATCGGTCCAAAATATCTAAAACCCAACTCTTCAAATAGCATACCAGGAACAAGAAAAGATTTCAAGCTCTCCTCAACTTTTCTTAATATCTTTTGGATAGTTTTCTTTCCAAAAGTCAGTTTACCTGCAACATCCCATATCTCAGATCGAATTTGATTATAAACTGGGTTTGTCACAATTTTAGTCAAATAAGTATTTAAGGCACCAACATTTGGACTTATAGACATTTCATTATCATTTAGAATTACTAGCATAGGTGTTTTTAAATGTCCGGCATTATTCATTGCCTCAAAAGCTAATCCACCCGTCATTGAGCCATCACCAATAACTGAGACTACCCTATGATTCTTGCCGTTAATTTTTTGGGCTTCAGCAATTCCAGCGGCAGCTGAAATTGAAGTTGAGGCGTGGCCAGCTCCAAAAGCGTCATACTCACTCTCGCTAATTTTTAAAAATCCGCTTAAACCACCCATTTTTCGAATCGTATTAAACCTATCCAGTCTTCCGGTTAATATCTTATGTGCATAACCTTGATGTCCAACATCCCATACGACCTTATCTTTGGGCGTATTAAAGACTTTATGGAGAGCAACGGTTAGCTCAATTACTCCTAAAGTAGGTGCTAGATGACCTCCTATTTCAGTAACCGTTTCTATGGTAAAATGCCTGAGCTCATCAGCTAATTTATTTAATTCATCTGAATTCAGCTTACGAACATCAGATGGAGATTTTATTTTAGGCAATAAATTAAGCAGCATTATTTTCTTTCATGAGTTCATTTTTTTTTGTGAAAATATAATTATGGAAAAAAGCTATATCACTTAATTCAGGGTGAAAAGTTAAGCCGAAATGAATACCAGATCTAACAACGACAATATCACTATTGCATTTTGCTATAACATCAATTGATTTACCTACACTAATTATCTTAGGAGCACGAATAAATGGTGCTTTAATTTTAAAGGCTTGCTCATTAATATTGATGTTTACATTCCCTATGAAAGAGTCAGCTTGCCTCCCATAAGCGTTACGACAAACCTCAATATCAAGAATACCTAAAGTAGATAGTTGATTGTCATTTCTGATGAGTGAGCTCATCATAATAAGACCTGCGCAAGTACCTAAAATTGGTTTTTTCAAGGAAAAATCTTTTATTTCATCATGAAAACCAACTCTTTTCATTAGATCATTAATTGTTGTTGATTCACCGCCAGGAATAATTAATCCATCGATGTCTATCAATTGATCTGGGTATCTAATTTCTTTAACTGGAATTTTTAATCCAATAAGAATTTTAATATGGGCTTGATAATTACCCTGCAATGCTAATATTCCAATCATAGTGCTAAACCGCTATTTACCAACCTCTTTCCTGCATTCTTTCAGCTTCTGGAATTTCAGACATATCAACGCCTTTCATTGCAGATTTTAAACCAGTAGAAATTTCAACTAATTTTTTAGCATCCTGATAATAGGTTACAGCATCGACAATAGCTTTTCCTCTAGGAACTGGATCGTCGCTCATAAATATACCAGAGCCCACGAAGACGGTTTCTGCTCCAAGTTGCATCATCAATGATGCGTCAGCTGGTGTTGCTATACCTCCAGCAGCAAAGTTAGGCACAGGAAGCTTTCCAAGCTTAGCAACCTGTTGAACCAGGGAAAAAGGAGCCCCCATATTTTTAGCTGCCGCCATCAACTGATCTTGATCCATTACTGTTAGGCCTTTAATCTCATTTTGAACTTGGCGCATATGTCTTACTGCTTCAACAATATTTCCACTACCTGGCTCACCCTTTGTGCGTATCATAGCGGCCCCCTCACCAATTCTTCTCAAGGCTTCACCTAGGTTTCTGCAACCACATACAAAAGGAACTTTAAAATCATTCTTCCAAATATGGTTATGTTCGTCAGCTGGAGTTAGAACTTCACTTTCATCAATAAAATCTACCTCTAGTGCTTCTAATATCTGGGCTTCAGCAAAGTGTCCAATACGCGCCTTTGCCATTACAGGTATTGTAACTGAATTCTGAATATCTTTTATCATTTGAGGGTCGCTTGCTCGTGCTATTCCACCCTCTTTTCTAATTAAAGCCGGTATCCTTTCGAGCGCCATTACTGCTACAGCACCAGCTTGCTCAGCTTGCTTAGCTTGCTCAGCATTCATTACATCCATAATAACGCCACCTTTAAGCATTTCAGCTAAACCAACTTTTACTTCAAAATTTTCGTTTTTAGGCATAAATCTCCTCCTTCTGGACATTTCCTATTTCTTTAATTCTTTCAAGAACTTCATTTATAATATTATCTGGTGTGCTAGCTCCAGCAGATATTCCAACTGTTTCACAATTATCAAGCCATGTCTCATCTATATCATCTGCACATGTTACTTGATAAGAGCTAGTATTGCGCTCTTTCGATAAATCTGTTAAACGCTTAGAATTAGCACTGGTAAATGATCCAATAACAATCATCGTATCACATTTTTCTGATAATTCTTTTATTTGTTCTTGATTTCTTTTAGTAGGAAAGCAGATCGTATTTACAAATCTAAGATCCACTACTTTGCTCATCAAAATATTTACTATCTCTTGAACATTTTCTATAGTTTGCGTTGATTGACTTACGATACCAGCTCTCTTAGTTTTTCTCAAACGCATAGCTTCTTCAGAAGTTGCAACAATTACAGGGTTTTTTACTTGACTTGCAATACCAACAACTTCATCATGACCGTGATCTCCAATGATAATAATTTTTCTTCCATCTTTTTCAAGGTCTTTGATCTCATCATGTATATCCCTAACTAGTGGGCAAGTAGCATCAACAATATTCATTTTTTTTTCTTCGGCTTGCCTTGTTATATCTACGTGAGTACCGTGAGCACGAAGGAGAACAGGCCTACCGTCTGGTACTTCTTCTAATGAGTCAACTACTTTAGCCCCAACTTTATCTAGATCATCAACCACGTTTTCATTGTGAACAATATGGCCGAGCATATATACATCTCCATGCTCTTTTGCAGTATCATATGCCATATTAACGGCATCGCGAACTCCAAAGCAGTAACCGGCATTTTTTGCTAATAAAATCTTCATTAAATCTGAGCCTTGTTTTGTTGATCAATTTCGAAAAAAGTTTTGTCTAATATTTTTTGCAATACAATATCGGTTTTTCCTTCAACAGTAGCACCAGCTGCAAATTTGTGCCCTCCGCCTCCGAATTCTTTAGCAATATTATTAATAGTGTACTTACCCTTAGATCTAAAATTTATACGACATTTTTCTAATTCATTCTCACAAACCATGATAGCAACTTCTACTCTATTAATTGATCTAACAAAGTCTGTAAAACCATCAACCTCATCAGGTGTGATACCACTATCATTAATCATATTTTTTGAAATGATGAATGAAGCAACTTTACCATCTAAATCAAACCTTAAATTGTCTATTACTTTTGCTAGTAAAGAAATTTGAGCTACAGACTTATTTTCATAAATAGATTGATAAATTTTAGAATTGTCAATATCATAAGCCAGACAATCCATTGCTATTTTATGACTTTTTTGATTGGTATTATTATGACGAAAAGAACCTGTATCAGTCATAACTGCGGTATATATACCTTTAGCAATAACTTCGTTCATATTTATTTGATTTTCCTGTAGAAAGTCGTAGACCATTTCACCGGTAGCTGCAGCTTCAATATTGATATAATGTTCGTAAAAACGCTCATCATTTAACTTTGGGTGATGGTCTATATTTATTACCTTAGTTTTATTTGAGAATAGTCTATCACCAAGAGGTCCAAGTCTATTATATGCGCCAATATCAAAAATTAAAGCGAGGTCAACTTCAGCTAGCCAAGAATCGTGGATGGTTAGATCGTATGTTTCTATTATATTCCTATCATTCAAAAAACTGTATTGATCGGGAAAATTTGAAATTTGAATTATCCTGCAATCTACACCTAGATTAGAAATGTAGCTATGCATCGCTACAGCGCTTCCTAATCCATCCCCATCTGGATTCATATGAGTTGAAAGCACTATTCTGTCAGAATTCTTAATGCCTTGATTTAGTTGTTTCCAGTTATTCATAATCTTTAGAGACCAAGAATTTAAGTATTATTTATATATTAAAGCTAAGGAATGAGGATAAAATTTAACGTTTCCAGAGTATTTCTTCAGAGCCGCGTTCAGAAGAGACATATCGAGCTAAAACAAAAAGATAGTCGCTCAGTCGATTTAAATAGGGTAGCCAAATATTTTTTTCTTTAATTAGATCCAAGATTGCTACGCAAGACCTTTCTGCTCTTCTACAAACAGCTCTCGCTAAATGCAATCTTGAGCAAAATTCATCACCTCCAGGCATTATAAATTCTTTTAAAGGTTTTAAGGTTTGATTTAAATAATTAATTCGCTCTTCAAGGAATTCTACCTTGTCATCATTTATGAGTATAGTTCCCGAATTAATAATTGAAATCTCTCCACCAAGATTAAATAAGTCTTGTTGAATAGACTGAAGTTCTGAAGCAATCGATTTTGATTTACATGATGATAAAGCTAAGCCTAGATGAGAATTTAATTCGTCAATATCTCCAAGTAAATTTATTAGTAAATGTGATTTAGAGACTCGTTCACCATTACCAAGACTAGTATTCCCTCTGTCACCAGATTTAGTTGTTACTTTTGAAATTCTCATATATCTAGAAGAACAGAAAGGTAACAATTCCAAACAAAGGAAATAAAATGATCACGGAATAAAAAAAGTAGCCAAAAAATGAAGGCATTTCTATTCCAGATGACTCAGCAATAGATTTTACCATAAAGTTTGGTGCATTTCCAATATAGGTATTTGCGCCCATAAAGACAGCACCAGCCGAAATTGCTAACAATGTCTGTGACAATTCACCCATCAAGATTTGAGCATCTCCTCCAGCTGTATTAAAAAACACTAGGTACGTAGGAGCATTGTCAAGAAAGCTAGATAGTATTCCTGTAAGCCAAAAATACATATGATTTACTGGCCCAGAATCACTAGAAACAGAATTAATTACAGCAGAGAGAGCACCAGATGTTCCAGCTTTTAAAATCGCTATCGCGGGTATAATTGTTATAAAAATGCCTGCAAAAAGCTTTGCCACTTCTTGAATTGGAAACCATGTGTACTCATTTCCATCACGAATTTCTTTAGATGTATAATTCCAGCTCAAATAAGTTAGCATAAGCAAAAGCCCATCTCTAGTAAGGTTTTGAAGTTCGACATGGACATGAAAAACAGTAAAATCAATATTAGGCTTCCAAAAACCACTTAAAAGCACAGAAAATACTACTCCTGCGATTAGTAACAAATTGAATGATCCTTTAATTGCAATTTTTTCATTATTTGTAGATGGAGGTAGATCTGATTCTTTTCGATATTGAAATGAATCATAAAAATAAAATATTATTAAAAGTGAAATTATCATAAATACCATAGGAAGGAACATCGCCTTAGTTGTCCAGAAAAAATCAACTCCTTTTAAAAAACCTAAGAAAAGCGGCGGGTCTCCTAATGGAGTTAGTGATCCACCTATGTTCGCTACAAGGAAAATGAAAAATATGACAATATGAACTTTATGTTTCCTATCCTTGTTCGCTCTAAGAAGAGGTCTTATTAGTAGCATTGCCGCTCCAGTAGTACCCATCCAACTAGCAAGTAATGTGCCTACAAGAATAATTCCACTATTAACAATAGGGGTTCCTACAAGTGAGCCAGTCAATTGGACACCTCCTGAGATAGTGAACAATGCAAGCAGAAGGATAATAAAGGGAATATACTCAAGTAAGCCTACATGTAAAACCTCATATAAAGCTATTTGCCATCCTTGAGAGAGAAGAAAAGGAAGAATAAATAGCGCAGCCCAAAATGCAGAGATTTTTCCAAAATTGTGGTGCCAATATTCTGGTGCGATTAATGGAAAAATAGCAATTGAAAGTAAAATACCTGCAAATGGAATCACCCATAATATAGATAAATCACCACCTTCGAGATGAGGAGCGCTGGATGAGCCAGCGAAAAGAGTTGTCGATAATGATAAAATGAAAGTTATTATTTTCATAGTTTTTTGAATTATTGTTATTAATTATTAATCAAAACTTAAATATTGTTTTACTTATCATCCTAATTATTGATGTAAAATTATATTTTTATTTTGTTTTAAATTTAATCATGGAATTACTGTTAACAATTGCTGTTATTGGGCTTGCAATTCTAGGGATGTCTATTGGTATTATTTTTAATAACAAACCTTTACAAGGATCTTGTGGTGGTGTTGTTGAGAACTGTGTATGCTTGAAAGGCGGAGATTGTGATGATCCATCGCAGCAACCAAATATTAATTTAAAAGACTGATATCCATACCACTAGATTTTACAGTTGTAAAACTTCCACCTTCATTAACTACCCAAAAAGCTTCTATATCGTCATTATTTTCTACCATCTGTTTTCCCGATTCTAAAGACATAACATTCAATACCGTTGCAACTGCATCAGCGTCCATACATGATTTTGCTATCACCGTAACCGATGCTATATTCGACTCAATTGCATAGCCGGTTCTGGGATCAATAATATGTGAATATTTTTTGGAATCATGCTCAAAAAAATTTCTATAATTACCAGATGTTGCCAATGATTTATCTATCAAAGAAACAATACCCATAATTTTTTCGCCTGGATTAGTGTTTGGTAAAGGGTAATCAACCCCAATTTTCCATGGTTTTTTTTGGATATTTCTCCCTGAAACCCTAACCTCGCCTCCAATCTCAACCATATAATTATTATAACCAAAAGAATTCACTAATGAAAAAAGGTGGTCTACCCCCCAACCTTTTGCAATAGCATTCACATCAATCTGCTGACCTTTTTTTGCTTTGATTAGAGAATTGTGGGATAGCTTAATTTTGTTAAACCCTACGTTATCTTTTGCAATAGCTATATCAAGATCTGAAGGGGGCTCCCATTTTTCCTTGTACTCTCTATCTTTCTTACCTTCCCTCCATACATTTGTAAGGGGAAGAGAAGTAATATCAAACGCTCCATTTGATTTTTCTGACCAATAAATAGATCTCATAATTACTTTTTTAAAATCGCTTGAGATAACTATTGCTGCATTTTCACCAAGTTTATTGAATAGTGATATATCGCTATTTATAACATAAGTGGACATTTGATCATTTATTGATTCAAGAGTTGAGTCAATTTTTGATTTAATCAAATCTGTATTTGGATTTGAACCTCTTTTTGGTACCAGGCGAATAGTATAAGAGGTTCCCATCGCTGGACCTGTGATATCGATATAAGCATTATTTGCTCCGCATCCAATGAAAAGGATTGCAAAAAAAAGATAAAGGGCTTTAAGGGTATTATTGATGAACAATTTTGATAAAAATTTAACCAAAACTGTCATATGCAATCATATCTCTTTCAACGCCAAGATCATACAGCATTTTGTCGCACGCATCAATCATCATTGGCGGTCCACACATATAATATTCAATTTCTGAAGGATCTTCATGGTCTTTAAGGTACTCATCAAAAGCAACGTTATGAATAAATCCTGTTGGCCCTTCCCACTTATCCTCAGGCATCGGCTCAGATAAGCCAACAATATATTTAAAGTTTGGATAATCTTTTTCAAGCCTAAGAAAATCTTCATGATAAAACATTTCCCTTGCTGAGCGCGCTCCATAAAAGAATGTAATCTTTCGTTTTGTTTTTTGAGTATCCAATAGATCAAACAAATGACTCCTCATTGGAGCCATTCCAGCGCCACCGCCTAAATAAAGCATTTCACGATCTGTTTCCTTAGCAAAAAACTCTCCGAAAGGACCTGAAATTGTGACTTTATCACCCTCTTTAAGATTGAAAATATAAGAGGAAGCAATTCCTGGAGGCACTTGATCCCATAGAGCAGGTGGAGGTGTTGCTATTCTGACATTAAGCATAATAATATTACCTTCTGCTGGATGATTTGCCATTGAATACGCTCTAAAACAGTCCTCATCATTATTTGCTACAACATCCCAAATTTTGAATTTATCCCAGTCTTCATGGTATTCTTTTTCAACATTAAAATCTTTAAAATTCAAGTTATGATACTCAGGGATATCAATTTGGATATATCCACCAGCTGTAAAATTCAAATTTTCACCTTTTGGCAGCTCAAGAACGAGCTCTTTTATAAAGGTAGCGACATTCTTATTAGACCTTACCGTACAATCCCATTTTTGAATATTAAAAATCTCGTCAGGAACCTGTACTTTCATATCTTCTTTTACTTTAACCTGACAAGCCAATCTCCAATTATCTTTTGCTTCTGATCTATTGATATGCCCTTTTTCAGTAGGAAGTATCTCACCACCCCCTTCAGTAATTTGACACTTACACATTGCACACGTACCACCTCCACCACAAGCAGAAGGAAGGAAAACGCTCTCATTTGCTAAAGCAGAAAGCAGGGTAGATCCAGGTCTAACCTTTATTGACTTATCATCATCGCCATTAATATTCAATGTCACGTCACCTTGAGGCAAGAGCTTTGACTCCGCTAGGTTTAACATTAAAACAAGAATTAAAATAACTCCTGTAAAAATAGCAACGCTTAAAAATGTAGATGCAGTTATCATAATTGAATACCCCCAAATGACATAAATGCAATAGAAATTAAACCTGTTAATAGCATTGTAATACCCACACCTCTTAATTTTGCAGGTACATTTGAATAACGCAATCTATATCGAATAGACGCCATTGCAACTATCGCTAAAAACCAACCTAATCCAGAACCAAAACCAAACACTATAGACTCCATTAAAGTATAGTTACGTTCAACAAGAAATAAAGATCCACCCAGAATTGAACAATTCACCGCAATGAGCGGAAGAAAAATACCTAAGCTCTGATAAAGTGATGGTGAAAATTTATCAATTATCATCTCGACAAGCTGTACCATCGCCGCTATTACAGCAATAAATACTATTGGCCGTAAAAAACTCAAGTTAACATCTTCGAAGCCTAGCCAAGCTAGCGCACCATCAGCCAAAAGGTATCCATAAATAAACCAATTAACTGGAGCAGTAATTGTTAATACAAAGATAACTGCAAAACCCAGACCAATGGATGCATCAACTTTTTTAGAGACAGCTAAAAATGAACACATCCCTAAGAAGTATGCTAAGAGTATATTCTCAATAAATACAGCTTTAGTTATTAGACTTAAATAATGCTCCAAAACCTATTCCTCTTCAACGTTTCCTAAAATTCTTTGCGCCCAAACAATCAAGCCTAAAATTATAAATGCTCCAGGGCTAAGAACCATTAATCCCATATTTTCATACCCAGCTGCATATAGCGCTTCAGGAACAACCTTATAACCGTAAATAGTGCCGCTCCCCAAAAGCTCTCTAAAGAAAGCAACAGCAATTAGAATGATTCCGTACCCTAACCCATTCCCAAGACCGTCAAGGAATGATTTCCAGGGTCCATTTTGCATTGCAAATGCTTCAGCTCTACCCATTATGATACAATTCGTAATAATTAAAGAAACAAATACAGTTAACTGTTTGCTTATATCGTACATGTATGCTTGCAATATAAGGTCTGTTAAAATAACCATAGATGCAATCACAGATAACTGGACGATTATTCTCACTTTAGAAGGTATCATATTTCTTAATAATGAGATAACCGTATTTGAAATACATAATACAGCGATCACGGCTAAGGTCATAACAAATGCAATGTCCAGTTTAGTTGTTACTGCGAGTGCTGAACAAATTCCAAGAACTTGAAGACTGATAGGATTATTGCTCATCAATGGGTCCGATACCGCTGCTTTAGATGATTTGCTTAGTAAAGCCATTAGCTATTAAAGTTCTTTCTAATTTGCGCAAGGTAGGGGTTATAGGTTTTTAAATCTTTCAATAAAAACGTGTTCAGACCTCGCGAGGTGATTGTCGCACCTGAAATACCATCAACTTGATGGTATGCTTCATCAGAGGATTCATCGACTTTGCCCTTGACAGTTTGAATTCCAATCAACACTCCGTTTTCATCAACAAATTTTTTACCTATATAGTTTTGCTGAAACCAGGGCTTATCAACTTCTGCTCCTAGGCCGGGTGTTTCAACGTGTTTATAAAATGTGATACCTTTAGCAGTCGCGCCATCAGGCTCAATAGCAAAATAGCCGTACATTGTTCCCCACAATCCTTTTCCTGAAATAGGTATAGCAAAACCTTCAACCTTGTCATTGGTCATTTTTTTATAGATGGGATATACTTCATTATCAATTTTAGGATCTATGTCTTCAGGAAGCATCCCTTCAACAATATCTCCATTCTTATCAATAACAAAGGATATCACTGAATTCTTAAAAATTGCCTCAACATCTTCAGTATTCCATACTGTATTTTCATCGGGAGCAAACCCAAGTGAGCTCAATATATTTTTTTTGATATCAGCCTTAAAATTTCTTTCAGTTTGCTCTTCAAGGGAAGAGTAAACAGATGACAACACGAAAGCTAGAACCATCGTAATTAACATGGTAAAAATTATTGTATATTTATTGCTATGCATGTCGTGCAGTCCTCCTTTTGATGTTTGACTGTATAACAAACCAATCAATGAGTGCAGCGAAGGCATTAACAAATAAAATTGATAGCATTACACCTTCAGGATATGCAGGGTTTATCGACCTAATAATTACAGTTAAAGAGCCAAATATAATACCATATATCCATCTTCCTTGATTTGTATGGCAACCAGTTACAGGTTCTGTTGCCATAAACACAGTTCCAAATAGAAAACTTCCCATAACTAAATGAAAGTGGGGTGGTATTGAAAACATTGTGTTGGTAGAAAGAGGGGAAAATAAGTTTGTCAAAACCGCTGTAGATACAAGCCCAATCACCGCACCAAAAACCACGCGAAAATTAATTATCTTCACATACATCAAGAAAAATGCGCCCAGAATAATCAAAAATTTATTTGTTTCTCCTATCGATCCAGGAACCCAACCCCAAAATAAATTCCACCATGAAAAATCAAATTGAGCAACACTTTCTAATAGCGCAACAGCATTCTGACCCTGCTCACTAGCTGGGACAGCTAAAGCGGTTGCTCCCGAATAGCCATCAGGACCGGCAATCCATACTTTGTCTCCAGAAATCTTTGTTGGATAAGTGAAAAAGATAAAAACTCTAGCCATGAGAGCTGGGTTAAAAATATTCATTCCGACACCGCCAAAAATCTCTTTACCGATTACTATACCAAATGAGGTTGCAATTGCAATTTGCCATAAGGGAATACCGGGAGGCATGGTCAAAGGGATTAGAGCACATGTAACCAGGAAGCCTTCACTAACAGGATGTTTTCTAACCACTGCAAATAATAGCTCCCAAAAAGCTCCTGATGCAAAGGTTACAGCAATTAAAGGGAGTATTTTAGCAAAACCATTCCAAAAATTTCCCCAAAAGGACCTTTCAATTTCATAAGCAATCGCATTTTGATATCCCACATTAGCTGCACCAAATATATATAGTGGCATTAATGAGATTACTACCAAAATCATTATTCTTTTAGTATCGATGCTGTCACGAATATGCGGACCAGATTCCGTGACCTCATCAGTAGAAAATAAAATAGTGTCCGTTGCTTCAAAAATAGGATACAGACTTTCAAGCTTACCGCCCTTCTCAAAATATGGCTTTGACGAACTTAATATATTTTGAAGAAATTTCAACATTTAGGTCTCGCTCTCAATCAGGTCTAAGCCCTCTCTTATTGTCTTGCCAAGATCTATTTTGCTTGGACAGGCAAAACTGCAAAGAGCAAAATCTTCCTCATCGCACTCATAGATTCCTAGCTGCTCCATCTCTTCGATGTCTTCAGCAAGTATGGCTCTGTAAAGAGGATTTGGCAATATATCCATTGGTAAAACTTCTTCCCATGAGTTTATAGGCACCATATATCTTTCACTTCCGTTCTTAAGCGTATTAAAATCATATCCACCCTTTAAAGTTCCCAAAAAAGCATTTGTTAGACTATATCTAGAAGATCCGGTGCCCGGTCTCAACATTCCGATAAACTCTCTGCTTCCACCCTCAGCTATTACAGCTACAGCAGAGTCGTAAAATCCTAAAAAATCATCAACATCTATCTTTTTACCAGTTAAAACATCTCCTGAAATAATTCTGTGCTCACCCTCTTTAATATTCTTGTTTAAATATTGTGAAACTTGAGCTCCTAGGCGGGACTTTATGTGACCAGGGCTCAAGATACTAGGCCCACCAACAGTAATGACAAGCGATATATCGAGCTCTCCTGTCAGAAAATAATTACCTATTCGAGCGACATCTTGAGCATTAACAACCCACACATGATCATTAGAGCCTAATGGAGCGATGTGATGAATTTGTATCCCTACATTTCCAGCTGGGTGAGGACCTCGAACTGTATGGCTTTTAACATTATCAAGGCCGATAAATGACTCTGAGACTGAGTTTTCAGAATAAGATAGATGTACATTGCCTTCTGTTATTTTATCTAGAACTGATATCCCAGCTTGAAACTGAGAGCGGCGACCTCTCAACGCTAAATCTAAATCGACAGATAAAGGTGCAGTGTTCCACCCAGAAACAAAAATGTCTCTAGGCAGTTTTTTGGGATCAGCAATTTTATTAAAAGGTCTTTGGCGAATAAATGGCATAAGGCAACCATCAGTAAGGTTTGATATAATTTGATCAGTGCTTAACTCACTAATTTCACTAAGTGAAAATGAGTCTTTTTTTTCATGAGTTTCTTCATTAGATATTTCAATTTCAATTTTTTCAATACGCCTTCTTTCGCCATACTGAATTTCTTTTATTTTACCGGACCCGAGAGATGGAAAGAGGATCTGATCGTTTGTTTTACATTTAAAAACAGGGGTACCAATTTTAACTGTGTCGCCTTCTTTAACAAGAAGCTTGGGTTTTATTCCCTTAAATTGATAGGGTTTAATAGCAACAGTTTTTAGTCTATCCGCCACGTTCAACTCCGCGATTGGTAATCCAGAAATCTGAATATCATGCCCCTTTGTAATATTTAAATCAGCCAACAGTATATACCTCTAATTTTTTCTTACATCCCTTGAAACATAGCTGTTGATCTAGAAATCCATTCTGCTATTGGACTGAAATACCATCCAAAAACAAAACTGGGGATTGCCAAAACCGCTAAAAGGCTCAAAACAAGCTTAGATGAAGGATTAATAAATTCGTCATTGCGCTCTCCAAGGAGATACATATGCCTAACAACTCTAATATAATAATACAGCGATATAACACTATTAATAACGCCTACAAACGCTAACCAATAAAACCTAGAGCCTGATTCAATTACTGCAGCAAAAATATAAAACTTTCCTACAAAACCAGCTGTTGGAGGTAAACCAGTAA
>CAJWZD010000005.1 GCA_913049685.1 uncultured Fidelibacterota bacterium
GATGTAATCAAATGGAAAGCAAAGCACCTTTAATTCCAATGGAAGATTTTTTTCGTAATCCCGAAAAATCATCATTTAATATTTCACCAAATGGAAATTATATTGCCTATATGAAGCCTTGGAAAACAAGAATGAACGTATTTGTAATGGAAATAATTACAAAAAAAGAAACACGGCTCACATCCTCCCAAGAAAGAGGTATTTATGGATTTACATGGCTAACTAATAAAAGAATTGGGTACGTAAAAGATGAGGGGGGGAATGAAAATATACATTTTTATGCTGTAAATATCGACACGTCAAATGAGATTGATCTAACCCCGTTTGAAAATGTACAAACCAGAATCATTGATGATCTGGAAGACGACCCAAATCATATATTAATTGGCCTCAATAAGCGAAATCCACAAATTCATGATCCCTACAGAATTAATGTTAATGACGGTAAAATGGAGTTGATAGCTGAAAATCCAGGAAATATCTCAGGATGGATGACAGATCATGATGGAAAATTGAGGATAGCCACAACTTCTGATGGTGTTAATACTAGTTTGCTATATCGAGATAAAGAATCTGATGAATTTAAACCAATTTTAACTACAGATTTTAAAGTCAGCGTAGTACCCTTATTTTTTACTTTTGATAATAAAAATTTATATGTGGCATCAAATAGAGGACGTGACAAGTCAGCTGTATTCAAATTTGACCTTAATAACGCAAAAGAGGAAAAATTGATTTTCGAGCACAATGAAGTTGATGTTAGCGGCTTAATGTATTCTAGGAAAAGAAAAGTTTTGACTGGAGTCAATTATACGGTTGCTAAGAATGAAATGATATTTTTTGATACATGGAGAGAGGATCTACAGCAAAAATTGGAAGAAAAGCTACCTGGTTATGAAGTAGTTATAAGCAGTTTTTCAAAGGATGAGACTAAAGCAGTTGTTGTTACTTATAGTGATAAATCAAGAGGCACATATTACTTTTACGATGTGGATAAAAACAAATTAGCAGAACTAGGGGAGGTCAGTCCCTGGCTAAATGAAGAAGATATGTCTGAAATGAAACCTGTTAAATACAGGTCGAGAGATGGATTAGTTATTAATGGATATCTTACTTTACCTAAAGGAACAAATGGAAAAAATATACCTATTGTTGTAAATCCGCATGGTGGTCCTTGGGCTAGAGATAATTGGGGGTATAAATCTGAAATTCAATTTTTAGCAAATAGAGGATTTGCTGTATTTCAAATGAACTTTAGAGGTAGTACAGGTTATGGAAGAGAGTTTTGGGAAAAAAGTTTCAAAGAGTGGGGCAAATCAATGCAAGACGATATATCCGATGGAGTTAAATGGCTCATTGATGAAGGTATTGCAGATCCTGATCGAATAGCTATTTATGGTGCTTCCTACGGAGGCTATGCAACGCTTGCAGGTCTTACCTTTACGCCCAATCTTTATGCTTGTGGGGTTGATTACGTTGGAGTATCAAGTCTATTTACTTTCATGGAAAGCATGCCTCCATACTGGGAATTATATAGGAGTATGATGTACGAAATGGTCGGCCACCCTGAAAAAGACAAAAAGCTACTTGCTTCAGCATCACCACTATTGCACATTGATAAAATCAAAGCGCCTTTATTTATTGCTCAAGGAGCAAATGATCCAAGAGTCGTAAAATCAGAATCCGATCAAATAGTAGAAGCATTAAAAAATGCAGGTATTGAAGTCCCATACATGGTAAAAGATGATGAGGGGCATGGGTTTTACAATGAGGAAAACCAGTTTGATTTTTATAGGGAAATGGAAAAGTTTTTGATAAAACATATTGGCAAAAAATAAAAACTGATTTGAAGTAACACTTAAAAAAAAAGCCTCGAAAAATCGAGGCTTTTTTTTAAATAAAATATCTACTTTTTCTTAGGCCTACTAAACTCAAAATTCACTACGGCTTCCCCAGATTTGACAGTAACATTTTGAGATAAAGTTCTTTTACTTCCAAATTTTTCCTGCCAGGCAACAATTTCATACGTTCCATCTGGAACATTAGCTATGCTAAACTTCCCAGTTTTGTCTGTTACAGCGTAATAGGGATGGTCAAAAACCTGAGTATAACTTTTCATCCATGGATGAACATCGCATTTGACAACAAACACGTCTTCAGCTTTATTGAAAACCATTGATTTTTCTTTAAGGGTTTTTGGCATTCCAAAATTGTACTCACGATTTACTTTTGGAAGACCATGAATATTGTGCATAGTTGCGTCACTATTAAGTATTTTTACTGTTTGACCAACTTGAACACCCATAACGTGTGGTGTGTATATGCATCCAGCTTGATCCAAGGTTTTTTCTTCGGTTGGCACAGCTCCTTTGTACTCCACATTCTTTAAATATACAAGTACGTTAGCCATATTACCTTTTGCATCAACTATAAAAGATTCAGACTTAGCAGCTTCCTGGTGAGAGGATGCGCATACCGGATCTGCATCCATTCTTAATCGCTTGGCTTTTGGTGCTTTTCCCACATATTTTACGCTACCAGTTAGCTCACCTGCGATTAAACTTCCCCCAATGATTACAAATACTAAATTAATTACAAACTTATTCATTTTTTCTCCGAACTACTTAAAATTATTTTTATTTTTAAAGTCAAATTTATATAGAATAACAAATTTAAAACAACAAACTAAATGTATTTTAAATTCAAAATTTTAGCAAAATCAACTTTGTAGATATTTAATTAAAATTATAAATTTAATTATAAATCTAATTAACAAAATTTCGAAAATACATCAACACAAAGCCCCATACAAAAATACTTTAAATTAAAGGCACAGAATGAGCGAAGGACATCATAAGCAAAGTTTTTGGTCCAAATATATTTGGAGCACTGATCACAAGATTATTGGCATTCAATACGGGATAACATCGCTTATTTGGTTATTATTTGGATTTGCCCTCATGGCGATTATGAGGTATCAATTGGCTTATCCTGGTTCGCCTGTACCAATTGTTGGAAGTCTTCTTGGAGAAGGAGGAATACTGCCTTCAGAAATGTACAACTCGCTTGGTGCTATGCATGGAACAATAATGATATTTTTAGGAGTTGTACCTTTAGCTTTTGGAGCTTTTGGAAACTACCTCGTTCCATTACAGATTGGTGCTATTGATATGGCTTTTCCAAAGCTTAATGCAGCTTCGTATTGGACTTATTTTCTAGGATCTGTTATAATGGTTACTGGTTTCTTTGTGCCTGGTGGAGCTGCGAATTCAGGCTGGACCTCATATCCTCCACTGGCTAATACCGCTACGATGGGTCAAACTGTATGGTTACTTGGTATGATAATGCTGATTACTTCGTCCTTGCTGGGATCAGTTAATATATTAGTAACCGTAATACAATTACGTGCCGATGGAATGACATGGATGAAATTACCAATATTTGTATGGACACAATTTATTACAGCCTTTTTGTTACTATTGGCATTTCCACCATTAGAAGCTGCTGGAGTGCTTCAATTAATGGATCGCCTCATAAATACTAGCTTCTTTATGCCTAGCGGGTTGGTTGTTTCAGGTGAGGTCTTACAAAATGCCGGAGGTGGAAGTCCTCTGCTATGGCAGCATTTATTCTGGTTCTTGGCTCACCCTGAAGTTTACGTTTTGATTTTACCTGCATTTGGTATCGTTACTGAGGTAATTGCCAATAATACGAGAAAACCAATCAAGGGCTATAAATCTCTTGTTTATGCAATGATATTTTTAGGATTCATGTCTTTCGTAGTTTGGGCTCATCACATGTATTTAACTGGGATGGGAACTACAATTGGAGCATTTTTTCAAACAACAACTATGATTATTTCAATACCATCAGTTGTTATCCTGACCGCTCTCCTTCTTTCATTGTGGGGTGGCTCTATAAGATTCAATACCCCAATGCTATTTGCCCTAGGTTTTTTACCAATGTTTGGAATAGGTGGACTAACCGGGTTACCGTTGGGTTTGGCAGCTGCAGATATTCATCTTCATGACACATATTATGTTATTGGTCATTTTCACTATGTTGTCGCACCTGGGACTCTATTTGCTCTTTTTGCTGGAATATATTACTGGTTTCCAAAATTAACTGGAAAACAGACTAATGAAACGCTTGGCAAGCTACATTTTTTCACCTCTTTTATTTGCATGAATGGCGTATTTATGCCAATGTTTGTTACAGGATTAGCTGGAGTATCAAGAAGGCTTTGGGACGGAGGAGAATCCTATGCTCATGCTGCTGGAGTTTTTCAACTAAATGAACTAATGTCAATTTCAGCTTGGCTTCTTGGCGTTGCACAGCTTTTCTTTATTGTTAACATTATTATAAGTCTACGTTCTAAAAAAACAGGTGAATCAAACCCTTGGGACGCCACAACTATAGATTGGACTGATACTACTTCTCCTCCGCTTGGACATGGTAACTTTGATAAAGTCCCCACGGTTTATAATGGACCCTATGAGTATAGTGTCCCAGGATCTAAAAAAGATTTCTTACCTCAAAGTCAAAAAGGTTAATTAGTATGGATATTCCATTTAATGTAAAAGAGCGCCCTGATACTGGGCTTTACAACGGAAAACTAGGGATTTGGTTTTTTCTAGCATCCGAAGTGATGCTATTCGGCGGACTATTTTCTGCGTACATCTTTTTAAGAACTGGTGTAGACAACTGGCCCGCTGGCACAGACTATCTAGATGTTCCTTTGGCTACACTAAATACACTATTTTTAATTTCATCATCAGTAACTATGGTTATGAGCTGGGCCTCTCTGAAGTTAAATGACTTCAAAAAGTATAAGCTATATACACTGATTACATTATTTTTTGCTTTTGCATTTTTAGTAGTAAAATATTTTGAGTACAGTGCAAAGTTTGCTCATAATCCACCGTATCTACCAAGCACTAACAACTTTCTTGGCATCTATTTTACCATGACCGGTTTACATGTGCTGCATATAATTGGAGGCGTATTAGTAATAGGGTACCTTTATGGGCCTGGTTCGAAAATGTGGAATTCTGACCCTGAGCGCTTCACTAACAGGATTGAAATAGTTGGTTTGTATTGGCATTTTGTAGATTTAGTTTGGATCTTTTTATTTCCAGTTTTGTATTTACTATGAGGAATATCAAATGACACCTGAAGAAGTAAAACATCATATAAAAACTTATGTTTTGGTTTTCATAGCTCTTGCATTTCTAACAGTTGTAACTGTTGCAATTTCATATATTGACCTTGGTGTAAAAGGAGGTATAGCGCTTGGACTTTTTGTTGCTAGCGTTAAAGCTTCTTTAGTAGCATGTTATTTCATGCACTTGCTTGATGAAAGAGCAACGATCTACTGGACTCTCATAGCAACTGCTATCTCTTTTTTAATTTTAATTTTTCTTCCAGTAGGCGCATTTCTTGCCCAAGCGAGGATATATTAAATGTCAATTAAAGCATTTCACATACTCTTCATTGTATTTTCATTCATTTTGTCAATGGGTGTTGGATACTGGGGTATTAAGGATTATCCCATAATAGCTTTATTATCATTTGTTGGCGGAGTATTATTGCTTTATTATGGAATTCAGATTTTTAAAAAATTTAAAACAATATAATCTATGAAAAAGAAGCACATTCTATTAGCGGTCCTTATAATTCTAACCACCTTTGATGTTGTTTATGCCTGCGCTACCTGTTTTGGCGATCCAAACTCAAAAGCTACTCAGGGAATGAATATGGCAATCATTGCTATGTTGACGCTTACTGGTGGTGTATTAAGCAGCTTCATTTCTTTTATTTATGTACTGAATAAACGTGCGAAAGATTATGCAAAAAAACTTTCAAAAAGTGATAACAATTCTGGAGGTAATTAAAGTTGCTTGAATTATTAAGGAAATTTGGATTGCCATCCGTTTCTGCTTCAACCCAGGGACCTGCTATTGATAATGTAATTTCGCTAGTGCATTGGCTAATGCTTGTCTTATTTGTTGGTTGGGGTGCATATTTTATCTACACTCTAGTTCGCTTTCGCGCCTCACGTCAACCAAAAGCGGACTATAAAGGAGTCAAAAACCATTACTCATCATATGTAGAAGTTGCTGTTGCATTAGTTGAAGTTGCACTTTTAATAGGTTTTGCATTCCCAATTTGGGCGAGTAGGGTAAACGATGTTCCAAACAGTATTAATTCTGTTCAAATTCGTGTAATTGGACAGCAATATGCTTGGAATATTCATTATCCCGGACCTGACAATATATTTGGCTCTACAAAAGTTGATCTTGTTGATGAAGCTGAGAACCCGATTGGAATTGATAGGTCTGACGAGAATGCTAAAGATGACGTTGTAATGATAAATCAATTACACATCCCAGTAGATAAACCAGTAAATATTTTACTATCAACTAAAGACGTTATTCATAATTTTAAACTTCCAGAATTTAGGGTATCACAGGATGCAATATCTGGAATGGAAATTCCAGTATGGTTTAAGGCCACCATGACTTCTGAAGAATTTTTAGAAACAACAAAAGGCGGCCCAAGAGAGGGAAAAGGGTTTGAAATTGCGTGTGCTCAGCTTTGTGGGCTAGGACACTATAGAATGAAGGGTTATTTAACTGTTCATGATGATGAAGGCTTTGCCAATTGGATGGATGAACAACAGGAATACCTTCTTGAAGAAGCAGGTGACGACGATGACGATTGGGGTGATGATGAATGGTAGTCAAAATACCCTTTAGCAATTATAAAGCTTTTTCTGGCTCAAGAGTCACTTCAATATCTGTAAAATAAAAAAATCCAAAAATTTTAATGCCATTTAATCTTAATACTGTAGTTCGACGCCTATCTAAGATAATCGTTTTTCTTACACTATCATTAATATTTGTTGGCGCTCTAATAAAAAGCCATGAAGTAGGGCTTTCAGTCCCGGATTGGCCAACATCGTACGGAAAACAAATGTTTTCATTTCCACTCTCTGACATGATAGGTGGGATATTTTATGAGCATGGCCATAGGCTTTTTGCAACTATAGTTGGTTTTTTAACCTTACTTCAGTTTATGATCATATCATTTACAAACCACCCTTCTTGGATTAAAAAAATGAGTTTAATCTCATTGATTTTAGTTATTACTCAAGGATTATTAGGAGGAATGACCGTATTATTTTTTCTTCCCCCTCCAATTTCAGTTATGCATGGAGTTTTGGCGCAGACTTTTTTTGTTACAATTATTTTTGTTGCTTATAGCCTATCTGACTCTAGAGCCAATAAAAGAGAAGTGCCGTACCCTCTGTTCATTAGGCGTGGAGCTATAGTTATTACATTGTTAGTATTTATTCAATTAGTTTTGGGAGCCCTTGTACGTCACACATCATCAGGGCTTGCTATTCCCGATTTTCCAAAAATGGGAGGATTGTGGGTCCCTACATTCTCTGACAATATGATAAATAATATAAATGCTGAGCTTTTTGACAAAAATTTAGACATGGTATCAAAATGGCAAGTATTGATACATTTTTTACATAGACTTGGTGCTTTTATAATTGCTTTAGCATTAGCATTATTTGTGTATAAATTTCGCAATATGGTAAAAAAGAATTCAACCGAATCAAGAGCATTGATGGTACTAGTTACTGTATTTGCTATCCAGATTTCTCTTGGAATAGCTACTATACTGACTGAAAGACTGCCTTATGTTGCTAGTTTTCATGTAGTTACTGGCGCTGCTTTACTTGGATGCTGTTCTTTATTCATAATGATAACTCAATCCAATAAACTGAAAGATTTTAATTTTTGAAATTTGTAAAGAAAAAGGCAAAATCTAAGTTTGGTATTTATTTAGAGTTAAGCAAGCTAAACATACTTTCACTTGTTTTGGTTTCTACATTTTTAGGCTACTATATTGGATCATCAGGAATAGATTCTTGGGCTCATTTATTATTAACGCTTCTTGGAACATCTATGACGGCCTCAGGTTCTGGAGCCCTAAATCATTATTTGGAACGCGAGACTGATAAACATATGATGCGCACTAAAAATAGACCACTTCCCTCTGGATCAGTTAATCCCTCAGAGGTATTATCATTTGGCGTTATAGCAATATTGCTAGGAACGACTTTACTTGTATCGCAAATAAATATTTTGACAGGTTTTATTGCTCTCCTAACCTCATTCTTATATATAGTTGTTTACACACCATTAAAAAAAGTTACATGGCTAAACACTTCTATTGGATCAATACCTGGCGCACTACCAATCATTGGAGGGTGGACTGCATCAACTGGTACAATTGGTACTATGGCCTGGATTTTATTTGGAATAATGTATCTTTGGCAGCATCCTCACTTCTATTCAATCGCTTGGATGTGTAGAGAAGATTATGCAAATGCAAAACTTAAAATGTTGCCGGTAATTGACCCTGCCGGTAATAGTACTATGAGACAAATATTTTGGCATTTATTACTTATGATTCCAATTTCAATTATTCCTGTAATTCAAGGATATTTGGGAAACATCTATCTTATTGGAGTTATTGTTTTAACCAGCGCCTTTTTTATGTCTGCGCTACCATTAGCGAGAGATAGAACCAATAAAAATGCACTCTTGTTATTAAAATCATCTGTTTTTTATTTACCTATGTTATTATTCATAATAATCATTGATTTAGGGGTTTCAATATGAACTTAAACTTTAGAATTAAAATTTATGTCGCTGTGGCTATCTTTTTAGCTATTACATACATTTACAAAAATACCAATGAACAAGATTCTTTACCTGTGATTGGAGGTATACCAAATTTTGAATTTGTTGATAGCGAAGGGAGAGACGTTGGCCTTTCAACTTTAAAAGGCAAAGTTTGGGTAGCTGATTTTATTTTTACGACTTGCACTATGGCCTGTCCAATTATGACAGGAAATATGAATATCATACATAAAAAATATAAAAAGAACGACGATCTTAGGTTGGTATCAATTTCAGTATATCCTGAATATGATACGCCAGAAGTATTAAAAAAATATGCTTCGCAGTACGAGGCGAATACTGACACTTGGCACTTTCTAACAGGAAATGAAAGCACCGTCAAAGAAGTAATCAAAGATGGGTTTAAAATCGGTGATTATGAAGATATAATTTTTCACAGTGAAAAGTTTGCTTTAGTAGATAGAAATGGAATGATAAGAGCTTATTATAATGGAATGAAGTCTGAGGACATGAAAAAGCTAAAAAAAGATATCAATAACTTGCTTAAGCAAGACTCATGAAAACTGCTGATAGTTTTTGGATAAAGATTATATATATTGTTTCTGTTATTATCTCAGGAGCAGTAGCATTTTTAATACTTGGACCAAGACCTGAAGGCGTAAATGGATCCTTAGATGTATCCCTATTACCAAGAGTTAACGCCACAATAAATGCTATAACTACCTTACTACTTGTCGTTGGTTATTTTTTAATTATTAATAAAAAACGCAGATTCCATAAGAATGTTATGCTTTCTTCATTCGCAATGTCAGGAGCATTTCTTGTAAGTTATATTATTTACCATTGGTATAAATCTGGACCAAAAACTTATACTGGTGACTTTACGAGCCTTTATTATTTCATTCTGATAACTCACATTATTTTAGCCGCCGCAATTATCCCCCTAGCCCTACTTACTCTTTACAGGGGATGGACTGATAATCTAAAATTACATAGAAAGATAGCAAAAATTACTCTTCCTCTTTGGCTTTATGTTTCAGTTACGGGTGTTGCGATTTATTTAATGCTTTATTAGTTATTAGTTCAATTGATAATCATATAGTTGTTCAGACTCTAATCTTTCAGTAAGTTATTATGCTTTACATATAAACCTATTTTATGACAAAAAAACAAACATATTCATCTGGGGCCGTATCAAAATATCTTTCAAACGCCCCAAAAGCTGTGAGTGCTTATATAGCAGACCTAGAACAGCAAATTCAA
Organism: uncultured Fidelibacterota bacterium; assembly: GCA_913049685.1. Lineage (GTDB taxonomy): Bacteria > Fidelibacterota > Marinisomatia > Marinisomatales > TCS55 > TMED108. Next base: position 9,984 of record CAJWZD010000005.1, read on the forward strand.
AACCTCTCACAAATTGGATTAGCGCTCTCAAAAGAAAGGGATATGTCAAAGCTCTTGGAAATGATTTTGCTAGAAGCAAAGCGTATTTCTAATTCTGATGGAGGTACCCTTTATATGATGACAGACGATAAGAGGCTTAAATTTGAAATAATGATGACCGATTCACTCAATTTTCATATGGGTGGAACTTCAGGTGAAGACATACCTTTTTATCCAGTCAAATTATTTGATGAAAATGGAGAACCAAATAATTCTATGGTTGCTGCTTTTGTTGGCCTATCAGGTGAAACTGTAAATATTCAAGACGCTTACAAAGCTAAGGGGTTTGATTTTTCAGGTACTAAAATGTTTGATGAAAAAACTGGCTACCATTCAAAATCGTTTCTTACAGTTCCACTAAAAAATCATGAAGATGAGATAATTGGGGTTTTGCAACTTTTAAATGCACAAACTGATAAGAATAAAAAAATAATTGAATTTAGCTCTGATATTCAAGGTAAGGTAGAAGCGCTTGCTAGTCAAGCTGCTGTTGCGATTACAAACAAAAATCTAATCAAAGATCTCGAAAATTTATTTGAATCATTTATTAAGCTAATAGCATCTGCTATAGACGCAAAATCGCCCTACACTGGTGGTCATTGTGAAAGAGTGCCTGAGATTACAATGATGTTAGCTGAAGCTGTTCATCAAACAAAAACAGGACCATTTGCTGATTTTAATTTATCTGACCAAGAAATGTACGAATTAAAAATTGCTGCGTGGCTCCATGATTGTGGAAAGGTAGCAACACCTGAGTTTGTAGTTGATAAATCAACTAAGCTCGAAACGATTTACGATCGCATTAATGAAGTTGAAACAAGGTTTTCTGTCTTAAAGCGTGACCAAGAAATCAAAAAACTAAAAAAAGAGCTATCTATTGAACGTGATAATTCTCTTAATGCCAAAGAAAAAAATGAAAAATTTAAATTCATTAAAAATGAATATCAGAAGTCAATTAAACGACTTAAAAATGATCTTTCTTTCGTAAAGGAATCAAATATTGGCGGTGAATTCATGTCTGAGGATAAGAAGCAAAGAATAAATGATATTTCAAATTATAAATGGAAACCAAACGGTAAAATGCAGAATTTTTTGTCTGAGAATGAAGTTTATAATCTAACAATCCCCAGAGGAACTTTAACTCCGGAGGAGAGACAAGTTATTAACGACCATATTGTTGTTACAATCAATATGCTTGATGAATTACCGTACCCAAAACATTTAAAGAATATACCAGAATTTGCTGGTGGTCATCATGAAAAACTTGATGGGACCGGCTATCCTAAGGGTTTAACTAAAAATGAAATGTCAGTACAGGCACGAATAATGGCAATTGCTGATATATTCGAAGCCTTAACTGCTCGCGATAGACCTTATAAAAAAGGCAAAACATTAAGTCAAGCTATGCGAATTTTAGGGTTTATGAAGGATGATGCCCATATCGATGTAGATCTTTTTGATATTTTTGTAAAGAAAAAGATATATATGAAATATGCTAAAGGATTTTTAGAGCCTGAACAAATTGATGAAGTTTCTATTTAGTATAAAAAACTAAAATGACTTTTGAAATAATATTTGTTTTAGGCCTTATTATATTGGCATTCATTCTGTTTATTACTGAGAAGTTTAGTTTAGATGTAACTGCACTTCTTGTACTAACAATTTTGTTCATCGGTGGATTTTTGAGCGTTGATGAAGCAATATCTGGTTTTTCAAATCCCGCAGTAATCACGATTAGCTTACTTTTCATTTTAAGTCAAGGCCTGCAAAAAACACGAGTCTTGGAATATTTAATTGTTAGAATAAATAAGCTTGTTTCAAAATCAAGAAACCTAGGACTTGGAGTTTATTTATTAACCATAGCTATTGCTAGCGCACTTATGAATAATACAGCAATTGTGGCAGTTTTTATGCCTGTGACCATACGCCTAGCTCACCAATACCATATGAGCCCATCAAAGTTATTAATCCCTCTAAGTTATGCTGCTATTATGGGTGGCACACTTACTTTGGTTGGCACCTCAACAAACTTAATTGTTAATTCAATTTATATTGAAAGCGGTGGAAGTGCTCTTGGGATGTTTGAATTTGCTAAGTATGGCTGGATAACTTTAATAATAGGTCTAATTTACGTTTTATGGATTGCCCCAAAAATTCTACCATCTCGCACTGTCACATCAAGCTTGACGCAAAGCTATCACATGGCTGGATATCTAACAGAAATGAAAATATCAGAAGACTCGCCATTAATAGGCTCAACTTGTCAAGATCGAAATGTGAACCAAAGCTACGATGTAATTGTTCTTGATATTCAAAGAGAGGGAAGGCTGATAACTTATAATGTTGGAAGACAGATATTGAAAGAAGGAGATATACTCTTTGTTAAGGGATCAGTTGAAAGTTTTTTACGCATGAAAGAGGTTGAAAAGGTCAGTCTTCTTACCGATGAAAAGCTTACTCAAACTGAGCTCGAACAAGATGACAATATACTTGTAGAATGCATGATAACAGATCAATCTGATGTTGTTGGAAAGACGCTTAGAGAGTCGCGTTTTAGAAAAAGATTCGGAGCATTTATTTTGGCAATTAGAAGAGAAGGTTTGATAATAAGAAAAAAAATTGCACACGTTGTATTAAATACGTACGACACTCTATTGGTATATGGCGGAAAGAGGCAAATATCTGAGCTAGCTAAATCAGGCAAATTTATTTTACTGGGCGAGCTGCAAGCTGATCTAGTAAAAGTTAAATTTTGGTGGTTAAGCATTGTCTGTGTTATTATGACTATCTTGCTTGCAGCAATTGGGGTTATTCCAATTATCAAGGGGGCATTAGTAAGCATAGTGGTATTAATGACCTTTAGGGTTATTTCTCCTAATGAGGCGTATGAATCAATTCATTGGCAAGTTATTGTTCTTATAGCTGCATTAATTCCCCTAGGTATCGTTATAGAATCATCTGGAACAGCTGCTTATATTGCTAGCTCTATGATTGAATATGTTGACACATATAACCCCTTAATCCAGCCTTATATATTATTTGCACTAATTTATTTTGTTACTATGGTAATGACAGAAGTTTCTTCAAATACTGCAACTGCAATAATTATGACACCAATCGTAATAGCAATAACTGGTGAAATGCAGCTTGATTCTAGACCTTTTATTTTTGCGGTATGTTTTGCGGCCTCAGCATCATTTAGTACCCCAGTTGGTTATCAGACTAATCTAATGGTATATGGCCCTGGGGGATATAAATTCTCGGATTACATTAAAGTTGGTATTCCATTAGCACTTACTTTTTGGTTCCTAGCGATATTAATAATACCGCTTATTTGGCCTTTCTAATTTCCTATTCATACATCAGGTAATAAAAAAATAATGGACTACTCTGAACAAAGAAAAACTCCTCTGAAATCTTTTCTTAATAATCCAGCAAAAGCAATGTGGAGCTTGGCAATTCCTATTATGATCGGGATGGGCATTCAAACACTGTACACGATTATCGATATGATCTTTATAGGACGATTGGGAGGAGACGCTATTGCAGCTGTTGCATTTAATATGCCCATATTTTTCCTTGTAATGGGTCTTTCCTTCGGGCTAGGAAATGGCGTAACTGCATCTATTGCAAGATTCATCGGAGCAGAAGATAAAGTAAATGCGGATAACTCTGCCGAACATGCACTAGTCCTTGCATTTATAATTAGCGCTATACTTACCATACTTGGACTGATATATGGAAAGCAAATTTTATTTTTTATGGGATGTACTCAGGACATTTTACCAATGGCTTGGGATTATCTTAGGGTGAGTTGTTATGGTATTTCGTTTGGCGTTTTTTCAGGTTTTTTTAGATCTATTCTTGCTGGTGAGGGCGAAATGAAGCTACCTATGATTATCGCTGGACTTGGTACGGTATTAAACACAATACTTGACCCTATTTTTATATTTTATTTAGACTATGGAGTCTCTGGTGCTGCTTGGGCAACAACTATAAGTCAAATTATCGTTTGGATTATTTTTGTATATATGCTATTTATTAAAAATCATACCTATGTTAGGTTTAAGCTGAAAGATTTTTCTCCCTCTTCGTATATAGCTTTAGATATCATTAAAGTTGGAGTACCAGTATCTATGTCAATGGTCGTTATGGCGTTAGGACAATTAGTTTTCAATAGATTATTGATAAAATTTTCTACCAGTGCGGTTGCAGCGTACCAAATTGGTGGAAGGATTGATATGCTGGTCTTCCTTCCAATTTTTGGCATTGCTTCTGCTTTAACCACAATCATCGGCATGTTTTACGGTGCAAATGAAATAAATAAAATTAAGTATATATCATGGTATGGAATTAAAAGCTCATTGTTAATAACGAGCATATGCTCAATTATATTATTTATTTTTGCTCCAACAGTAATTGGTATTTTTACTTCTGATAATGCCATAAAAGAAATTTCAGTTTATTATTTAAGAACAATATCAATTCTTTTTCCATTCATTTCAATTGGATTGACTATTGGAAGGATCTTACAAGGCCTAGGTACTGGTATGCCGTCATTAGTAATTACAATTATAAGAGTAATCGGAGTAGCAGGACCGCTTGCTTATTACTTTACATATATTTTAGATAAGCCTGTAGAATGGATTTGGTATAGCATGTTTATTTCTGGTATTTTAGCAACAATTATTTCAGTAACATGGATTAACTTAGCCTTTAAAAAACTGTCGCGTGTTTAACCTATTTAGGAGAATATTTAATGAGTCTTTTAAGTGAAAGTCAAATAAATGATAATTTAAAAAAATTAAATGATTGGGAATTTAAAAATAATGCCGTTTCGAGATCTTTTAATTTTTCATCATATATGAGAGGAATAGATTTTGTTAACTCAACCGCTTCATTAGCTGAAGAAGAAAACCACCATCCCGATATAACAATTGGTTGGTGTATCGTTAAGATTAAATTTACATCTCATGATCTTGGTGGCGTCACTGAGGATTGCATAAATATGGCAAAATTGGTTACAAAATTGTTCGAGGAAAAAGTAACAAAATGAAATCAGTTCACATAATTTTTAACTTTGTCTTTTTAAATATTGTTTTTTCTCAAAATACTTATTCAAACGACAAATCTATTATTGCCGTTGAAACAAAAACACCTCCAAAAATAGATGGAAATGTTTTAGATGATCCTGTCTGGAAAAATATCTCTCAAACCACTGGTTTTATTCAGCAATCTCCTGATGAGGGTAAGCCAGCTTCAGAGAAAACAATTGTTAAAATTGCTTTTACAAATGACCACTTTTATCTATCTGTCGTATGCTACAGCGATCAACCTGAAAATATAATTATAAATGATACAAGAAGGGACTCACCCTTGGATGATATGGACAGTTTTATATTTATTTTAGACACCTTCAATGATAATCAAAATGGTTATGCGTTTGGAACAAATGCTGCTGGTATAGAATATGACGCTCAAATAACTAAAGGAGGAGAGAATATAGCGCGAATTGGACGATTTTCTTCGGGCGCTGGTGGTGCTTTTAATATTAATTGGGATGGATCATGGACCGTAAAAACTAAAATTCACAATGATAGATGGAGCGCTGAATTCAAAATACCATTTAAAACATTGCGATATAAAAGTGAAAAAACTCAAGAATGGGGTGTGAATTTTCAAAGAGTAAATGCATCAATTCAGGAAGTATCACATTGGAGCCCAATAAATAGACAGTTTACTGTAAATAGATTAATATCTGCTGGTGCCTTAACTGGCGTAAGTCCTCCATTATCTCAAAATATAAAGTTTATTCCATATTTTTTAACCCAAAGGAATTCTAATTCAGTAGATGAAGAAAAAACAAAGGCTTATGAAAGTGTAGCCGGTTTTGATGGAAAAGTTAGCATTGGGTCTGGGCTTAACCTTGATTTAACCTATAATACAGATTTTGCGCAAGCTGAAGCAGACGAACAGCAAATAAATTTAGATAGATTTAGTTTATTTTTTCCTGAAAAAAGAGCATTTTTTCTTGAAAATGCTGGATTATTTTCAGTTGGTGACAACTCATTTGGTGGCTCAGAGGTATCTATGTTTTTTAGCAGAAGAATTGGTCTGGCAGGCGCTGGTAACCAGGTTCCCATCAATGGTGGCGCTCGTTTAACTGGAACTATTGCTAATATGCGAGTTGGTTTACTCAATATGAGCACAAAACCATCTCAGGGAAGACCTTCAAATGAATATCAAATACTGCGCTTAAAAAAAGAGCTTCCAAATCGATCTCATATTGGAGCAATAGCAACTAACTTGATAAAGCTCGATAGTGAAAAATATTCAAATGAAGTAGTTGCTTTAGATGCAAAATGGGGAATTGGAGAGGTAAGTCAAATAGATGGTTATACTGCAATATCAAATACTCCCAACCTAGACAAGGAAAAAGCATACGCATTTAGGCTTCAAGCCTCCTCAACTGGTAAGATGTTTTCTAATGCGCTGTCATATACTGAAATTGGGGAAGACTTTAATCCTGAAATGGGCTTTCTAAAGAGGAGTGGAGGTTATAGAAAGTGGTCGGGCAGAATATTTACTAGGCTTAGACCAGATAATAACTTAGGAGTATTAGAAATTAGACCGCATGTTAATTATGATGGATATTGGAAGTTAGACGGCTTTCACCAGACTGGCAAACTTCACGTTGATAATCATCTTGAATTTAGATCTGGTTATGAAATACATACTGGAATAAACTTTACAAAAGAGGGTCTTATTGAAGATTTTGATATTTTTCCATCAAAAAGCATTGTTGTTCCTAAATCAACTTATGATCATATGGAAGCTCAATTATATTATACTTCCCCTCCAACAAGTAAGATTAGTTTTAGTGTAATGAACTATATTGGTGGATTTTTTGGAGGCGATAGAATTAGCTCATCTCCTAGATTAAAAATAAGATTTGGTGATAAATTTAATTCAGAGATTAGCTATAACTATAATAATGTTAATTTACCTGGCGGGAATTTTATTACCTATTTATCGCGATCGAGGCTTACTTATTCTTTCAATCCAAAGATGTATATACAAGCACTTTTGCAGTACAATAATCAATCCAACGAAAGTTTTATTAATTGGAGATTCATTATTCAGCGTTCAGCGGCTTCTGGTCTTTATGTTGTTTATAATCAAATGGAAGATTATGACGGGATTCCTACTAAGCGTAATAATACGCTTATATTAAAATACAGTCATTTGTTTGATTTTTAACTTTAGATTTTTTTAATAAAACGTCTGAGTAATGTTTTATCTAATTATCACAACTGTAATATGGTCACTTTCGTTTAGTCTTATTGGAAACACTTTATCGCCAGATATCAATTCATGGTCTTTAGCATTTTCACGCTCAGCTATTGCATGTATCTTGTTTTTACCGTGGATTAATTTCAAAATCCCCATTAGCTATATCCTAAAAATTACATTTATTGGTGTCTTGCAAATAGGTGTTATGTATATGCTGTACCTAAGTGCATTTCGCCATACATCTGTTGAAAAAATACTTTTATTTACAGTAACAACACCTTTTTACGTCACAATGATTTCTCAAATATTAAATAAAGAAATAAGGCTTTTTGCTTATTTAACAATACTTCTTTCTATTCTGGGTGGTTTAGTAATACGGATGACGGATTTTGATGATCGCGACTTTATTGGGCTGATTTTAATTCAGCTTGCTAACGTTTGCTTTGCTTCAGGTCAAGTGCTTTACAAAAGAATAAAAGCAGATAGTAAAATATCTACTAATGTATATACCGACTTTTCATTCTTTTTTATTGGAGCTTCACTTATTACTTTTATTGGATTAATAATCTCACCTTCTGGCTATACATACCCCAAATCTATTAATCAGTGGTTGTTGGTATTTTGGTTAGGTGGTGCAGCGTCAGGCGTAGGGTATTATTTTTGGAATTATGGGGCAACAAAAGTAAAAGTCGAAACGTTGGCAACAATGAACAATCTTGTTATTCCATTAGGTCTACTTATTGAGGTTTTATTATTTTCTGGAAGTCATGATTTCAAGACTTTTATAATTGGCACTGTAATTATTATTTCTTCAATAGCTGCTTCTTTAAGATACGGTAAAATTTAAAGCTTTATAAAAATTTTCTTTTTGTACATCCATAGAAGGATAAGCCAAAAAGCAAAAACATGAAAAACTGCAAATAAAAATGAGCCATTTATATCGCCTGCTAATGGATAAAAAACTGTCTTGTACAAATAGGAATAACCCGAAATTTCTTCTCCATATAGTGAAAATCTAATTTTGAGTAAAATTTTTGCCCAAATACCTGAAAGCGCAAATATAAATATAGAATTAGAACCAAAAACAATAAAGGGATAGGTCCATTTTTTATAACCCAGTACATCTACTAACCATATCATAGAAGAAAGAGTCACAGTGGCTATACCTGCAGTATATAAAACATAAGAGCTTGTCCATAATTGTTTATTGATTGGAAAAAATATACCCCAAATCCATCCTATTATTACTAACAGCGATCCTAAAATAAGCATCCTTTTGCAGTTTTCTGCTTGATCTTTAGTTGTTTTTATCATTGTTCCAACTAGGAAGCCTAAGATCACAGTAATTGAAGAAGGTATTGTGCTTAGTAACCCCTCGGGATCAAATTGAATACCTGTGCCCCCATATAAATGACTTTCACCAAGTATTATTCTGTCTATTGCTAGCACTAAATTTGAGCTAAGAGAGTAGGGGTCAACTGTATTAACAAAACCGTAGATATATAATAGAATCCAATAACCCACTAAAGTAATAAATGAAATTTGTACTAAGCTTTTTATATTAGATCGAATTATTATAAATGCAGCAATAAAATAGGCAAGAGCTATCCTTTGAAGAACTCCAAGTATTCGAAAAGAAGACCAGTCCCAATCTTGCCTAATAAATGGGAAAGCATTAAGGAGCAACCCAAGAACAAAAATTGAAATCGTCCTAATAATTATCTTATTGAATAGCGGACCTGTTTTACACAAATCATATTTATCAAATGAAAAAGTCATAGACATGCCAACTATGAATAGAAAAAATGGAAATACTAAATCGGTTAATGTGCATCCATGCCATTGAGCATGTCGGAGTGGCGCATATACATGTGACCACGTACCTGGATTATTTACGATGATCATTAATGCGATTGTTGCTCCGCGAAAGGTATCAATAGCTAAAATGCGATCAAGTTTAGTCATAGTGTCAATCCTTTTTTAATCCAAAATCTGGATTTATAGAAATAAATTTTATAAGTATTAAACCTGGTAAAGTTGAAAATATTACCCAGTAGAAGAAATTCAAATACCCGATACTCTCCTGAAGGTTTCCACTAAACATTCCAGGGATCATCATACCTAATGCCATTATGCCAGTACAGATCGCATAATGTGCTGTTTTGTGTTCTCCTTCTGATACCATCATCATATATAATAAATATGCTGTAAATCCAAAACCATACCCAAATTGCTCAATTGATACAAATAAACTAATTAGAGTTAGATTGCTAGGTTGTGAATATGCCATATATACATATACTAAATCAGGCAATTTCATTGCTATCGCCATCCAAACTATCCAATACCTTAATCCATTTCTTGCGATAAAAAAACCACCTGCAATACCGCCAAGGGTAAGCATTGCAACTCCTAAAGTACCATAAATAAAGCCATATTCAGATGTAGAAAGATTAAGTCCACCCGATTCGTATGAATCCAACATAAAAAGTGGTGCTATTTTTACTAACTGCGCTTCTCCAAACCTGTAAAGAAGAATGAAAATTATAATTAATAGTATTTCAGGTTTACCAAAGAAATCTCTTACTACTTGTAAATATTTTTTTCCAATAATTTTAGCTGTTTTACTTTGGCTATTTTTATCATTTTGAGGAATTGGTAGTGCCCAACTATGGTAGAATGCTAAAAATAGAAACATTATCGAGAGGATCCCAAAAATTATAGCCCATGCAATCTTAACATTTCCATAAAAATTTTCTAGTTGACCAGCGAGAATTACTAAAATACCTTGACTGAATAAAATAGCAAAACGATAAAAAGAATTTCTAATACCTATAAACCAAGACTGATCGTGATTTGACAATCCAAGCATGTAAAATCCATCTGCAGCAATATCGTGTGTTGAAGAACTAAATGCCATGAGCCAGAAAAAAGCCAGTGTATATTGCAACATAGAATCAGTTGGAATTGAAAAAGCTATTCCAGCTAAACTAGCTCCAACAATTAATTGTGTGACTATAATCCAGTACCTTTTAGTTTTAATTAAGTCAATAAATGGACTCCAAAAAGGTTTTATCACCCATGGTAAATATAGCCAGCTAGTATATAATGCAATTTCTGAATTTGATATATCAATTTTTTTATACAGGACCACTGAAACTATCATCACAAATGCATAGGGAAGACCCTCTGCAAAATACAAAGAGGGCACCCATACCCAGGCCTTGGATTTTGATTGATTATTCAAGAACTATAAATTTTCTTAACTTCTGTTTCAGGAAAATAATGACTTAAAATTTGAATAGATTTCTTATTACTAAGCGACATTCCAAGTGCTCCAATTTGACATAACCCAACTCCATGCCCCCAACCTTTTCCATGCAAAATAAATTTTTCTCCATCTTTTTTAACTGAAAATGCTGAGCTAAATAGAAATGACTTAGACATTAAATCTCTTATTTTATATTCTGAATTAATAACTATTCTCTTTTCATTTCCATGCTTATCGCGAAACATTACATCGAGTTGATATATTCTTCCAGAGGGCCCTTTATGTATTGGCTTTATGTCAATAAGCTGAGTAGCATCTATTTTATATTTTTCATTTAAAGAAGTGATTATGTATGCATTATCAACTTCAAATTTCCATCTATAGTATTCGTGATCTTCATCAACTGATCCAATATAATCAGAGATTGAACTATTTGGATAAAGATCTGGATTGCAATAATCTTTATTTAAATGATTACAATCCTTTACTGACCTTAAATAGGGAACTCGTTTATTTTCCCAAACATTTTCAAAATTTTCTGTTATTCCACCGCACGACTTTGAATAGCGAGTATCGCAAATTTGATTTCCATAAATTAGGACTTTTCCATACGAACTATTTGCAGCTTCAATAGATTCAGCGCTGCAATTATTTAGTCCTTGGTATCTTTGGCAACAATCATCATTGCAAACATCAAAATTTAGTTCTTTATGTTTTTGCTCAATATTTGCTAAAATCCATGATCGTGCTACAATAGTTTGTGAAATTAAAAATTCACTTGGACAATTTTGACTCATCTCGGATGTTGCCACACACTTTAAATAGTCTTCTAATTTCACTTCATTTATTGCTAATAAATTTTTCTCCTTTACTATAAAATCAATTTTACCCCAATACTTAACATCTATTTTTTTCTGCCAATGAAACCCTCTACCTGCCATAATATTTTTCAATGTAATAAAGGTATTTTCAGAAGAAATTATTGGCTTTATTGAAATTTTTGATGAAATACAACTAAGCTCATCTAATTTTAAGCCTGATTCAGTTATCCTGATTGATAGCTTTTTTAAATTTTTACATGATGGATACAGTTTTTCTGCTGTCTCTATCTCAAAGCTGTCGTTATCCGATAAAACTATATCGACTTTGGACATTTTATCTACAGGAAGAATTATCCCTACTTTGATAGTCGGTTCTTTGCTGGGTAAATAATTCAAATTCATTGTGATAAGCAAGCCTTTGCCCCGAGGCCAATAATTGGAGATTCACGTAATCGCGATAAAATGATTTTTTCATCAATATTTTTAGCATTATAGTTTCTTTTTATAGGCCCGCCTTCAATGTTACAATATTCTAGAAAAATATTTTTAATTTGTCTGAAATGAATATTTCCATCTTCTGAGCTAAAATATTCAGCTAACCTTTGGCCAATAATGATCCGATCAAGCAATATACCTTTAAATGGATGTGTATCAGATACAGGTCTGCCAACTTTAAATTTAGGACTTCCTCCTTTATGAACTGTGTACAATCTATCAAATAAAAACAAACCAATATTATTACATATCTCTTCTAAAGAGTTTTTTTTATTAATTATGCCAGCCATAGAGATGAGCGACTCTAATGAGTTTCCATTCTTCAGTTTGAATTCCCAGCATTTTGCAATCCAATCAGATTCTTCATCAAAAGATAGAATTTTACTATTTAACTTTAAGCCATCTGCGATTCCAGTACCTCCGCCAAGATAATATGCATTACTAATATTTCTTAACGATCCATTTTTAGCATATTCTTCACCCCAAACACACATGTCTGCATCGCTTTGTACATCTAAAACCTTTACCGATTGGCCAAAATAATTTTTTATAACTTGAATGAGATTGGGAATTCGTGGCCCATTGGCCATAACCGAAATTCCTTTTTTATCTTTGGTTTTAACTCCAGGCATTGCTATAGAAATTAGCATATCATCTCTTGTTATGAGTTTATCAATAGTTGAAATGATAGTTTTTATGTAAACATCGCCTTGTTTTTTTTCATCACGATTTATAGGTATTCTTTCGAGCTGTAAATCTAAATCAATTGATGAAAAATTATGGTTAAAGCCCTCTTGATCTTTGTAGCGATTCTCAATGATATCTCCATACAGTCTAAAAGTAACACTGTCTAATTGTTCCACAATAGATCCGGCTACTTTTGAAGCTCCACCATCAATACAGATTACTTTCACAATAAACCTATTTTGGATTTTAGCTTTATTATTCTTTCATTAGATTTTTCTAGCATTGAAACATCAATTTTTTGATCCTTTAATAAACGCAATACAACATGGTGTATTTTTTTTACAATATCTGGATCATACACCAAATTATTACCAAAACAAAATATATCTACCCCAGCACAAATCATTAATTCAATTATTCTCTCGAGTTTATATCTACTAGAAATTGCTTCCATTTGAGGATCATCGCTAATAACTACACCTTTAAAATTCATTTCTCTTCTAAGAAGGTCATTGATTATATTTTTTGAAAGTGTTGCAGGATACTTCTTATCAAGATGCTTGTTGTATAGATGAGATGTCATTATTGCAGAAATATTGTTTGCTTGAATTAGTTTATTATAAGGACGCAATTCTTGATCTGACCATGTATCGCTAACATCTACCCAATCTTGATGGGTATCACCCTGGGAGCTGCCTTGTCCCGGGAAATGCTTTCCTACTGCGATAATATCGTGATCTAAATGACATTTAATTGAAGTTTGTGCATGTTCAAATACAACTTTATAATCAGATGAAATAGCGCGATCTTTTTGAGATATAATATTATCTTTAGATATGTCAAGATCGAGAACTGGTGAAAAATTTACGTTTATCCCACATCGATTTAATGATTTTGCAATGTTATTTGATTCAAGCTCAGTTTTTTTTAAGTCATTGATATTGCCAAGTTTTGACCAGCTTATTGTTTTTGGAAAACCATAGATTTCTTTTAATCTATTTACTTTTCCACCCTCTTGATCAATGCCAATAAGTAGGGGATTAGAGCTAAATTCTTGAAGATAATTTGTAAAGTTAGAAAGTTGTTGCTGTGATCGTATATTATGAAGAGATGGCGGGTTTGTAGTTATATCCTCATCGTAAAGAATGATTCCCCCAACATGATATTTATAATTCCTTTCAAAAAAATCATACACAGCATCCCTGTCATGACCTTTGATTCCGACCATAATCATTTGTCCAATTAATTTTGATATATTTGGCGGCAAACTATTCATAGTATAAATTTAATAAAGTTAAAGATTTAAACAGGGAAGTAAAGTTAATTTTTATAACCATATGTTTAAAAATTTTATATTATTGTTTTTCACTATCTTTTTAGGTTGCTCTGGAACAGGGAAAGTCTCTTCTAATAATTCCGATTGGGCTCTAGCTACATTGAATAAACTAACCCTCCGTCAAAAAATAGCTCAAATGATGGTATTTAGGATGAATATGAAGTTTATAAACTTTGATAGTGAAGAGTGGAAAGAAATTGAAAATCTTTTGAGTAGTGACGGAATTGGTATAGTTCATATTTGGTTTGGAGAAGCTGGTAGCGCACTAACAGTTTTAAATAAAATGCAGAAGTTGTCAAATATACCTCTTTTAGTTGAAGCTGATATAGAGTCAGGTCTAGGAAGAAGATATAATGGCGCTGTAACACTTCCCCCAATGATGGCAATAGCTGCTACAGGTGATGCAAAATACGCTTACAAAGCTGGAATGATATCAGCAGAGGAGAGCCGCTCGGTTGGAATTCATTTTAACCTTGCCCCAGTTGTTGATGTAAATAATAACCCTAAAAATCCAATTATCAATACTAGATCTTTTGGCGAACATCCAGATTCAGTATATCATTATTCAAAAGAATTTATTCGAGGTCTTAAAGATCATGGAATGTTAGCTACAGCCAAACACTTTCCAGGGCATGGTGACACAGAAACGGATTCTCACTCCGCATTGGCTCAAATACCAAGTGACTCATCGAGATTATGGACAATTGAACTACCACCATTTGCAAATGCCATAAAATCTGGTATTGATGCAATAATGGTTGCCCATGTCAATGCACCTGATTATCAACAAAATGCTGATGAACCTGCAACATTATCATCCTTCTGGATAAATGATATATTAAAAGACAGCTTAGGTTTTGAAGGTGCTGTGATAACTGACGCTATGGGAATGGGTGGCATAATCAAAAATTATTCCGATTCCTATGCTCTGATTGCAACAATTAAAGCTGGATCAGATATAATAATTCAAAATAATAAAATGAAAGAATCTATCGACCTTGTTGAGCAAGCAGTTTTAAACAATATAATTGAAGAAAGCAGAATAGATTCATCTGTGCTAAAGATTTTAAAGATGAAGCAAAAGATTGGCTTACATCAAAATCGTTTTATAAATATAGACCAAACACATAGAACGATGGGCAAAGAGAAAAATTTTGAAATTGCGGAAGATATAGCTTCAAAATCCCTCACAGTGGTGAAAAATAATAACAATGTATTACCTCTTTCGCCAAATTTTGATGAGGAGATATATGTAATTGATTTATATGATGGACCTAATAATCACACTGAAAGCAGTCTTACAAAAAAACTTCGACAAAGTGGGCGTAAAATAAAATCTTTTCAAATCGATAAAACTGATAGCCTGGCCATAGCAAATTATATATTTGATGAAATTCCAAAAGATAGGATAGTATTTGTTAATGCTTTTGCGAATCCAGTTGAGTGGAAAGATAATATTTTCTTACCAAAAGTTGAAGCTGATCTCATCAAAAAATTGACCATGAAAACAAGCAGGTTGATTGTTACAAGTTTTGGAAGTCCATATTTAATTCAAGATTTTCCTGATACGCCTGTATATATATGTGCATATAAAGGAAGTAGTATCATGCAGAACGCTGTTGCTGATTTTTTAATGGGTAAAAATGGTGCGAGCGGTATTCTTCCAGTTTCAATTCCTGAAATTGCCGATAGAGGAACAGGTTTAACTGTTGAGCCTATGCCTTGGAATCAAAGAGAAATAATGTCTGAACCGGCTACGGAATTAATTCGAATTCGCTCCGAAGAAATTGGCGTAAATATTAACCCGATAAAAGGTCTTCTTGAGCAAGCTGTTAGAGATACAGCTTTTCCAGGCGGAGTTATGCTTGCGGCTAAGGATGGTAATATATTTTTACATGAAGCAGTTGGATATCATACGTATTCAAAAAGAAAAGTCGTATCAAAAGGAAATATTTTTGATCTCGCATCGATAACTAAAGTTGTATCAACAACATCTGCCCTAATGAATCTTTTTGAAGAAGAAAAGTTGAATTTGGATGATAAAGTGGTTCGCTATGTTCCTGAATTCATTGGAAAGCAAAAAAAGTATTTTGAACAAAAAAGAAATACTACAATAAGGAATCTAATTACCCACACAGGAGGTCTTCCTCCATTCAAACAATACTTTAAAATGGGAGGGACTTATCAGTCTCGATTGGATTCTGTTTTTAATACTGAGCCGGTGACAGGGTTAAATGATTCAACAATCTATTCAGACATAGGTTTAATTGTTTTGGGAAAGGTGGTAGAGAGTGTGGCAAAAAAATCACTGAGTTCTTATACAGATTCTGTTATTTTTAATCCGCTTGGCATGTCCTCAACTTTTTATAATCCACCAGCAAACAAGTTTAATAGAGTAGTCCCTACTGAGAATAGCATTTTTCATAAAAAATTGATAAAAGGTTTTGTGCATGATGAAAATGCATTCAGCTTGAACGGAGTAGCAGGGCATGCTGGTTTATTTTCAACCGCAAAAGATTTAGCAATTTTTTCTCAAATGATGTTAAACGGTGGAAGATATGGTTGGAAAAGGATCTTGAATGAAAATACTATTAAAGAGTTTACCTCTAAATCTAACAATACTAGTGGTTCATCATATGGAATGGGTTGGGACACTCCATCAGGAAAAGCTTCAGGCGGTATTTATCTTTCAGATCAAAGTTTTGGTCATACAGGTTATACGGGAACATCAATATGGATTGATAAAGAAAACCAAATGTTTGTAATACTTTTAACAAACGCTGTTCATCCTAATCGATCTTACAAGAAAAAAAGCTACTTTGATTGGCGACAGCGCTTACATTCATCTGTATATGAATCTATCGGGTTTAAACAGCAAAACGAAAATCTTGAGTTAAGAGAAAGATGGAAAAGAATTGAACAATAAGAATATTCATATAGCTCTTTATCTCACCATAATTTTAACAATAATAGGTTGCAAGTCAGATGCTAAATGGATCGAAGATCTTCCAAAGCCATGGACTTTGACTGAGAACGAATTTTCAAACATTCTTCAAAAATTTGGAGAGAGATACCCTGATTTCTATGACCGTCTAAAATATTTTTCAAAATGGCAAATCGGAAAACCCTATAAGATATTTTGCCTTGGTGAAGAGATTCAGCCAGATCCTGACCCAATTTTTAGAATGGATGTCTCAGATTGCACAGTTCATATACTTACAAGTCTAGCAAGCGTACAAAGTAATAATTGGAGCGAAGCCAAATCTAATCTTATCAAAATTCATTATAAATCCGATTCAGAAGGTAAACATGTTCCACTTTATGATAAAAGGTGGCACTTTACAACAGACCGATTACTTGACAATCCTTCTACAAAAAATATTACGGAAACACTGTTTAATCCTGACAAGATCGAGAAAATTGATCTAACATTAAATCAAAAAGAAAATGGCGATGAATTCTTGGATATAAATTGGACTAAAAAAGTTGCGGTTCATTTTATACCAAATCAAATGATTGATGCTCATTTATTGAAAAAAATCCCAAGTGTAACAGGAGTGGCCTTCGTAAAAAAGGCATATTTTAAAATGGGACTTATAATTGCGCATGAGGGAATTATCATTGACAATAAGGACATAATACATGCCTCTCAAGTGTTTGGAAAAACAGTTCAGATGGACTTCTTAGATTATTATTTTACAGATAACAAGGCCCGTTTTGATGGTGTTGTCTTTTTTTCTTTCCATCCATTAGAAAGTTAGCTTCTTGCATTGGATTGACCAATTCATTGTAATTTTATTTTTAATGTCTTTTTCATTGTATGGCATTAGACAGATTAATAACAATAAATCATCTGGGGACTTTTTTTTAGGGGGTAAAAATCTTCCATGGCCTGTAGCTATGCTTTCGATAGTTGCAACTGAAACATCTGTTCTTACATTTATAAGTCTTCCGGGGTTGGCCTATAGGGGTGAGTGGTTTTTTCTGCAGTTAGCGTTTGGTTATATAATAGGTAGAGTACTTGTTAGCATTTTTCTTCTACCCGCATATTTCAAGGATGGTATAATTTCAATTTATGAAGTTATAGGTGATAGATTTGGATTGTTTTTCCAAAAAATCGCTTCATTAATATTTCTCGTAACAAGAGTTCTAGCTGATGGTGTAAGATTTTTAGCTACAGCAGTTGTCGTGCAGGTGATAACAGGTTGGTCAATAGAGTTAGCCGTATTAGTTATAGGAGTTATTACACTACTCTACACTTTATCGGGTGGTCTAAGAACTGTAATGTGGATTGATAGTATTCAGTTTATATTGTATTTATTTGGTGGATTGATTTCAATCTTTGTTGCTCTCAGTTACTTAGATTTCAACTTTAGTAGCATAATTAGAGATTTATCAAATTCACATAAAATGAAAATTTTCAATTTCGAAGGAAATCTACTTTATGATCCGTATTACTTCTTTAGTGCAGTCTTTGGAGGAATATTTCTTTCATTTTCATCGCACGGAATTGATCATATGATGGTTCAAAGAGTTTTGAGTACTCAAAACTTAGCCTCTGCCAGAAAATCCATGATCGCCAGCGGAGTTTTTGTTTTTATTCAGTTTGCAGTATTCTTGTTTGCCGGTTCATTAATTTTTTTAATTTCAGGCGATCTTGATATTCAAAAAGATCGTGAATTCACATACTTTATTGTTAATTATATGCCTGTAGGTGTGCGCGGAATATTGCTTGCAGGCGTTTTGTCTGCAGCAATGTCAACGCTAAGCTCATCGATAAATTCATTGGCCTCATCAACTGTAACGGATTGGTTCAAAAAAAGGAGCGATATCACATTCTCGCGATTAGTTAGTTTAGTATGGGGCATAGTTTTAATTAGCATTGCATTATTATTTGATGAAGGTGATTCAGCCATAATAATTGTTGGTCTCCAAATTGCATCATTTACTTATGGAGCTTTGCTTGGTTTATTCTTATTAAGCAAATTTCAGCATGAATTTTTACCGATTAGCTTGATCTTTGGACTAATTTTAAGCGTTGCAACAGTATTTATCTTACAGCAAAATGAATTTGCGTGGACAACTTTTATCTTTATTTCAGTATCTGCAAATTTACTTACAACGATATCTATTGATAAAATATTTCGATTAATTTATAAGTCAAATTTTTGAAAAAGACTGGCTGATCCAAAGCCATTTTTGCTTAATTTAATTCTAAGATTGGACTTTTCGTTTAGAAGGGGGTTTGTGTGATTAAAGTGAATAAAATTAATCTCTACTTCATCTTTTATTTTTTTAAAAAATTCAGTGGATTCAACTATGAAAGGATGTGGAATTTCAGACATATCTCTTCCCGGTAATTCATTTTCATCAAAAAATGTTCCATCTAAAAGCGCATAATCATTTTTTTTAATTATCTTTAAAACGTCAACATTCCATTTTTCCCACTTATCAATATCAGGTATAAATATTAGAGATTTATTTGGGCCCCTAATTATGAAACCATGTGTCTCAGAGAATTCGTCTCGGTGAGGAACGGTAAAAGGTTTTATGGTTATTCGGCTGTTCAATATAATTTCTTTGTCCTTTTTAAGTTGATTAATCTTTACGTTGTTCAATTTAACAAGCTGACTCCATGGAGCATTGGTAGTAATAAAATCTGACATTCTTGGTCCAAGAAATAGAGGCATATTCTTATATCCCATTGTTTCTCTTCCTAAATACATTAGTCCTGAATAATGTCCAATGTGTGCATGTGTAATAAAAATCCCTTTAATCTCATTTTCATCAGACAATTTTTTAAGTTGACGAGGAAAGTCTGGAGTTGCTTCAATCATCCACGCCTCTTTGGTTTTGGGATCAACTATGCCAATTGAAGTTACATAGAATTCTTTCTTTGACTTTGTCCATCGATTTATACAGCAAGTCTTTTTACATCCTGCCTGAGGCGCCCCACCATCTTGTGTGGTTCCTAAAACAATAATGTGCGGATTTAAGTTTGGTTTTTTAGAGCAGTCGGTAAAAAAAAGAATAGTTAGAATAATGACTTTGTACATTTGAGACTAATGAGATAATCTTGAAACAATTGTATCTTGAAGTTTTCTATAAGGAGCAGATGAGCCTTTAAAGCCATTTATTAAAATGGAAAATGCTATGGGTTCTGATCTTGAATTTAAAATATATCCTGAGAAAGTTGTTACACCAGATAATGATCCTGTTTTTGCATATACACCTTCCGGTAAATTCCTATCCTTGAGTGTTTCCTTATTATTTGTTGTGGATAAAATTTCCAGAAAATTATCTTTAATTTTTGGATTATTATATGCCCAAACCAACAAATCAGTAAAGTTGCTGGGGCTAGAATAGTTGTAGCGTGAAACTCCAGAACCATCGCTCAATGAAAATGTAGAAGTATCTATTCCAATATCATCATTTATAAAGTTTTTTATTGCGAAGAGGCCATTCTGCCAATTGCCTTGATTTTTAACAGATTCATATCCAATCATCTTTACCAATAACTCTGCAGTTAAATTGTCGCTTTCAACCATTAGATTTTCTAGTGAAGATAGAAGCGACTTAGAGCGATGTGTGGCGATAAGCAAACCCGACCCTTTATATATCCCTTTTTTTAATTCACTGATTTGCAAACCTTTATCAATAAGCATTTGATAGAATAAGTTCCCAGTAAACATTGTTGGATTACTAATATTCCTAACTAATGTATCGGTTGATGATGTATCCAAAATTGTTCCAGAGATTTGAAATATATTTTTTTTATTTTTCCAATCTCTTACTATTTTAATCTTATCATATTCTGAAGTATCGCTAACAGTGATTGCGGAGTTATTGATTTTATAATAGTTTGACATAGGATATGTTTCAACACTAATAAGTGAACCTGGTGAGGACGGGCCAATAACAAAGTCAATGCAATTATCATTAACTGAAAGACCGCTTACTTCAGCAGAATACCATTCGTCTCCTTCATCCCACATCCAACCTGGTCCATATACCAGTGAATCTGTTATAGTATCATCGAGGTAAACCCTTTTAGCTAATGGAAATTTTTTTGAAACAATTTCTGACAGCGAATCAAGAGTTTTCACTTTCAAATCAGGATCCCCACCTCCAACAAGGAAGATTTTATCAATGTCGCCATAAACTGATGTTTTAAAAGTGAAACCTGTATCTAAAATTGATAATGCTGCGATGGCAGAATACAGTTTATTATTGCTTGCAGGATTAAATAAGGACTTGCTATTAAGCTCATAAATAGTTTCTCCTGATTTCAAAGATACCGCTTTAATTCCAATATTTGTATTTAATCCAGAATCATTTATTATTGTTGTGATAGATTGTTTTTCAACTATCTTGCCACTTGTTGTATAAATTTGTGGAGAAAAACAACCTATATAAAATATTGGCAAGCCAAGTAAAAATAGTTTATTCATACAAATAATATTTTTTAGATCTGTTATTGAAAAATTTTAAAGGCTGAGAAAACTGGTTTGTGTTATTAGTAGATGCTTGAAAAGAGAATTCGGCGTTCCCCCATAATCGGTTCATTCCAGAAGTTTTAATTTTAAGATGTGTTGGATATTTTTCTTTAATTTTATCGATAACCTTCATCCCTGTTCTGACGCTATTAAATTTTTCTCGATTTGTTACTATTATCTCTGAACCGTGACATACTTGATTTTTATACTTAGGATTATTGGACATACCCTTAATTGGGGTTGGAATGAAAGTTATTGGCTTAAAAACAACGCCTGGAAGATTAAGATTATTTAGTTCTTTTGAAAGCTCTATCTTGTTAATCCATGGTGCTCCAAATTTTTTGAATGGTTTTTTTGTTCCTCTACCTTCACTAATATTAGTTGCTTCGAGCAAACACATTCCCGGATAAATAATTGCTGTATTTAGGTCTGGAATATTTGGTGAAGGCTTTACCCATGGAAGTTTAGTTTGATCGTACCATAGATCTCTTTTCCAGCCTTTCATTTTTACGATCTCTAAATCAGGATTGCCATCTATCCATTTTTCACCATTAATCATCAAAGCAAGCTCCCCTATTGTAAGTCCGTATCTCGTTGGAATAGGATAGTAACCTACAAAAGTTTGAAATTTTAAATCGAGTATTGGCCCTTCAATTATATTGCCTTTAATGGGATTTGGGCGATCAAGGACTAAAACTTTTACTCCATATTCCGAAGCACTTTCCATTACCATACCTAGGGTTGAGATATAGGTATAAAAACGTGCGCCAATATCCTGGATATCATAAATAATTATATCAATATCTTTCATTTGGATTTGGGTTGGTTTGCGATTGTCTCCATAAAGACTTACTACTTTAGGAAGAGTTTTAATTTGACCGTTATAATCTACCTTTTCTCCAGCAGCGGCCTCACCAAACAATCCATGTTCTGGAGAAAAAATTACTTTAATTGAAATATCTTTAGTTTTCATTAGGCGTTCATAATTGGAAACTCCATTGTTATCTATTCCAGAATTATTCGTAACAAGCCCAATATTCTTATTTTTTATTAACTCTATTTTATCATCAAGAAGTACGTCAAGACCTAACTTCACATTTGAGAGATTTACTTTAGCTTTATCTTTTTGGTATTTATCTTGAACTTGATGAATTGATTGAGGGGGTTGAGTTTGCGTAGTACATCCGGCCAAGACCAACAAGCCTGCATAGAAAAAATTAAATCTCATTTTAACAAAGTAAATTTCTTATTAACTATCTTATCTCCTTGCGACAGGTAAACAATGTAGACACCAGAAGGCGCCTTGCTTCCTTCTTTAGTTAAGCCATTCCAATTGAATCGCTGAATTTTAGTTGGAAGTGATTGCGTGGACATTTTAAGCACCTCTCGTCCCATGATATCTGTAATTGTTAGAAATGCAATTGGAGAAAGATCTTTTATCTCAAACTCAATTGAAATTGAGCGATTAGAAGGATTTGGGTATAATGCAGAAATACTCAATCCTTCGGGAATTGTTGGATCGCTTTCTATAACTGAAGCAATTGGTGCCTCAAGAAAATATAAAATTTCACCCATGATGTCAGTTCTAACTTTTTCTGGATAAATTGATTCAAAACCAACAGATAAATAAACAATACCTGCCGGTGTTTTGCTATTAAGGAAATTTCCTCTGAATGCTATTCCTGCACCACCTCTAGACTCGTAGTCTACATCCCTATACTTCAAAATACTTACCGCATTGCCGTATGGTTTAATTCCGTCTGGCCAATCAACATCATAATTTCCATGCTCTCCATTATCAAAATTAAATGAATAGCCATCAAACAGAGAATTTGACACTCCCTCTATACTGTAAGCACCACTTGTTCCTCCAGCTGCATCACTTATATATTCTGCTTTCAGGACATTTTCATAGAATAATTTATCTGAGTTATTACCCTTTTCATACAAATCATAACCTATTTCAGACCCAGAAACAAATAGTCGACCTCCATTTAAAATATAGTCTTGAATTAAAACTTTCTCATTGGCATCAAAAGCTGAAGTAGCCGCACCCTCCTCACCTAAAATCCAGTCAACGATAGGGTAATCACTTAAATTTAAATTTTCATTGATTATTGCTTCATTTGAAGTCGCATTAAATGAATAACCGTTTGCATAAACTGCATTTCCATGCTCCAATATGAAGTCAAATGAATTTGATGTCCCAGCAATACGATCAAATCCGTTTACAATCAACACTTTAGAATTTGAAGGGGAGGGGGTTGCGCCAAGTAATTCAGTAAACTCACTAGAACCAAACTCATTTATTGCTCTCACTTTATAGAAATAAGGAAAATTATTATTTAATCCCTGAATCAATATAGGGCTCTTCAAAAATTTTCCAACCGTTCGCTCCTCTGTTGAATCTGTAATCACTTCAACAACTTCAAACTCCGTGGCGGAATCGTCTTTGAAAAAGTTAAGGCTAACTGTGCCACCACCTAAACTTGTGACTGAAAAATTTGCTGGCACAGATGGACTGGATTTCTTAGCAATTTTTTCTTTCAGTGCACCCCAAAGTTCATCATAACCCTCATCATATCCTAAAGCCCAAATACCAATTCCACCTAAATCTTTTGAAATGATAAAATCATATTTTTTGGATAATGATAAACTGTCATCATACCAAGTTTGAAACCAGTCTGGATTTTGGAATTTATACCATGGTGTTTGAGATGAAATATCCCACTGTTTTCCATAGGAAAGAGCCTTTGACTCAGCAATAGAAAATACTTCAGCTTTACCAGTTCCGGTTGTATTTGCACCCTTTTCTCCTGAGGACGACGGCCATGAATAGCCATAGTATGGTACACCAAGAATTATTTTATCTCTATTGCCATCAGTAACTGAGAGATATGTATTAATTGTATTCGTGATATTATAGGAACCACCTGTCAGTGGAGATACAGGGCCAGTCAACGTACTTCCTTTCCAATGATAGTCATACCCCATAACAAAAAGCCCGTCACTTTCATTAGCGAGAGCTTTAAAATCCCATGCATTATTCCAGTCAACTGCTGGGGTAGCTAACGTAACTTGGGCGTTTGGTATTGTGAGTCGCAACGAGGAGCGCAAATCTTTTACAAAGGTAATTAAATTAAATTTTTGACTTTCTGGAAACGATTCAAAGTCAATATTTACTCCATCCGCCCCAGCGCGATTAACTTCAAATGTTAAATTATCAATCAAGCGCCTTCGATTTGTGTTACTGCTAAGAAGCGCTTCGAGCTTATTTTTTGAAAAGAGAGTTACTGTTAAAACCACTTCAACGCCATTATCATGTGCCTTATTAATCAAATCTGTCGCAGGCCAGCCATGGAGATCGATTAATTCACCGTTCTCATTTGCTTCTGCGGAAAAATATGCTATAGTAGAAAGTAATTCAAAATTATAATTTTGCCATTTAGTCCCTTGCCAATACGGGTGATAACCAAATACTCTTCTAAACGTATTTTTCTTGATATTATTGATCGGTTTTGCTGGTCCTGAGTATGATTTATAAAGAGGTTCGATGAAATTCTCATTATTAAATTCAAGCTCTACCTGATGAATTCCGCGGTAAGCTTGTTGACTTATTCCAAAAGACACTATTAAAAGGAATGCGAATATTTTATATATCACAAAGTGAAAATATATTTTCAATTGTTTCTCGTTTTCGTATTTCTTTAAAGGAAGATTTATCTAATAAAATTTCTGCAGATCGAGGCCTAGTATTAAAGTTGTGTGACATTGAATAGCCATATGCACCAGCATCCATAATGGCAATCAGGTCATTCTCTTTCAAGGGCGGAAAAGAACGATCGGTAGCAATTCTATCAGTATTTTCACATATTTGACCAGTGAAATCAGCAGTGATTTCATCATCACCATGATCACCGACCTTATAAATTCTGTGCTTTGCTCCGTAAAGCGCTGGGCGCATAAGGGTTTCCATGCCAGCATCTATACCTACAAAATTTTTATAACTATTTTTCAAGCCTGTAACCCTTGAAATAATAAATCCAGCATCTGCAATTATTGATTTTCCAGGCTCAAGCCATAGTGAGGGTGCTAAGGATTTATTTGAATATACAGAATAATAAATTTTAGCTAGCTTTTCAAACATTTTACTAAAATTTAAGGGAGCTTGTTCATCTTGATAAGGTATTCCAAATCCACCACCCATACTTATAAACTCAAAATTTATTTTAAGTTCAGATTCTATTCTTCTAGCATTGTCCAGTATTGCTGATAGCACTTCCTCAAAAAATTCTTCATCTAAATTTCCCGACCCGCACATACATTGCAATCCAAAGCGCTTAATGCCAAGCTTTTTAGCACTCTTGTATGCATCAATTATTTTTTCTGATGGTATACCAAATTTTGCATCTCTACCACCAGTAATTATCCCGGAATAGGATCCTCCTCCAAAACCTGGGTTCATTCTAAAGGAAACTCGTTCAGGAAGACCAACTTCATTAAGTCTGCTAAGTGAAGTGATATCATCAAGATTAATATTACATCCCTTAGTTAGCGCATCAATAAAATCTGATTTCGATTCATAGTTTCCAGTGTATATACATTCGGAAGGAGAAATACCAGAGAGCTCTGCTGCATATATTTCTCCAGGGCTTGAACAATCACCCCCTATTGCCGGAAACGCTTCACGCATTGTGCGAATGAGATGGGGATTACTGTTTGACTTGATAGCGTAACAAATATGAAAATTTTCAAAGTTATTTGAAAGTGCATTACTTAGCATTGTAACATTTTCATGAATTCTTTGCCTCTCATAAATATATAGAGGTGTTCCATGTTTTTCTGTGATTTCAGAAAAAAGTTTTTTGTTTTTAATTAGTTCTCTTAGTGGGTGCATTGTTTGATTTAATTTAAAACGTAATTCTTATTCAAAATAAGCTCTAAGTGAGTTGAATTTTTTAATTAATTTTAATAGTGAAAGAAAGTAAAAAATTATCAAGTAAATGGGTACTTTTATTCATTTTTTTTATGTACTCATTTGTTTTTGTTTATGTAGTTTACTATCTCTATAAATACAGATGGATATTCTAGTTTTATTATTTATTCAAGAACCATGGAGAATTATTGACAATGTTTAACGAAAATATTTACATAAGCAGAAGAAAAATACTTAGTAATCAAATAAATGAAGGCATGATTTTATTACCTGGGAATATGCCAGTTCCAATGAACTATCCATCTAACACGCTAAGATTTCGTCAGGATAGTAACTTTCTTTATTACTGCGGCTTAGATTATCCAAATCTAACTACTGTCATTGATGCAACTAATGGTGAAACAACCCTATTTGGAGATGATCTTGAAGTTGATGATATAGTTTGGGAAGGCGAGAGAGTTACAGTGAAAAAAATGGCTGAATCAGCTGGAATTGATCATGTTGAAAAAAATTCTTTGTTACCAAAATTCTTGTCTAATACAAGTAAAGTCCACACCCTTCCAGCGTATCGTGCTGATCAAAAGTCTTTTTTGAGATCTATCCTAGATTCTCAAAATTTTTCCTCATCAAAAGAGTTGATTGTAAACGTAATTAAACAGCGGTCAATTAAATCCAAAGAAGAAATTTATGAAATAGAACGTGCTCTAGAAGTTACTGCTGAAATGCATAAAATAGCCATGAAGCACACTCGCGATGGAGTAAAAGAGCAGGTTATTGTAGGTAAGATGGAGGGGTATGCCTTAGAAAGAGGACACGGAATGGCTTATCCGGCAATCTTTACGATTCATGGAGAGATTTTACATAACAATGCCTATGGTAACAAAATGAAGTCAGGGCAGTTAGCCCTTAACGATTCTGGCTCAGAATCTCCCCTTCATTATGCAAGCGACATTACAAGAACTTTTCCAGTGAGCGGCTCTTTTTCAGATACCCAAAAACAAGTATATAGTTTAGTTTTTGAAATGCAAGAGGTTGCATTAGCGTATTGTAAACCAGGTATTTCATATAAAGAAGCGCACCTTGCCTCTGCAAAGAAAGCGGTTGATGGATTGGTTAATATGGGTTTAATGCGTGGCAGTTCAGACGATGCGGTCTCTGAAGGAGCTCATGCGCTTTTCTTTCCCCATGGACTAGGACATATGCTGGGTCTTGACGTACACGATATGGAGGGACTTGGCGAAGACCTTGTTGGGTACGATGATGACTCAAACAGAAGTAATCAATTTGGGTTGGCGTATTTGAGACTATCAAAGGACCTAGAACCTGGATTTGTTCTAACTGTTGAACCTGGCATTTATTTTATTCCACATCTTATAGAGAAATGGAAAAACGATAAAAAACATTCAAGTTTCATTAATTATGATGCTTTAAGTCAGTTTAAGAATTTTGGTGGTATTAGAATTGAGGATAATATACTTATTACAGATGATGGCTACAGAATGCTTGGTCCTGATATACCCAAAACGGTTGACGACATAGAGTTATTAATGCGTTCATAAAATAATCAACAACATTCGCCTTGTCAGACGTATTTAGAACACCACCACCAATAGTTAAAACCGAATTAGTTCAAGAATTTTTGTACGATAATTATGACATTATTGCATCAATTGAAAAACTTTCAAGCGATAGAGATTTAAACCTTAAAGTTTGTGCTGATGATAAGAATTTTGTTATGAAAATTGCAAATTCATCTGAAGATAAGAGCATTTTACAAATGCAAAATAATGCTCTAAGGCACATTTCTTTGCAAGATGAAAGCATTGAAGTGCCTATTCCAATTAAATCAAAACATAAAAAAGATATATCGATTATTAAATGTCATAACAGTAGAAATTATGTGCGATTATTAACATACATCGAGGGAGATTTTCTAAAAGATGTTAAACCAAACAGCAATATGTTATTTTCAGTTGGAGAATTTTTAGGAAATCTTGATAACGCTTTAATTGGCTTTAAGCACAGATCGTCTTCAAGAGAATTTATTTGGGATGCTGCTCAGGTTGACGTATTAATTCGCCAACTGGATCATAGCAAGGATGACAGATCACTAATTAAATACTTTATAGATATCTACAAAGATAATGTATTAGATCATATCAATGAATTATCAAAAGGCATTATTCATAACGATGGCAATGATCACAATGTCATAATGGATCAAAATGGCAAAATAAAAAGTATTATTGATTTTGGTGATATGGTTTTTTCTTTGCATGCATTAGAGCCTGCGGTATGTATGGCTTATATTGCAATGAACGAGGAAGCCCCTTTTGAGCTTATAGCTTCGCTACTAAAAGGATATTCTTTAACAAAAGCCCTTTCTGAAAAGGATTTAGAGTCAGTTGTATATTTAATGTGCTTAAGAATGTGTGTAACAATTAATATGTCAGTCTACCGCAGAAAACTTTTTCCAGAAAATGACTATATTTCTATCTCTGAAGACAGCGCTAGAAATTTTCTTAATCTTATGCGGGATGATGATACTATTAAATGGTCAAAAAATCTTTGTGAGTATGTTAGATCGTAATCAGATTTTACAGCTGAGACAAAAATACCTTAGCCCATCTTTAAGTTTATCTTATGACACTCCATTGCATATTGTTAGAGCAAAAGGGCAGTATCTGTATGACGCGAATGAAAATAGATATTTAGATGCTGTAAATAATATCCAGCATGTAGGTCATTGCCATCCAATGGTTGTTGATGCAGCTAGAAAGCAGTATGGAATACTAAATACGAATACCCGCTATTTAGACGAAAATGTTGTTAGTTATGCTAAAGATTTAACGAGCTATTTACCAGATGATTTAAATGTATGTTTTTTTACAAATTCAGGAAGCGAATCAAATGATCTCGCTCTCAGGCTAGCGCGCAATAAAGCGCAATCAAAAGAAACAATAGTTTTGGATGGGGCTTATCATGGACATGTTTCGTCACTTATTGATATCAGTCCGTATAAACATAATTCAAAAGGCGGAAGTGGTCCGCCAAGCTACGTTCATACTTTGCCTATGCCTGATTCTTTTAGAGGAAAGTATCGTGGACAAAAAGCACTTAATGGATATATAGACGAACTTAAAGAAATTTTGTTATCAATAAAAAAACAAGGAAAGCAGTTATCAGCATTCGTTGTTGAGCCGATAATGGGCTGCGGGGGTCAACTTATCCTGCCTGATGGTTTTCTCAAGCAATCTTTTGAATTGGTACGTGATGCAGGAGGTATTTGTATTGCAGATGAGGTGCAAATCGGATTTGGAAGAGTTGGAACAGATTTTTGGGGTTTTGAAACTGCCCATGTTCAGCCTGATATTGTGACAATGGGAAAATCAATGGGTAATGGTCACCCTTTATCGGTGGTTGTAACAACAAAAGATATTGCAGAAAAGTTCAATAATGGAATGGAATATTTCAATTCATTTGGCGGAAACCCAGTCTCATGTGCGGTTGGAAAGGCGGTATTGCGTGCTGTTGAAGAAGAAAAAATGCAACAAAATGCAAATAATATTGGAAAATATTTATTACAGGAATTAAAAGAGTTGCAATCAGACTTCTCATTGATTGGCGAGGTCAGAGGCAAAGGATTGTTTATTGGTATAGAATTAATTAAAAATAGTTCAAATCTTTCTCCTGCAAGTAAAGAAGCCGAAAAAGTTGTAAATAAAATGAAGAGAAAAAAAATCTTATTAAGCACTGATGGTCCTGATCACAATGTTATCAAAATTAAACCACCTATGATTTTTAATAGACAAAATGCTGATGAATTAGTATTAAAACTTTCAGAGGTTTTGAGTAATATTGATAATGAATAAGAAAATAATTCATTCATTTCTAGTGGTGACACTCCTGTTCTTCGCATGTGAAAAGCATGGAAATCTTGAATGGGAGAATCCCACCATTTTTGGCATAAACAAACTTCCACCTAAAGCGCATTTTATTTCTTACGAAACTGAAAAACTTGCGCAAATAAATAACCCCCTTGAATCAAAAAACTATATTTCTTTGAATGGCAAATGGAAATTCAAGTTTTCAAAAAATATTAAAGATAGACCGCAGGATTTTTATGAAATGGGTTACAATGATGATGGGTGGAGTAAAATAATGGTTCCTGGTAGCTGGGAGCTTCAAGGATGGTCCTACCCAATTTATCTTGATGAAGAATATCCATTTCCAGCAAACCCTCCATTTATTCCCAATAAGTTGAATACTGTTGGCTCTTACAAGAAAAGCTTGACAATCCCGCAAGACTGGCTTAAAAAAGATGTTATTTTGAAGTTGGGTAGTGTTCGTTCTGCGTGTTATGTATGGTTCAATGGAAAATATGTTGGCTATTCGCAGGGTTCAAAAACTCCCTCAGAATTTGACGTTACAGAATTCATCCAGGCTGGCAATAATCAAGTAGCGATTCAAGTTTATCGATATTCCGATGGATCTTACCTTGAGGGTCAAGACACATGGAGAATAAGTGGCTTAGAGCGCGATGTTTCCATCTACGCTAAAGACAGAATAAGGATTGATGATTTTATAATCAAGTCATCGCTAGATGATGCATATAGTGAAGGTGTATTTTCTATTAATGTGGATATTCTAAATAAATTCAAAAAAGACAGCAAAGTAAGTATTCGCGCAAAGCTTATTGACCCATTAAGACGTAACAGAATAATTTTTGATTCGACCAAGTATATTGGTATTGATTCAATATCAACAGTAACGATAGATCATAGGGTTCGGAGAGTAAGAGCCTGGAGTGCAGAAACACCGTATTTGTATAAGTTACAGCTTTATTTATCAAAAGGTGATAAGCTGGTAGAGACTTTTACCCATCAGGTTGGTTTCAGAAAAATAGAAATTAAAAATGGAAAATTACTGTTAAACGGTAGCCCATTAATTATTCGTGGAGTAAATCGCCATGAATGGGATCCCTCTTCTGGAAGAACTGTGACTGAAGAATCAATGATAGAAGATATTAAACTGATGAAGCAAAATAATATTAATGCAGTTAGAGCCTCACACTACCCCAATCATGAACGCTGGTATGAACTGTGCAATGAATATGGTTTATATGTTGTAGATGAAGCAAATATTGAATCCCATGGAATGGGAAAGCACCCAAAAGGGTTCGGTTATATTGCGAATGACACAGCCTGGTTAGAGCAATGGATAGATCGTGGAAATAGAATGTACGAAAGGGATAAAAACCAGCCCTCTATAATAATGTGGTCGATGGGTAATGAAGCTGGTGACGGAAAAAATTTTGAAGAATTATATAATTTTTTAAAATCTAAAAATGATACCAGACCGGTGGTATACGAACCTGCGAAAGAAAAAGGGCATACTGACGTTGTTTTTCCAATGTACAAATCGGTTAACGCAATCATAGATTATGCTGAATTAAATAAAAATAAACCTCTTATTCTATGTGAATATGCTCACGCAATGGGAAATAGTGTAGGAAATCTATCTGATTATTGGGATACGATTTATAAACATGAATCCCTCCAAGGTGGTTTTATTTGGGATTGGGCAGATCAGGTGATATTAAAAACTGACAAGAATGGAAAGGAATATTGGGGGTACGGTGGAGATTTTGGAATTGAATTCGCTGAGAATGACTCAAATTTCTGTGCGAATGGACTTGTAGCTGCAGATAGAAGCTTAAATCCCCATGCTTATGAAGTTAAAAAAATATCCCAGCCAATTTCCTTTGAGGCCATTGATTTAAAAAAAGGAATCGTCAAAATTAACAATGATTACAACTTTTTAAATTTTGATAATGTTGATTTTACTTGGAATATAAAAGGTGATAATAGAACTATTTCTTCTGGAAAACTTAGCACATTAAAATTGGAACCTGGCGAATCAAAAGATATATTTTTCAATACATCTAATATAGTCAAACGATCGGGGGTAAGATATTTTCTAACAATCGAAGCAAAAACCCGAAACACTAAGCCTTTAATTCCAAAAAAACATGTAATTGCCTGGGGCCAATTTGAGTTGCCGTTTTACAAAGAACCATTAATGAAAAATAATGATTTTAAATCTAAAATTAGTATTTCTCAAGCTCCGGATAAGATTCAAGTTTATGGTGATAATTTTAGCTTAAGTTTTAATAAGAGTACGGGATTTTTAGAAGATTATTCTTTTCAAAATTTAAATTATTTAAAGAAACCTCTTGTGCCATTTTTTTGGAGAGCGCCCAATGACAATGATCTTGGTAACAAAATGCCCACTCGCACCAAGCTATGGAAAGATGCTGGAAGTAGAATGAAGTTGCTCGATTTAACAAGCACTAGGAATGACAATAAAATAACAATCGTTAGTACTCATAATGATAGTATTTCAAAAACAGTTATTGAAACAGAATATATTGTTGATAATGATGGAGCAGTTAAAATTAAAAGACGAATTGATATTGAAGATGGAAGTGATATTCCAGAGATTCCGAGAATTGGAGTTAAGTTTACTCTACCTGGCAGTTTCGAAAAAGTCGAGTGGTTTGGGAGAGGTCCGCATGAGTCTTATTGGGATAGAAAGCAATCTGCTGCGGTAGGATTTTATAGCGGCTTGGTTTGGAGCCAGTCATTCCAATATGTTAGACCACAGGAAACGGGTAACAAAACAGATGTTTATTGGATGGCTGTTAAAAATGATGAAATTGGATTAATGGCAATAGGTTTACCTCAATTTGACGGAAGTGTCCATAAATATCCCTATGAAGATCTGGACTATTATCCTGGCTCACAAAAGCATGGCAAGCTTGATATCAGACCTAAAGATCAAACAGATTGGCTGATTGATTACAAACAAATGGGCGTTGGTGGCGACAATAGTTGGGGTGCCAAGCCGATGAAAAAATATACTCTATATCCTAGAATTTATGAGCATTCGTTTATACTGAAACCTTTCAAAGTAGGAGCAGATTTAAATAAGCTCTCAAAAAGAAGAATTTAATTGAAACCAATAGTAAGGAATAACCAATGAATACAATTTCAATTGTAACATTTGTATTTGCAACACTATCTGTAGCTCTTTTTACCTATAGAATTGTTCAAAAAATGAAAAAATCCGATAGTGCCACAGAGGAATATTTTACAGGTGGACGTGCACTGTCATGGCCGGTTGTAGCGGGGTCATTGCTTTTAACCAACCTGTCAACGGAACAGTTAGTTGGTTTAAATGGCGATGTTTTTGGAGACAAGGCTCTTGTCGGTTTGGCATGGGAGGCTTTAGCTGCATTTGCAATGATAGCTACTGCGCTAATTTTTTTGCCCAGATATTTAGCGAGCGGCTTCACAACCACACCTGCCTTTTTAGAAAAACGATTCGATAAAACAACAAGATCAATGGTTTCAGGCTTGTTTCTCTTTGGCTATGTGACGGTTTTATTACCCGTTGTCTTATATACTGGCTCTCTTGCCCTTGAAAGGATGTTTAATTTGAATATTCCATTGTGGCTCATTATTTTACTGATTGGCAGCCTAGGGAGTGCTTATGCAATATTTGGAGGATTAAAGTCAGTTGCAGTAAGCGATACAATTAATGGCGTTGGTTTGCTAGTAGGAGGTTTAGCCATACCATTTCTTGGGCTGTCTGCTTTAGGTGAAGGTTCATTCTTGAGCGGTGTTTCAACGCTTTTAAATGATAAACCCGAATACCTTAGGGTTTTAACTCGAACTAATCTTGAGGGAAATGTAGTTTCAGTTCCTTGGCCAACACTATTTACTGGAATGATGTTTATTCAAATTTTTTATTGGTCAACAAACCAAGTTATTGTTCAACGCGCAATGGCAGCTAAAAGTTTAGCTGAGGGTCAAAAAGGAGTTCTTTTTGCCTCTGGGATGAAGCTTGTAGGGCCTTTGATGTTATGTCTTCCAGGAATTATAGCTTTACATATGAATGAATTGCCCATTGGCAGGCAAGATCAAGTTTATGGAGCACTTGTGAGATATGTATTGCCAGATTGGTCTTTAGGTTTATTTGCAGCAGTATTGATGGGTTCTATTTTAAGCTCTTTTAACTCAGCTTTAAATAGCGCATCAACCTTATTTTCACTGCAATTTTATAAAGGATATATAAATAAAAATGCTTCCGGTGAACAAATTGTCAAAATTGGAAAGCAATTTGGAATATTTCTTGCAATAGCATCAATAATTATCGCCCCTTTGCTTGCCCAAACTCAGTCGATTTTTCAATATTTGCAAAAGGTGAATGGATTATATAGTGTTCCTATCATTGGTATCTTTTTATTAGGAATAACTACAAAACACGTTCCTGCCGTTGCAGCAAAAATCGGTATGGTAGTCGGTATGGCGATCTATGCTTTCTTTTCGTTCGAGAATTTACACAATGTACCTGAATTTTTTGCAGATGCATCAGGAGATCTTCATTGGCTTCATGGCTATTTCATAAGTTTTATTTCGGCAGTTTTTGTAATGCTAGCCATAGGAAGATATAAGCCTAAAACAGCTGAGGAGATAGCGATAAGCGACCAAAGAGATCCAGCTCCGGTTGATATGACCCCGTGGTCTGAATCAAAGAAAGTTTCTCTAGGTATAATGGGAGCTACATTTGCAATTTATCTTCTATTAAGCTTGGTAGCTCAATAAATGATTAATATTGATTGAAATAAAAAAAATAGAGGATTTTAACCCTCCATCAGATTGGATGGAGATTCAAACAATTGAAGCGCACACTGGTGGCGAACCTCTTCGAGTTATTTTGTCTGGCTATCCTGACCTCAGCGGATCATCAATTTTAACAATGCGCAAAGAGCTTTTATTGGAACATGATTACCTTAGAAAGGTTTTAATGTGGGAACCACGAGGTCACTCTGATATGTACGGTGCATTGTTAGTAAAACCCGAGCTGCCAACATCCGATATTGGGGTTATTTTCATGCACAATAACGGCTACTCAACTGGATGTGGTCATGCCATAATTGCGTTAACAAAAATATTTATTGAAACCATGGCAGTGCCAATTACTACGCCGCTCACAAAAATTGAAATAGAGACTCCTTCAGGCAATGTTACTTCTTTTGCAAGGATTGATAATGGTAATTCTGCTGAAATTTACTTTGAAAATGTGCCCTCTTTTGCTCAAGAGTTAGATGCTACGGTAGATCTGCAAGGTTTTGGTAAAATTAAGTACGACCTGGCATTTGGTGGAGCATTTTACGCTATTATAAATATTAAAGAGGTCGGTCTTGAGCTGAAGCAAGGATGCTTAGATAAAATCACTCAGCTTGGAAAACAAATAAAAACAGCGATCTCAAGAGAGGTTGATTGCACACATCCTCTTGAGCCAGAGATGAATAGCCTTTATGGTGTAATTTTTGTTGATGATTCTGACATTACCAAATGTCATAGTAAAAATATTTGTATATTTGCTGATGGAGAATTAGATAGAAGTCCAACAGGTACAGGTGTGAGTGCTAGGGCTGCTGTAGAGAGAGCTCGTGGTAGATTAAAAGAAGAAGAAAAAATTTATATTGAAAGTATAACTGGAGCAATTTTTTCAGTATCAATAAAAAAGACCTTATACCTTGGAGATTTTGAAGCTATTATTCCTCAAGTTGGTGGAGATGCTTTTATAACCGGCAAAAACACTTTTTGGATTGACCCAGGTGACTCCTTAAAAGATGGATTTCTTCTGAAATAATTTAAAGGCAGATATAATGATAAGACGCAAATTTTTAAAATCAACAGCCCTAATTGGCATTGCGAGCGCTGTTTATCCAAAAAAACTTTTTAGCGCAAATGAAAGATTGCAAATCGGGGTTATTGGCACTGGTTTGAGAGGACAGTGGAACACCAAGCTATTGTTAGACAGACCCGATGTTGATATTCCTGCAATATGCGATATTGATCAGCGTATGATAGAAATGGTTCTTAAGTTATTCTCAAAAGCTGGAAGACCAAAACCTAAGGTTTATGATAATGGACCTGAGGATTATAAAAATATGATAACTAAAGAATCCTTGGATGCCGTTAATATTGCAACTCCTTGGGAATTGCATCACCCGATGTCGATAATGGCAATGAATAATAATATGCATGTTGGAGTAGAAGTTCCTGCAGCTTTGACTGTTGATGACTGTTGGGACCTGGTAGATACATCAGAAAAAACCAAAAAATTATGCATGATAATGGAAAATGTAAATTACAGAAGAGATATCATGGCAATTCTAAATATGGTTCGGCAGGGGATTTTTGGGGAACTTATTCATTGTCAAGGTGGGTATCAGCATGATTTGCGCCATGTTAAATTTAACGACGGTAATGGACCTTCCGGAGGTGGAGTAGAATTTGGAGAAAAAGCATTCTCTGAGGCGCGTTGGAGAACCCAGCACTCAGTAGATAAAAATGCTGATTTATACCCTACTCATGGATTGGGACCAATAAGCCCAATGCTTGAAATCAACAGGGGAAATAGGATGGCTTATCTTACGTCTACCGCAAGTCAAAGCAGAGGCCTAAATAAATATATTGTTGATAATAGCACAAAAGACCACCCTAATGCTGATGTAAAGTTCAAGCTGGGGGATGTAGTAACTACACTTATTAAATGTGCTAATGGTCAAACAATTGTATTAAGTCATGATACTAATTCTCCACGACCTTACAGTCTAAACTTTAGAGTTCAGGGAACAAAAGGTTTGTGGATGAAAGATTCAAAATCCATTTATATTGAAGATAGAAGCCCAAAATCACATAAATGGGAAGACGATGAAAAGTATCTTAGAGAATATGACCACCCTCTTTGGAAAAGGTTTTCTGAAGCAAAGTCAACACTCAGCCAAAGCGGTCACGGTGGTATGGATTTTTTTATAATACGCGCTTTTGTAGAGTCAATAAAAAATAACCAAAACCCCGTTATCGATGTTTATGATGCTGTAAGCATGAGTTGTATTGTTCCGCTTTCAGAAATGTCAATTAAGCAAAATAGCTCACCAATAAAGATACCTGATTTTACAAGAGGTAGATGGAAAACCAATAAGCCCATTTTTGGTCTAAATGATAAATACTAGATGATTATTGAAACAATTGATTGGCTAATTATTGCAATCTATTTTTTAGTTGCATTAGCGATCGGTATTTGGTCTTCAAAAAAAGCTGGAAGCGATACTCAGTCTTTTTTTTTAGCTGGAAGAAATATGCCATGGTGGCTTCTGGGAATATCGATGGTCGCAACTACTTTTTCTACAGATACTCCTAACTTAGTAACAGATCTTGTTAGGCAGAAAGGCGTTTCAGGAAATTGGGCCTGGTGGGCATTTTTATTAACAGGCATGCTAACAGTATTTATTTATGCTAAACTTTGGAGACGTTCAAATGTATTGACTGATATCGAATTTTATGAGCTGAGGTATAGCGGTAAGCCAGCAGCCTTTTTAAGAGGATTTAGAGCCTTATACCTTGGTTTAATATTCAATGTTCTTGTCATGGGCACTGTTAGTCTAGCAGCTATAAAATTCGGCGAAATACTCCTTGGCTGGGAAGGCTGGTTCACCCTGCTAATTGCATGCACTGTAACTATAGTCTATTCGGTTCTGGGTGGTCTCAGAGCAGTCATCATTACAGATTTTATTCAATTTATCTTGGCAATGTCAGGATCTGTGTTTGCCATGTTTTACATTTTAAATTTGCCTGAAATCGGAGGTATTAAAAATTTAGTTCTTCATGAGAATGTAAGAGGCAATTTGTCTTTATTCCCAGATTTCTCTGATCCGAATTCTTGGGTACCTGTTATATTTGTTCCTTTTGCTGTTCAATGGTGGGCAAGTTATTACCCTGGTGCTGAACCAGGTGGAGGGGGATATATAGCTCAACGCATGTTTTCTGCTAAAGATGAAAATCATGCAATTGGGGCAACACTTCTTTTTAATGTTTGTCATTATGCATTACGTCCATGGCCATGGATAATAATCGCTTTATCTTCATTAATTATTTTTCCGGACTTACAGGATATTCAGTCTGCTTTCCCAGATCTCCCAGAAAGTAAACTTGGACATGATGTTGCCTATCCTGCTATGCTAACTTTACTTCCTCCAGGTTTACTTGGCTTGGTGGCTGCTTCATTAATCGCTGCATTTATGAGTACAATGAGCACTCAGCTCAACCTTGGAGCAAGCTATTTGGTAAATGATTTCTATAAACGCTTTATAAATAGATCAGCAAACGAGCAACAGCAAGTTGCAGCTGGCAGACTATTTACTATTTTATCTGTTTGTTTGGGAGCGGGTTTAGGATTAACGCTTACCAATGCATCTCAAGCATTTGAATTGCTTCTAATGATCGGAGCAGGTACAGGTTTAATATATATATTAAGATGGTTTTGGTGGCGAATAAATGCATTTACTGAAATTATTGCTATGATATCCTCATTAATAATTGCTTATTATTTTAACTTTTTAAATGACAGCTATGCGGTTTGGATTGAGATAGTTATTGGTGCAGTGCTGACTACAATAACTTGGATTATAGCTACCTTCATTACACCTCCCGAAGATGAAAAAACCTTAATGCGCTTTGTAGATATTGTAAATCCAGGTGGTCCGGGGTGGAAGAAATTTGAGCAAAAAAAGATAATAAAAGGATGGTCAGTTCCAAAAGGAATTCTTTCCATGCTGCTCGGAAGTATTGCCGTCTATGGTGTTTTGCTAGGCACTGGGAGTTTTATCTACGGGAATTATTTAATTGCAATCTCTCTTATGAGCATATCTCTTGTTTGTGTTTATTTTTTATTAAAAGTTTGGTTTCAGAACGCATTGAAAGCAGGGTAGATGAAAATAACTACCCCGGGAAGAATTTGTCTTTTTGGTGAACATCAGGACTATTTAGGCTTACCAGTCATTGCGCTGGCTATCTCATTACGCTCAACAATTAAAGCGGTAAAAAGAAATGATAGAAAAATAATTATCAATATGCCAGACCTGGATGAGGTTGAAGAATTTTTTCTTGATGACTTGAACTATACAAAAGATCGTGACTATTTCAAAAGCGCAATAAGAGTTTGCCAAAAGGAAGGATTGAGGTATACGAATGGTTTTCATTCCACAATTCAAAGCAATATTCCGATTCAAGCTGGAGCCAGTAGTTCGTCTTCAATTATTGTTGGTTGGATTAAATTAATTTCTAGCTTAGCGGATAATCCCCCAAGCTGGGACAATCAAACTATTGGTAGGCTTGCTTACGAAGCAGAGGTTCTTGAGTTTGATGAGCCAGGAGGCATGATGGACCAATTCTCTACAGCGTTAGGGGGTTGTATCTATTTATCGCAAAAACCCTTTCAAATTAAAAAAATTACTCCAGATATCGGTGCATTTGTATTGGGAAATTCCAACGAATCAAAAGATACTTTAAGTATTCTCAGGCGCTGCAAGGAAGATAGGTTGTTAATGATGAAGAAATTAAATAATCAATATCCAGAACTAGATTTTAGTAATTGTGAAATGGACCATGGAAAATCAATTTTAAATACCAAAGAACAAGTTTTGCTTAAAGCCACAATTAAAAATAGGCAAATTTTAGAGCATGCCAAGAAAGAGCTATTTAAAGATGAATTAAACCATATTAAAATAGGTCAATTGCTATCTGACCACCATACGATATTGCGAGATTCATTGAGAGTTAGTACAGATAAAATAGATAAAATGATTAAAGCTAGCTTAGACGCTGGAGCGTTGGGCGCCAAAATAAATGGTTCGGGTGGAGGTGGATGTATGTTTGCATATGCACCTGACAATCCCACGAACATAGTAAATGCCATAAATAAATCAGGAGGGAGCGCAGTAATTATCCATGGTGAAGATGGCGTTAGAATAGATTAATTTCTCTAACTAAACAAAGAAAAATATGAATGATTTAACTTTACTTGTAATGGCTGCGGGGATGGGTTCACGATACGGAGGGCTAAAGCAACTTGATCCTGTTGGCCCAAATAATGAAACCATAATTGATTACTCTGTCTTCGATGCCGTACGATCTGGATTTAATAAAGTTGTTTTCATAATCAGAGAAGAATTCAGAACTGACTTTGAAAGTCAAATCACAAATAAATATACCGATATTATTGAAGTTGATTTTGCTATTCAAGACCTCAGCAATATTCCTCTTGAATACACATGTCCAGATGAAAGAGAGAAGCCATGGGGTACAGGACACGCAATTTTGTCAGCCGCAGAGATTATCAACGAGCCTTTTGCCGTAATAAATGGTGATGATTTTTACGGTCAAGAATCATTTCAATTAATATCGAAATTTTATAATAATGAGAATAATACAGATTTTAGCATGGTCGCTTTTCAATTAGAAAACACCTTATCTGATTTTGGAGGCGTTAGCAGAGGTATTTGTTCCTCTAGCAAAGATTATATTATAGATATATCTGAAACACATGACATTAAGAGCGTTGAAGGCAAAATTACCTCATCTTCTGACTTGCACTTAAATGGATCAGAGCCTGTTTCAATGAATATGTGGGGATTTACTCCAAAATTATTTTCATATTTGAAGGATGGATTTTCCAAGTTTTTAATGCACCATTCACATGAAATTTCAAGTGAATATTTAATTCCATCTGAAATAAATAATTTGATTGAAAGCGGTAAAGAAAAAGTAAGAATACTGAAAAGTAACTCCTCATGGTTTGGAGTGACCTACAAAGAAGATAAGCCCTTTGTTGAATCACAGATCTTGGACCTAATCAATTCTAGAGAATATCCTTCAAGATTATTTTGAGTAAAGCCGTATGAAAGATTTTAGTAAATGGCTTATCGCTTTTGGTGTGGTTGCCATTACCATAGGTTTTGTTTTGAATGTTTTTGCAGATAAATTAGGTTGGTTGGGTAAGTTGCCTGGAGACATAAGTCTTGGATCAAAAAATGTTAGATTTTACTTTCCTTTTGCATCCTTGGTTTTATTAAATTTGATAATCTATTTAGTTATGAGGGTTATTAATTGGTTAAAATAAATACAGCCATACTTTTTTTATCAATTCTTCTATTTTCTTGTGATGATGCTAAAAATGATGAAACCACATTTGAAATGTTAAAAAATGATATGCTATCAAGGTCTGGAGTTCTGTGTGAACTTAAACCAGACACAGGGCCATGTAGAGCGTATATGCCCCGATATTATTTTGATCAAAAGGCTCAAAAATGCAAGGAATTCATATGGGGCGGCTGTAGTGGAACAGTGCCGTTTGAGACGATGGGCGAATGCATGAATGCCTGCGAATAAGTACCCCCTGATTTTAGACGGCGCTCTTGGAACAGAGTTGATGCGTAGAGGATTAAAACTTCCATTACCCCTTTGGTCTGCAGAAGCAAATATTACACATCAAAAAGATGTTATTTCTGTACATAAAGATTATGTAAAAGCAGGCGCTGATATTATAACTACTAACACATTTAGATCTACAACATGGACATATAAACGCGCAGGTTTTTCCAACAAGAGAGCTACAGAAAGAGCTAAATATAGCCTTATGAAAGCTATTGAATCTGCATATCAATCAAACCCATCAATTATTGCAGGTTCAATTACATCAATTGAAGACTGCTATCAGCCAAGCCTATTCCCTGGAAAATCTGTTGCAGAGGATAGCATGGGAGAAACACTATCTTGGTTCAAAGAAGCTGGAATTAAAATAATATTATTTGAAACGATGGGTCATTTAGAAGAAATTAAAATTGCAGTAAGAATGGCAGTAGATTTTAAAACAAAATGGCTTAGCATTATTTTAAAGAATGACAGTAGGCTCCTATCGGGTCATAATCTTGATGACGTATTTAAATTTTCAAAAAGTGAAGTTGACTGTTTGCTAATGAATTGCAATTCATTTGAAAAAACAAATGCATCTCTACCTAATTTTTTAAATCAATGGGAATCCGATTGGGGTGTCTATCCTAATCTTGGAATTACAGAACCAGAACCAGATGGTACAATGGATTTAAAGATAAGCGACAAATTATTTTCTGAAAATATAGATAATTATATTAAAAAGATACCTTTCATAATTGGGTCATGCTGTGGATCAAGTCCAATTCATACAGCTATGATTAAAAAACATGTTCAAAAATATTCTAACTAGAACATTTGAATTATTATGTCAGATTTAATAAGTTCGCCGGAACTTTTTTTTAATTAAATACGTATTACGATCGGTTATTTTTATGATTATATCTTTACTAATGAGGTTTACGATAAATGATAAAAGTTAAAAAACTCAGTAAAAATTATGGCGCTGTAGAAGCTGTCAAATCTATATCTTTTGATCTAAATGATGGTGAAGTAATAGGTTTTTTAGGTGCAAACGGCGCTGGTAAAACAACTACCCTCAAAATGATAACTGGCTATATGGTACCTACTGAGGGTTCGATAACTGTTAATGGTCTAGACATAATCGATGATACCCATGAAATTCAAAAACAAATTGGTTATCTACCTGAGTTAAATCCGTTATATGCAGAAATGCGCGTATATGACTATTTGGAATTTTTAGCAGCAATAAGAAACATAAAAGGCTCACAATTCAAAGATGCATTATCAAGGGTTGTTGAGCAGTGCGGCTTACGAGGTGTTGTACATAAAAATATTTCTGATTGCTCAAAAGGCTATAAGCAGCGAATTGGTCTTGCAGCTGCAATGATTCATGATCCTAAAATACTAATTCTAGATGAGCCCGTTACTGGTTTAGACCCTAATCAAATAATTGAGATTAGAAGCCTAATTAAGTCCCTTGGTGAGGAGAAATTAGTGTTTATGTCAAGCCATATTCTTCAAGAGATACAAGCAACAGTAGATCGTATAATTATTATCAATCAGGGTGAAATTGTTGCAAATGGTACTAATGAAGAATTAATGACGAGTTTTATGGGTAATGTCTTGCTAACTATGGAAGTAAAAGGCGCTAAAGTTGAATCGATAAAACATATTCAAGCCTCTCTACCGCATGTCAAGTTTATATCGTCCAAAAAAGAAAAAAGTATTCAAACTGTTCAGTTTGAGTATGACAAAAGTAAAGATTCAAGAGAAGATATATTTAAATATGCAGTAAAAAATAAATGGTCAATTTTAAAAATGACACCAAAAACAACTGATCTAGAAGATATATTTAGAAACCTTACGATGGAGGGTGGTGGAGATGCATAACATTAAAACTGTTTTTTATCGTGAATTAATTGGTTTTTTTAATAGTCCAATGGCCTACATTTTTCTTGTCATTTTTGCAATCGTAAATGGCTATTTTTTTACTAATAGATTTTTTCTATTTGGCCAATCTGACTTAAGATCTCTATTTGATATCGTTCCTTTGGTCTTTCTTTTCTTTGTTCCTGCTATTTCAATGGGTTCTATTTCAAGAGAAAATGATATTGGAACTATGGAAACTATGTCAACCCTTCCATTAAGTAATTATCAATTTGTAATGGGAAAATTTTCCGCAGCACTTTGTCTTATTTTATTGGGATTGCTTGCAACCTTTATTCATCTCATTACACTCGTATTTGTAGGGACAAACATTGATTATGGTGCATTATTCAGCGGGTATTTAGGATTGTCTTTTATGGGCGCTTCATTTGCTGCAATAGGTATTTATGCAAGCAGTTTAACTCAAAATCAAGTTGTCGCATTTATTATTGGACTATTCATGGTTTTAATTTTTTACATGCTTGACAAAACATTGGTTTTTGTACCATCATCTCTGGCAGGATTTCTTCAGTTTTTAGCAATTGATTATCATTTGTCTAATATGTCACGAGGAGTTATTGATTCTAGAAATCTAGTTTATTTTTTCTCAATGATCGGATTTTTTCTTTTCTTAACCGTTCAAACACTTGAAGTAAGGAGATGGAAATAATGAATTTTTTTCTTAAAAAAATTGATTTTAAAAGATCTGTCTTGATTCCAGGTCTTTTGCTGTTCATAATCCTTCTTTTATTGAACTCAATTTCTACGAGTCGTTTCTTCAGAATAGATTTGACTGACAATAATATTTTTTCACTTTCAACTTCCAGTAAATCCGTAGTCAAAGAGATCGATGATTTACTGACAATGAAGGTCTATTTTTCAGACGACCTTCCTGGTGAATACGCGAACAACAGAAGGTATCTACAAGATATCCTTGAAGAATACGCTGCAATCTCTAAAGGTAATATTAAGTTCGAGTTCGCTTCACAAGATAAATTGGAGGAGGAAGCACAAAAATCTGGAATTATGCCTCTTCAGCTACAAGTGATTGAAAATGATAAAGTTGAAGTAAAAAGAGTTTTGATGGGCATGGCGATACTTTTTGAAGACAATAAAGAAGTACTTCCTGTTATTCAAACAACCACAGGCTTAGAATACGAAATAACTACCAAAATAAAAAAACTTGTTGAAACCAATAAGCCCTCTGTTGCAATAGCTCAACCG
Organism: uncultured Fidelibacterota bacterium; assembly: GCA_913049685.1. Lineage (GTDB taxonomy): Bacteria > Fidelibacterota > Marinisomatia > Marinisomatales > TCS55 > TMED108. The sequence continues at coordinate 54,837 of CAJWZD010000005.1, forward strand.
GACGGTCAAAAAGAGCAATACCAAAGCATTCAAAATGTTCTGAGACAGCGATATGATGTAAGAGTTGTCAAGCTAAACGATCCAATTCCATTGGATATTTCTGCGATTTTAATTGGAGGTATAACTGATTCGCTTAATTCTAATGAAAAAAAGAACCTCTCTCAATTTATGGAAAGAGGCGGGAATATGTTTGTATCACAAAATCGCGTCAAAACAAATTTACAGATTCAGCAAGCCGTTCCTATCCAATCAGATATTTTTGATATTTTACAAAAGTATGGATTTTATATTGAGGAAAATCTTGTCACTGATAAAATCTGTGGAAGAGTTAATGTGCAACAGCAAATGGGTCCTTTAAGAATGAATGTACCAATGGAGTATCCCTTGCTACCAATCATAAGAAGTTTTAATGATGAAGAGCCAATTGTCTCTGGGTTAGAGCAAATGCAGTTAATTTTTCCAAGCGAGATCAAGCAAGACTCAAGCTCTTTTGGAAGCGTAAATTTTACTCCTTTATTTTTTACCTCAGAACAATCTGGAGAACTTAAAGGTTCTTATAATCTTAGCCCTGATCCGCAGCAAAACCCATTTATAAGAATGTTCAATAAATCAAATCAAATTTTAGGAGCCAGGACAGAATTTACAAACGCCTCAGGTACTCTTAATCAAGTAATACTAGTTAGCGACTCTGAATTCATGGCTGACAATGGTGGAGGACGTTCTCCAGAAAATCATATTTTTATTTTAAATTCAATTGATTACCTAATTGGAGATCAAGATCTTATTGCGCTTCGCTCGAGAGAAATAACTTCCCGCCCATTACAAGATATATCTGATACATCAAAAAGGTCATGGAAATGGGTAAATATTTCTGCTCCATCCTTACTTATTATTGGATTCGGTTTAGTTCGAATAAGGAGACAAAAAAATAGAAGCAATGTATTGGAGGAGTTATATGGGTAAAGAAATGAGATGGATGGCGGTTCTTCTCGTTGTTTTAGTTGCAGGTTATTTTATTAATAGCTTTCAGCAGGGGAAATACAATGCGAGTAGCGATCGAATTTTTAATATTGATCAATCAGATATTTTTTCATTAGAAATCTCAAAAGATAATGAATCTGTCAAATTGTCTTTTGATGGTGAAAGTTGGGAGATACTCGATCACGATTCATTAACGGTTAAAGCTAATACTATTAATAGTTTTTTTAGCACCATACTTGCCCTAGAAAAAACTTCTCTAGTATCAAAAAATCCAGTTAATTGGAAGAAGTTTATGGTTGATGATTCTAGTGGTGCAAAGCTCAAGTTTTTGGATTTTGAAAGCAAGGTTTTGTCTGAAGTAGTAGTTGGAAGATCAAATGCGGAGTGGTCTTCAAGTAATATAAGAATCGGTGATGGACCTGAAGTTTACCATACTAGTGAAAATATAAGTTGGCAAATCAACCCATCACCTACCTATTGGGGTGAAGTAGTTCAAGCTGATAGTATTCCTTCAGAAACAAAAGAGTGATTATCCTATTTATCGTATCTGTAATTTTTGTAATTTAACCTCCTTAATTTATTTAACTAACAACGCCTTAGAGCGCGGGAATTCCAATGGAAGATAAAATTAAAAGTATTATAACGTGTGATTTAGATGGAAAGGTTGAAACTTTTTCAGAAGGCGCAGAAAAATTATTTGGCTATACTAAAGATGAAGTTATCGGCAAAAAACGCGTCAGTGATTTTAGTCCAGGTGAGATTGTTTTAGGGCATGTAGTTAATTGGCTTAAGATAGCAGTTGATAAAGGTGAGTGGGAAGGTGAAACTGTTTTTATTGGTAAGGATAAAAATGAAATTCCCAGCAAAATTAAAATAACTCCAACAAAAGGTAAAAGCGGTGAGCATATTGGTTATTGCGGTGTTACGACGCCTCTTGCAGATAAAACAGCTGATGAAGTGCGACCTAAAATTAGCTTCTTCACCAAAGTATTTAAATGGATGGTGATAATGAGATTGCCTTTTTTAAGTGCAACCTTTGTTCCAATTTTTGCAGGCGCAGCAGTCACTTCAATGCTTGGTGAACCTGTAAGTTGGAGCTGGCTCGGTTTGACTTTATTGGGTGGTGCTTTTTTACATATTGGCACAAATACTTCTAATGATTATTTCGATCATAGAAGTGGAACCGATGCTATAAATTATAATTACAGCAATGAAGGTTTAAATGGTGGAAGTAGAAGTATTCAAATGGGTTTAATTACTCCCAAGGGAATGCTTATTCTTGCAATTATAACTTTTGCTATGAGTGCCGTAGTGGGTGTTCCATTAATTATGAAATCTGGACTGCAAATACTTTGGCTGGGTTTGATTGGGTTTTTCTCAGGTCTATTTTATACTGCCCCTCCTTTTAAATTTTCTTCACGAAGAGGTATGGGTGAATTTTTGATTGGTTTGAATTTTGGACCCCTTATGGTTGCTGGAAGCGCCCTTGTCCAAACAGGAAGATTGATTCCTGAAGCATTTTTAGCAGGAATACCTATAGGACTCTTGATCGCTGCTGTTGTGTATATGAATGAATTTCCAGATCATGAAAGCGATAAAGCTACAGGTAAGAACACACTTATTGTAGTTTTTGGGCCTGAGAGAGCACGCGCAGGTTATGTAGCTTTAATTGCCTCTGCGTTTGTTAGTATTGTTATAATGGCACTTAATGGAACACTACCTATGCTGTCTTTGATTGCACTATTAGCGGTTTACTTTGGATATACAGCTACCAAGACACTTTACAAGTATTATAATAATAGACTACTCCAACCTGCGAATTGGGGCACTATAATTATGCATAGCGTAACCGGTATTCTGCTTACAATTGGTATTTGGTTGGGAAATAGTCTCTAAAAAATCTTTTAACAGCGTTTAATATTATGATCTAAGATATGAAGCGCCGTTCACATCGATAATACAACCCGTTAAAAATTCATTTTTTCCAGAAGCTAGCCATAACGCAGTCTCTGCAACCTCTTGTGGTGTTGCTACTCGATTCAAAGGGCTTTGCGCTTTTACTTCATCGGTAACAAGTTTTTTCACTCTTTCTGTATCAACAAAACCGGGAGCGATAGTGTATACAAATATTTTATCTTTTGCTAGGGCCTGAGCCATTGACTGCCCAAGTGAGTTTAAGCCAGCCTTGCTTGCCCCATAAGCGGGAGCATTAGGTTCTCCTCTAAATGCTCCTCTTGATGAAATGTTAATTATTTTGCCACCATTATTATTCTTCATTTTTTGTGAAGCAAAATATATTATGTGTGCAGGTCCAAGGAGATTTATGTCCATGGTCTTATTCCATATTTTTTGCCAGGACTCAAATGATAAAGATTCAATTTCATGCTTTTCGATGAGAGCTGCATTATTTATAACCACATCCACACTATCAATCTCATTAAATATTCTTTCAATATTCTCTGCCTCTGATAAATCTCCCTGAACAATCATATGTTTATTTTTAGGCAAATTTGACATTATTGATTCTGCCTTTTCCCTATTAGAGTTACAATGCAAAATGATACGCGCATTTGCAGACGCAAAGGAATTGCAAAGCACTTCTCCGATACCCCCGGCAGCTCCAGTAATAAATATAGTTTTATTTGAAAGGCTATTTGTCATTTGAAAGCGATTTAAAATAGGCTACTAAGGCGAAGGCTTCAATAAGCATACCTAATAATAAAAAAACAATCGAAAGAGTTTTGAGGATGGTAAAATCAATTGCTATATATAGTATATAAGTTAAAATGCCTGCAAAAATAACCTTTTTTCCAATTTGATGATAGGGGTTAAGCGCGTCTATTCGCTCCATGCTTTTAGGGTATTCTTTCTCAACCCAAGCATCTAGTTCTTGTCTTTCCTCTGGCGTCATTCTCATTGAAATACTCGGTTCAATTGATAAGTAATCATAGATAGGATAATAGCTATACTGACATCAGCAATAGGCTTTGCTCCTGGAAATCCAAAGTTCCATAAAATAACTCCAATGAGCCAGAAAAAATAAATTTTTAAAGATACGGACATTTAGTCTTTACCAAATTTCGCCCCAACTGGAGGTCGATATTCTTGAAAAGGAATCATCAGCATCGTTTTTATATCTTCCGTTTCTTTTTTATCCATATGGGTATCAATACCATAATTTAGCTCCTCCATGTTATTAACCTTTATAGAGGTTTTAAACAGATGGTCCCAAATAGAAAAAATATTACCATAATTTCGATCCGTATGAGGCAGAACATAATGGTGATGGATCTTATGAAAATTAGGAGTGACAAATATCTTTGAGATAATAGGATCTAGTTTTTCTATTTCTTTTACGTTGGTATGAGTTAAATGGGCAAAAAAACCTGATATAGTTTGATAGAGCATCACAATACCAAAAGAAGCTCCTGAAACAAAAACTGCAATCGATGTAAATAGTAAACGAAATATACTTTCTCCAGGATGATGGCGAAGACCGGTCGTGACATCAACATACCGATCCGTATGATGAATAACGTGAAATTTCCACATCCATTTTACTTTATGTTCCATCCAATGGACAAACCATGCACCAATAAGATCAAGAATAAGAAGACCAAAAATCACCTCTATCCACAAAGGCATATCGAAAATATTCAAAATACCAGCTTGATGCAATGCATTGTAATCAGCTGCAAAAAGTATCAAAGAGGCTCCAAGAAGATTAATAATCACAGATGATAACGTGTAAAATAGATTAATGAAGGTGTGTTTTTTCTTTTGGTATTTAAAATTGAAAAGTGGCATGCCGGTTTCAAGCATAAATAAAAAAGTAAACCCCCCCACTAGAAAGATTGTACGATGCTCAACTGGAACTGCGCTAAAATAGTTTACGATATTCTGCATAACAGTAGAATTTAGTTTGAATACAGAAATAAAATTATAAATATCATAAAAAAATAGTGTAACTTTGTTCAATGAAACAGATTTTAACCATTTGCACGCTGGTTTTCTTTTCTTTTGTTTTTTCTCAAAACAGTCAGCTCGTTGAAATAGAAACAAATGATGGAAATATCTTCTTAGGTTCGATTATGGAAGAAAATGAAGATGGGTATATCCTCAAAACGCAAGATGGAATTCAAATTAACGTACCAATATCTTCCGTAAAAAATATATCCAAGATTGAGACTGCTGAAGTTGAAGGACAGGTATGGCGAGCTGATCCAAATAAGAGCATGTATTTATTTGCTCCCTCGGCATTTCCCATTGAGAAACAGAAAGCTTACTGCAGGGATTTCTGCTTAGTATTTCCTTCCTACAATCGGGGTTATGGAAATAATTTTTCTTTGCAAGCAGGCGCGTTTGTATTCCCTGGAATGAAATTTGATAATATACCAATTGTTATTTCAGGAAAATTTTCTCTCCCTCAATTTGGTCCTGCGAGACTTGCTACCGGCATGATGTATGTCAGCGTTCCAGGACAAGACACCTCTTTCGGTGCAGGGTTTGCTTTTGGAAGTGCAACATTTGGAAATAGGTTCACACATTTTACAACCACTTTGGGTTGGGGGTATTTTCGCGATCAAAATCAGTGGGATTTTGCTGAAAAACCCATACTAGTTTTTGCTGGGAATATTAGAGCCTCAAACTCATTTTCAGTGGTTGCTGAATATTGGCTCCCCCCTGAAATTGATGATCCTACGAATTTACCAATCGCAATATCTGGAAGATTTATCGGTAGAAGATTTGCTGTTGACATAGGAGGATTTTTCTTCAAAGAAATGCAAGGACTTCCTATTCCTTTGATCAATTTCACCTACCATATTAAATAAATGAAATTTTTCTGGGGACTCTTTTTGCTTTGCTGTGTTGATGCACAATCCATCGTATTAGAAAAACATCCCTATGCTTCACTTGGCGTTGATACCTATCTCACCGCAAGTACGAGTATTGGAGATTTAGATGAAGATGGAGATATGGATATTGTTGTAGCTAATGGTCGCCATTGGTCTCAGTTCAATCAGATATTTTTAAATGACGGTAAGGGATTTTTTCGAAGAAGCGTGCTATTGGGAGCTGAGGCAAATACTTCATATGTTGCAGCAACTGCAGATATTGATAACGATGGTGATTTGGATATTTTAGTTGCTAATGATCGAATCAAGAATCAAATATTTATTAATAATGGGAATGGACAATTTTCATTTAGAAATTACTTTGGAAGACAAGAATCAATCACCAGAGGAATTTGTGTGGCAGACGTGAATAACGACGGATACGTTGATATCATTGAAGCAAACAGAACCAGCCAAAATTACATCTACTATAATAATTCAAAAGGAGTATTTATCGATGAAACTCCTTTTGGCGAAGAGAAAGAAGCAACCATATCTATTGCAGCTAGGGATATCAATTTAGATGGACATTTAGATCTAATATTAGCAAATAGAAATAAGCAACCTAATAGAATATATTATGGTCCGAGTTTTTCAAGTTCATCAATATTTGGAAGCGGTAATGATGAAACTCGCCAAGTAGCAATTGGAGACATGGATGAGGATGGAGATCCGGATATTGTTTCGGTAAATATTGGCGAAAAAAACAAAATAATCTATAACGATGGGCGGGGTAATTTTAAAAAATCAGTAACATTTGGATCCTCTTCAGATAGATCCATGTCAATAGCATTAGGCGACTTGGATGGTGATGGCGATTTGGATATTGTAATAGGAAATAGCGGCAGCAAAAATCATTACTATATCAATAATGATTCAAAATTTAGATTGAACCATTTTTCTGAAAATGATAAAATTACTTATGGAATTACACTTGGTGATTTAAATAACGATGGAACTCTTGATATAATTGAATCCAATTCTGGGGATGTAAATAAAATCTTTTTTAATAAAACACAAGAATGACTTTTTTATTAAATATTATGCTAATGATCGCAGCAACTGCTCAATCTATTGAAACGCCTAAATATCTATTAATTCAAAAATTTGAAAAATTTGAAATAAGAGACTACGGTACGGTAATTACCGCAAAAACTATGGTAAATAGCGATTTTAGAACGTCAACCTATACTGGCTTTAGACGCGTAGCAAACTTCATATTTGGTGGTAATGATCAAGAAGAAAAAATAGCTATGACAGCGCCTGTTATTACGCAAATGAAAAGCTCACAATCTCATATAGTTCATTTCGTTATGCCCTCAAAGTACAGCCTTGAATCTCTACCTAATCCCAATTTAAAAAATGTTGAGATTGAAAAAGAAGAGCTTGGCATAATTGCAGCAATGCGGTTTGGAGGCTGGGCTACCGAAAAAAGATCGAATCGCTACATCGAAACTTTTTTGAAGCAACTTCAAGAGAAAAACATCGATATTGTTGGAGATATTCGTGTTGCGCAATACAATGGACCAACAACTATTCCCCCTTTTCGAAAAAATGAAATTTTAATCCCCGTTGATTACAAATAGCCTATGAAATTGTGATGAAAAAATATTTCATTTTGTTATTTATTATTGGGTGTAGCTCTGAAGAAGAGAATGAAAATGTAGCCGATCTTACATTTGAAAATCCTCAAGCCATTATTAGACAGATGACAAGAGGTATAAATATCGGCAATACTCTGGAGCCTCCTGAAGTTGGAGATTGGAATAATGAGTATATATCCGAATATTTTTTTGACGATTATGTTGATGCAGGCTTTAACACAGTCCGTGTTCCCGTAAGGTGGGATAAGCATACACTCGTTGACAGTCCCTATACAGTTTATGAATCCTGGCTTGATACCATTGAACAGGTAATAGACTGGGGCCTATCCAAGGACTTGTATCTCATAATAAATGCACACCACGACTGGTGGTTGGTGAATAATTATGATTCAATCAAGGTGCGCGATCGTTTTCATGCTATATGGAATCAGATCTCAAACAGGTTTAAAACTAAATCTCCAAAGCTATTATTTGAGATTATTAATGAACCACACGGCATGACCAAAGAAAATGTAGATGAATTAAATTTTGATATACTGCAAATTATTCGAAAAGAAAATCCTCAACGCATTGTTATTTATGGGGGACATAGTTGGTCAAATTCTGACCACTTGCTACAAGCAGAAGTTTTGGATGACCCATTTATCATTGGGTACTTCCACTCATATGACCCATGGGAATTTGCTGGAAAAGGAAATGGTATTTGGGGTTCAGAATATGATATTAATCAAATTAAAACCAAGTTTAAAGCGGTAGCAGATTGGTCAAACATACATAACATACCAGTAATCATTAGTGAGTTTGGAGCAATACATGATTGCGATTACAATTCGAGAATGCTGCATTATTTTACATACGTGAAAGAGGCGATCAGCAATGGGTTCGCTTTCCAGGCTTGGGATGATGGTGGGCAGTTTAAAATTTACAACCGCGATGCTCGAACCTGGCCTGAAGTTAAGGATATTCTCATCCATACCTATCCTGATAGTCCTGAAAATTTTAAAGCGCAATACCTTAGCGATAGCCAGGTATATTTAACCTGGAAGTTAAGCGATAGCGATTGTTCAAAAATCGCAATTGAAAAAAGTACAAATTCATCGCCATTTGAAACAATTCGCGAAATTGATTACGGAACTACAGAATACATTGATAATTCAACTAATGTAGTGAATTCTATTTATAGGGTTGTATCAATTTGCTCAAATAACATACGTAAACATTCAAATCCGTATAAGGTAATTCGATAAAGGAACATCATTTAAAAAAAATTAAAATCTCAATAAGGCAAACCAATGAGAAAATATATACTATTTCTAGCAATGATCTATGCGTGTGAAAAAGCAGATAGATCTACAATGGGTACTGTCCGTTTGAAATCGGACGCTACTACAGACAGTATTGAATTTGTAGTAAAAGAAATGCTCGTTGCTATTAGCACAAACGATATTGAAAAAGCTCGGTATCATGTTTTGGAGGAAGGCCGCGTATTTCGAGTGCGCAAAGATGGGATGGGCTTTAGATCAAATTCTGAATTCTTTAAACAGACCGCCGATCAGTCCACCAATTATTACGAACGAATGTGGGATCCGATAATTATGTACCGAGGCAATCTTGCGGTTGCATGGACCACATACGATTTCCATCTAAATGGAAAGTTCTCGCACTGTGGCGCAGAATCTTTTACATTAACACGATCAAATAACAGGTGGATGGTAGTGGATTGGGCTTATACCGCGAATGAACCTGAAAACTGTAATAGTCCACTTGGAAAAGTGTCAAAAGAGGAGTTGGTGAATTGAAAACTATTAAAAATAGCATTCTACTGCTTATGCTTACATTAGGAATTTTATGTGCACAGCGTACATTAATTTATGCTGGGTCAATGATTGACGGTGAAGTCAAAAAAATGAAGACGAAGCAGACGATTATAGTTGAAAATGGTGTTGTTATTGATGTGGCAAGCGGCTACATGAAGGCGCAGCCAGGAGAAACTGTATACGATTTAAAAAATACCACAGTGACTCCAGGATGGATGGATCTACATGTGCATCTAGGATCGCAGTCAAGTCCCCAGTCCTACAGCGAGGATTTCTATTTAAACCCTGAAGATTTTGCTTACAGATCTGTTCCATGGATTGAAAAAACATTGCTCGCTGGGTTTACTACGGTTCGCGATGTTGGAGGTGAAGTGGTTCTCGCTGCAAGAAATGCGGTGAATAATGGCTATATAAATGGTCCACGAATTTTTTCAGCAGGCCGCTCGATCGGTACAACTGGGGGACATGCAGATCCCTCCAGCGGATTGAACCGCAAGTTTCGTGGAGATCCTGGACCGCATGAGGCCGTAGTTAATGGAGTTGACGATGCAATGAAGGCTGTAAGGCAACGCTATAAAGATGGTTCAGATCTGATTAAGATCACCGCAACAGGAGGGGTATTAAGCGTTGCAAAAAACGGACAAAATCCACAATTCACAGAACAGGAAATTAGAGCGATCGTAGAAACAGCTAACGACTATGAAATGCACGTCGCAGCGCATGCGCATGGCGTTGAGGGAATGCAGCGTGCTATTCGCGCTGGTGTTCGTACAATCGAACACGGTACATTGATGGATAAACCAACCGCAAGACTCATGAAACAGTATGGCACCTATTATGTTCCCACAGTTTCTGCTGGTGAGTTTGTTTATGAAAAAGCAAAAGAGCCCGGATATTTTCCTGAAATTGTTCGCCCAAAGGCTCTTGAAATAGGACCTAAGATAAAACAAACGCTTGGTATGGCGTACAAAGAAGGTGTCAAGATTGCATTTGGAACGGACATGGGTGTTTCCCCGCATGGAGAAAATGCCGATGAGTTTGTTTTTATGGTGGAAGCTGGAATGAAGCCAATTGATGCAATTTTTGCTGCAACTAGCGTCGCAGCTGAAGTATTAAACCAAAAGGATTTAGGTAAGATAAAAAAGGGAATGAAGGCAGATATAGTTGCAGTTGATGGTAACCCACTGAAAAATATCTCAGTTACAAAGAATGTTGTCTTTGTCATGAAAGACGGCGTTGTTTACAAGCAGCCTAAATAAAGGGTTTTTATGAAATCAAAATGGCTTGGCTTTTCGATAAGTGGACTAATACTTTTTGGTTTTGGCCTTTCTCTGTTAGGGGAAGCCATTATATTAAAATACAATAATGAGCCCTTCTTTTGGTATGGCACGCTTGCTTTAGTAATTGTAAATAGTGGTCTATGCTTGTTTGGTAACGCTATTAGATATCGCATACAAATGGATACTAATTCATAGATGTACTGTACACAGTGCGGCACAAAAACTGAATCGATTATACCACCCTTAGATAACCGCCTGAGGAACGTGTGTCCTGCATGTGGATATATACATTATGTAAATCCAAATAATATTGTTGGAGTAATCGCAACGTTTAATGGCAAGGTTCTTTTATGTAAAAGAAATACCGAGCCAAGAAAAAATTACTGGACGGTTCCAGCAGGATTTATGGAAAACGGTGAAACGCTTTTAGAGGGTGCACAAAGAGAAGCGTATGAAGAGGTTGGGATTGAACCAATGCCATCAAATTTATTTATGACTTACAGCGTACCCCATATAAGCCAAGTCCATTTTTATTTTTACTCGAAGCTTAAAAATCAATCAACGCGCATAGGTGATGAAATTAATGATGTGATGTTTGCAGATCACAGCGAAGTTCCATGGGATGATCTCGCATTTAACAGTATTCGTGTCTTATTAGAACATTTTTTTAAAGTAGGAGATGAAAAGGCGGCGGATTCATTTTTTAATCTTTCATCAAATGGATAAAAAATAAAAAAATATTAATTTTATACTTGAGTCGTATTTTTTTTCTTATATAATTTAAGTGTAACAATTTAGGAAGGAGGTGATCAGTTGTCTATAAACTGTAGAACGCTGGCCTCCATAAATAAGCCAGCAAATTAACTGACTAGATGTCAGCCTATTGGAGGTCGGCAACTACTAAGTATCTAAATAAAGGCCCTTGCAAAAGCAGGGGCCTTTATATTTTATTGAATTATAAAATTTCGTGTGAATTATCCTGTAGCGTATTAATTTGATTTAATGAAAAGTTTTTATCGGAGGTAATAATGAAGTTCTTTCTACCCATTCTTTTTCTATCATCAATTTTTTCGCAACAACAAATTTCCCTTCCCATGGAATTTACCGGAATAAATTACGATCTCTCAATCCCACGTCCAGAAGAAGTTATTGGGCATAAAATTGGAGACAGACATACTCGAACAAGTCAAGTGGTCGATTATTTTGAAGCCATTGCCGATATGACGGACCGCGTAATAATGGATGATCATGCTGTGTCGCATAAAGGCAGACGACTCATTCACGCAATAGTAACCCATCCAGATAACCATAAAAATCTTGAAAATTTAAGATTGGAAAACATTAAGATTTCCGATATGCCTAACCAGATGACAAATGCAAAATTAGAAAAATTACCTCTAGTTGCTTATCTAGGTTTTTCAGTGCATGGTGATGAAGCGAGTGGAACGGAAGCTGCTATTTTATTACTGCATCATTTAGCAGCAGGGCAAGGAGATGAGATTGATGAGATTTTAAAAAACACTATTTTAATTATTGACCCGATGTTTAACCCTGACGGTAGAGATCGTTTTGTTAATTGGGTGAACGGAAATCGTGGTGTCGTTCCTACGACAGACCTCCAAGACAGAGAACACAATCAACCCTGGCCTAGAGGAAGAACAAATCATTATTTGTTTGATCTAAATCGCGATTGGTTGCCCGTTACACAGCCTGAGAGTGAGGGTCGCGTAAAACTGTTTCACCATTGGAGACCGCAATTCCTTCTAGATGTTCATGAAATGGGAGCCAATTCGACCTATTTCTTTCAACCTGGCATTAAAAGCAGAATTAATCCTAATACTCCTCAGGAGGGCATTGATTTGACCTACAAGCTTGCTCCGTTCTTTGCTAAAAGATTAGATGACATTAAATCTCTCTATTACTCTGAAGAATCATTTGATGACTTTTATTATGGCAAAGGTTCAACCTATGGAGATATTCATGGTTCAGTTGGCATTTTATTTGAGCAAGCATCGTCGCGTGCGCGCGAAACGGACTCTAATCAAGGAAAGCTAACCTATGCATTTTCTGTGCGCAATCAATATATGGCTACGCTTGGCGCTGTTGACGGTCTAGTAGCACTCCGCAATGAATTCTTAAAGTATCAAAGAAACTTTTATGCAAAGTCTGCTGAGGTTGCATCAAAAAATAAAGTAAAAGGTTATTTAATCAATCTAAAAGAAAATAGAACTAGAGCTCAAATGCTTGTGAAGACTCTCCAAAGACACCGAATTGAAGCCTATGACCTTAAAAAATCAATAACTATCAGAGGCAAAAGATTTGCAAAAGGAGATGCTATAATAATTCCTACCAATCAACCTCAAACTCGGTTTATTGCAGGTATTATGGAAAAAGTGACAACGTTTGAAGATTCACTTTTTTATGATGTTTCAGCATGGACTTTACCGCTTGCATTCGGTGTAGATTATCATGAAGTAAAACAGAGGCCAGATGCATTTCTAGGAGCAAAAATAAATGATATAAATATTGATGGCGGAAAGCTAATTGGAGGTAGGGCATCATCTGCATATCTAATGCCATGGGACAGGTACTATAACCCCAAAAGTCTTTATCGCATCTTAAATGCAGGCATTTTACCTAGACTTACCACCGGACCTTTTACTGCAATAGTGAATGGCGAAGAATTAAAATTTAACAGGGGAACCATCATTATACCTGTAGCGCAAAGAGATGCGGATGCGACTGTAACGCCAAACATGGTTCACGCTTTGATGGAAAAGTTAGCCGTTGAAGATCATGTTAATATTTATGCTACAAATTCAGCTGCCACTCCAAATGGTCCTGACCTTGGAGGTGCGTTTCAAGGAGTACTAAGAAAACCCACTGTAGCCATTTTATCTGGTAGCGGAACTTCTTCTTATGGCGCAGGTGAGCTATGGCATTTAATTGATAATAGAATGCGAATCCCGGTTTCGCTGTTAAACGCGGTCAATTTAAATCGCAAAAAACTATCCCAATACAATACAATTATCCTTCCAGATGGTTCTTATTCTGAGCTAGATAGTTCAGATATTGACAACATAAAAGAATGGGTTACTTATGGAGGTACTTTAATCTCAGTTCAGACCGGCTCAAAATGGATAGTAGATAAAAAAATAATTAATGAAAATCTTTTTGAGAATAAAAAAATGTCTCTAGACATTCCGTATGATCAGTTAAGACCTGTGACTGGAGCTCAAAGAATAGGTGGAGCAATTTTTAAAGTTAAAATTGATAATACACATCCTATCGGATATGGATACAATACCACTCACTCTGTTTTTCGAAGAGGTACAAATTTTTTTAAACTATCAGAATCAGCTGCCGCAAATGTTGCAAGGTATTCCAATAATCCTTTAATGAGTGGTTATATTTCCGAAGAGAAGCTGTCCGAAATAAAAAATTCAGCATCAATCATTGCTAAAAGACAGGGTCAGGGACATGTCATATTATTTGCTGATAATCCTGCTTTCAGAGCTTTTTGGTATGGGACTAATGGACTTTTATTGAACGCTATCTTTTTTGGCCAAAACTTTTAAATAGATATTTATGGAAAATAAAAAAAAGAATCTCCTACTTCGTATGTGGAAGTTTCAATTTTCTTTCATTGATTTTAGGCTTAACGCATTGGCGGGCTTTGCAGTTGCACTCATGCTGGCAAAGCTGTGGGATCCAATATTAAGTTTAAATTGGTACACATATCTAATTGTTGCAATTATTGCATCCATTAAACCTCTAATCACCTTTATCAAGCAGGTGTAGAGTAGAGGTGGGTAACTAATTTGAAAATCTTACTCTAACGACTTTAAATACTCACCATTGTCAGTAAAAGTTTTATCTATTGAAGTAGGTTTGTATCCTAAAATTTTTTCTGCTGCAGTTAAGTTATAACTAAAATCCAAACCCAAAATGTCGACTATTGATTTAACTGCAGGATCAAATATTGACATAAATCGAACTAAAAAATTAGGCGGTTCAAAAGTTGGACCGTTGTATCCTAGCTCTATTAGTTTTTCACTCATTTCCTTGTACCAATATGGTTGAGAACAAACTATAAATCTTCGCCCGATAGAATCATCATTTTCTAAAGCAGCAATATGCATCTTTGCAACATCTCTAACATCTGAGATTCCAGCCTTCATTCTTGGTGCAATTGGAAGTTCTTTTTTGGCAAACATATTAAACATCTTCATCGTTGAGCATTCACGGTGATCTCCGATGCCGGGTCCAAATACTAATTGAGGCAATATGCTTGTAAAGCTTATATCTGGATTTTCCTCAACAAAATCCCATGCGGCCCTTTCTCCTAATGTTTTCCCTTTCATATATGGACTCATATTTCTTCTATTTACATCATTCCAATTTGATTCATCAAGATTTTCAACTAAAGGAGTCCCCATCCAAACAGTTCCAGCGGTTGAGGTTAGTATTACCCTATTCACATTTTTATTCTTAGCAGCTTTTAAAACTCTAATAGTTCCCTCTTGATGAGGTTTGATATGGTCTTCTGCAGGGCCTTTAGGACTTAAATCGTATGGTCCAGCCACGTGAAAAACTGCATTTACACCATCCAATGCTTCATCCCAACCATCATCATTTAAAAGGTCTGCTATTGTGTATTCAATTTTGGTATCACGCTTTAAATATTCTGTTAAATCTAAATTAAGCTGTTTTGCTTTTTCCTTAGATCTAACGGTTGTTTTGACATGATATCCTTTATTTATTAACTGGGCAATACAATGTTTCCCAATATATGAGTTGCCGCCAGTTACTAGAACTTTTTTCAAAATATACTCCAAAATTTTTTCATATTAAATTAATTAACTAAAATAGTACAATACATTATTATTTTAGTTAATTAATCCTAATAGGTTTAGACATTAATATTTAAATCGTTTTTACTTAATAATACAATTCTTAAAGCTAATAGCTGATCATTTTTTAATTCATTTGAAATGTATAATTTATTTATGACAGGCCTCTAGGAGACGGGTAAGGTTTGATGTTTACCTTGCCCCACTTTTTCAGTAGCGAATCGTAGCGAAATACTATATTTACTTATATCTATGAATACCACAAAAAAGGCCCTTCACGAGGAAGAGCCTTGCGGGACTGACGAGACTTGAACTCGCGACCTCCGGCTTGACAGGCCGGCGTTCTAACCAACTGAACTACAGCCCCAACTATTTAATTTTATCCTTTATCTCTATAAACAAGAGAAACTGGGATGACAACAATGTACCCTAAAAAAAGCATTATCGGCGCAAGAGTAAGACTTTGAAAACTATTTACTTCGCCAGTTGCCATGAAAATATATCCAAAAATCACCAAAGCTAGTCCAACAGAAAATAGTATATAATTTATTTTACCAAAAGCCCAACCGTCAAAAAGACCTGAATTATTTTGTGTGTTATTTTCACTCATTACGACGAGGAAGTTACACTTTATCAAAAGGGGTGCCAATTATTTTTTATTAAAATTTAAAAGGCCAAATAAAGTTAAAATTATTATAAAATTTGGTATTTCAGTAAATAATTTATAATTTTTGCCCCCGTTTATGCTCGAGAAAATTCAATTTTATTTGGACCGCTTTTTAACAGAAATTATTATGATTTCTGTCTTGAGCGGTATGCTATTCTACTATGCAGTAGTTTTGCTTTGGCCGCAATTCGACTCAAAGGACTCTGCAAAGATATCTATCCCTAAGGGATCCACATTGGTTGATGTTTCTAATAAGCTCTACGACCAAAAAATTATTAGTAATAAAAAATCTTTTGTTTTAGCAGTAAAAGCGCTTGGATACGAAAAAGATTTACCTGCAGGAAAGTTCTATATTGAGGATGCTTCTACAAACTATTGTTTAATCAAAAAAATTGTGAACAGTGTAGGTATATCAAAAAAAATGACAATTCTTGAAGGATGGTCTGTTGTTGATATTGCAAGAAACCTTCAATCGAATTTTAACATAAAAAAAGAAAGTTTTATAAGAGCTTCTAAAAATAAGAATTTGTTAAAAAAATGGGATATTAAGAGCACCTCTTTTGAGGGATATCTTTTTCCAGATACATACCTATTACCTGAAGATGTGGATGCTGAAGGTGTTATTGATAAAATGGTTTCTGAATATAATAAAAACATAACACCTGCCATGCGAAAAAGAATGACCGAATTAGGGCTATCAGAAGGGGAGGTGTTAGCTCTAGCTTCAATAATTGAAGGTGAAGCAATCTATGACAGCGAAAGACCGCGTATATCAGGTGTCTATCACAATCGTTTGAAAAAAAGAATGCGTCTCCAGGCTGATCCAACGATTCAATATATTATAGAAGATTCTCCTCGACGCTTACTCAACAAAGATTTAAAGATTAAATCTCCGTATAATACATATCTGAATTATGGACTTCCACCTGGCCCTATAAATAATCCAGGAATTGAGTCAATTAAAGCGGCTCTCTATCCTGAGCAAATAGACTTCCTTTTTTTTGTTGCAAGAGGTGATGGGTATCATACTTTTACAAAAACTGAAAAAGAGCATAACATAGCAAAAAAAGAATTTCAAAAAATTAGAAGAAAAAATAGAATTTCAAAAAAAGTAAATAAGAAATAGTTATGGCAAACATAAAACTAAATGATGTGCAAAAAGCTGCTGTTGAATCTTTCGGTAAACCGGTTCTTATTTTTGCTGGAGCTGGTAGCGGAAAAACTCGAGTATTGACTCACAAAATTGCACATTTAATTAAGAATGATCTGGTGGATGCTGAGAACATTTTAGCGCTTACATTTACAAATAAGGCAGCTGAAGAGATGCGCCAAAGAGTCCAAAAAATTATAAAATCAAAAAGCGCTCTTGTGACGATGGGAACATTCCATTCTGTGTGTGCAAAAATGTTAAGATCAGAAATTCATAATTTAGGCTATACTTCTGAGTTTTCAATTTTTGATGTTCAGGATCAGACATCATTATTTAAAGTGCTTTTAGAGCCAATGGATTTTCCAAAAAATTACATAACACCTAAAGATCTACGATTTAAAATAAGTTATTTTAAAAACAGACTGATAAGCCCAGATGAGGCCAAGAAGAAAGCTACGATAATTATTGATAAACATTATGCCGAGCTTTATGAAAAATATCAGATCGCACTTAAAGAAAATAATGCTTTAGATTTTGATGATCTGCTGTTACTCCCACTTCAAATTTTTGAAAAGTTTCCAAAGATTCTCAAAATTTATCAAGAAAAATGGAAGTACATACTTGTTGACGAATATCAAGACACCAACAAGCCTCAATTTATGCTAGTTAAAAATCTTGCTAAATCACACCAACAAATTTGTGTTGTAGGTGATGATGATCAATCTATATATGGTTGGAGAGGAGCTGATATAAGCAACATACTTGATTTTGAAAAAACATTTAAAAATAGTGAGATTTTCAAGCTTGAAACTAATTATAGATCAACAAGCTATATACTTGATTCAGCATATTCCGTTGTAAAAAATAACCACAATAGAGCAGTAAAAGAGCTAGTTGCAAATAATGGAGATGGAGAAAAGCTTGGTTTGATGCAAACCAATGATGAGATGGAGGAGTCTGATGCTGTCATCAGTGCTTTGCAAAAAGAGATAAAATTAGAAAAAAGAAATTTTAGCGATTTTGCGGTTCTTTATAGGACAAACTCACAATCTCGGGCCATTGAAGATGCATTTCGAAGATCTGGAATTCCTTATAATATTATAGGAGGAGTAAGATTTTATGAGCGTAAAGAAATCAAAGATTTAATAGGGTATCTAAGCCTTATCCTTAACCCAAAAGACACAATTTCACTGAGAAGAGTTGTAAATTTTCCTCCAAGGGGTATCGGTTTAAAAACTGTTGATAAGTGTGTTATTGAGGCTGAAAAAAGAAATGTTGAAATGATCGAAGTTTTAAACAAACCTGAAAATATGGGCATAAGGGGAAAGCAAGCTGACGCTTTAGATGTATTTTACAATATCATTTCAAAATACAATGATCTGCTTCCAAAATTAAATGCTGGAGAGCTCGTTAGGGCATTAATTGAAGAAGCGGGAATTAAAAAATATTACCAGGATAGCACGTCTCCCGAAGAAAGTGAGCGCTATGAAAATGTTCTTGAACTTATTAAGAGTGTGGATGATTTTATGAAGAGAAGTCCTGATGGAGGACTGTCTCAATTTATAGAAGAAGTATCCCTATTGACCGACCTAGATCAGTGGAATGACCAAAATAATAGAGTAACAATGATGACCGTTCATGCCTCAAAGGGACTTGAGTTTCCTGTTGTATTTTTGACGGGTCTTGAAGACGGCTTATTTCCTTTACACAGGTCTTTGGATTCCAATGAAACCCTTGAGGAAGAAAGACGCCTTTTTTATGTTGGAGTTACAAGAGCAATGCATAAGGTGTACTTAATGTATGCAAATAACAGAAGAAGAATGGGTTCCGATGATCTTTATGGTATTGTTTCTAGATTTATTGGAGAAATTCCAGAAGATAATCTTGAAAAGATTTCTTTTACTTCTGCCCTTACGCGTAAGGTGATTGGTGGAAAGGCAGGTAAACATACAAAAACTGCAGTTAGCAGAACAGTTGTATTGTTTGACGATTTCCAGGTTGGTGAATACGTGGAGCATGCAATTTTTGGAGTAGGAAAAGTTATGGCCCTAAGCGGTCAAGGAGAGAATCAACGTGTTGGCATTGAATTCAAAGATGGATTGAAAAAGAAGTTGGTGGTAAAGTTTGCAAATCTTAAAAAGGTAGATTCTCCTGATTAAACTTATTCTTTTTAATAATAGTATTTCAGAACTTTAATATAATTAAATTGTTTTAATACAATGGCTACAAAAAACTCATTAACAAAAGCATTAAAAAAAGAAGGTTTAAGGTATACTAATCAACGTCAAGCTGTTTGGGATGAAATTAAATCAAATGACGATCATAGAGACGCCGAAGAGATTTATAGTACACTAAGAAGCAATAATTTAAATGTTTCTAGAGCTACTGTTTATAGAACAATTGATGTGCTTGTTAAAAATAGATTAGTAAGAAAAATGGATGTAGGTGATGGTAGAAGCTTATACGAACCTCGCTTAGACGATGAACATCATGACCATATGATATGTTTAGACACGGGAGATATAATTGAGTTTTATAACGAAGAACTAGAAGATCTTCAAGATAAAATTGCTAAAAAACATGGTTACAAAGTCATTAGGCATGTTCATCAGCTCTTTGTGAAGCCCATTAAATAATTTCAACTCTTTGTATTTAATACTGACAGTTTTTTTCTTCCTTTTTAATTCTTCTGAGCTAATTATTGGTGAAGAAAAAGTTGATCCAGGAATAGTTTTCATTTTTGAAGGAGCTGTAAAAGATAGAATATATCCTAGCTCATTTCACCTTCCCGAAAGTCAAACCGACGTGCATATTGAAGCACTAGTTAATTGGGATAATGAAAAAATACCTGAAGGTGCTGTCCCTGGAGGATTTATTCCATATATGCATATTACAGCCCTTGTTAAAAATTCAAAAACAGGCTTAAAAACTTTTGTCGATTTAAAACCTCACATCAATTTGATTGATAATTTTCATTATGCTAGAAATATTGCATTGCCTGGGTCAATAAAAGATAGATATGATATTGAGTTCAAAATATTACCTCCTTCAAACATAGAGCTGGCATTGCACAATGACTGGTATGAAGAATATGGTAAAAACTTACTAAATAAATATACGTTCAATTATAAACGTGTAAACTTTGAGCAGATTGCTAAAACAAGTAGAAAATAATTATTGTATTTAACACACTAAAATTTTTTATAAGTTACATATAGCTATATTTACAATTAGTCATTTTTATACAATATGAGTGTTTTTGAAGAACTAAAAAGAAGAAAAGTTTTTCGCGTAACTTCAACTTATGCAGTAGTTGCTTGGGTGATAATGCAAATTGGTGAAGTGGTATTTCCTGCCCTAAGACTTCCTGAATGGGTACTTTCAACAGTAGTTATTCTTCTCCTAATTGGTTTTCCAATTGTAATAATATTTGCATGGATATTTGATGCTACACCAGATGGAATTAAAATAACTAAACCAAAAAGTAGCCAAAAAGCTTCTCCTTCAAAAGTCTCAACCAATAATGTTCCTTTTTATCTTCAAAAAAGAAATGCATTTTTAGTTTTAGGATTGGTCTTTGGATTACTTATTGGCAATTTAAATTTATTTAAAACTAATCAAAAAGTAGTCAACTATAGCGGAAAAAAAATACCTATAGCTATAGCAGATTTTGAAAATAAAACCAGCGATGCCTCCCTAGACGGTCTATCCGGATTGCTTATTACATCTTTAGAACAGTCGGATTATTTATCTGTGCTTACTAGATCGAGAATGTTTGATATCTTGAAGCAAATAGGTAGGCCAAATGCAAAAATAATAGATGAGAAGATAGGCTCAGAAATATGCTCTAAT
>CAJWZD010000006.1 GCA_913049685.1 uncultured Fidelibacterota bacterium
ATTGAAACCTTTATTCGTTCGTCTACAGAGGTGGGTGGAGATTATTATGATTTCTTTACACAGGAAGATGGAAGTTTTTATTCAGTATGTGGAGATGCAACTGGTCACGGTACTACGGCCGGAATGATGGTATCCATCACAAAAGCTGGTTTAAACGGAATACCTTCTTTGCCTCCCAACGAGATACTTAACAGATTAAATAAAGTAGTGAAAAAAGTAGATCTAGGCATCATTCGAATGAGTTTGAATATTGTTCATTTTAAGAACGGCACCGCTACAATGGCTAATGCTGCAATGCCACCAATATACCATTACTCAGCTAAAAAGAAAAAAATGAAAGAAATTGAAATTGTTAATCTTCCTCTTGGGGGTTTAAGTGGCGAGGAATATGAGCTTGTTGAAATAAACTTTGAAAAAGACGATCTGCTTGTTCAGCTTTCAGATGGCCTACCTGAGGCACCAAATCCTGGTGGCGATTTAGTAGACTACGAAAGGCTCTATGAGTGTATTGAGCAAAATGCGATGAAATCACCTAAAGATGTTGTAGAATCGCTAGTAGATTTAGCAGAAAAATGGTTAGATGGAAATATCAATCCTGATGATATAACAATAGTAGCCACTAAAAAAGGTTAAACTAAAATAGGAAATAATTATGGGAACAAGTCCTAAAGTAGAATTATCAATACCTATCATACCTGATATGGAGCTTGCAGCAACTCAGACATCCGAGGTTGTTGCTAGACATATGGGTCTTGGCCAAGATAAAAGCGACGAGATTAAAATGGCCTTAATTGAAGCCTGTATTAATGCGTTTGAACATTCTAAAACTGAAGAAGGTCAAGTGGAAATCAATTTTACCATTGAAGACAATACGCTTGTTATTAAAGTAACAGATCAGGGAGTTGGTTTTGATGAAAACACTGTTAAAATTCCAAAGATCGAACAAAAAATTAAATCGGATCACAAACGGGGCTGGGGATTACAGCTTATAAAAGAACTAATGGACACTGTTGAATTTGAATCTACGGATGAGGGTACAACTGTAACCATGACAAAAAAGAAATAATTAATTTAGGAGAAATGTCAAATGTCGGACTTTCAAGTTTCTGTTAAAGAAGTTGATGACGTAGTCGTAATTGCCACTGATGGTTACCTTAATAATATCGGTGGAGAAAAAATTTCAGACATATGTGATAAACATATGGAAAAAGGGGTTAATAAATTTTTAATTAATCTTGAAAAAACTTCCGTTGTAAACAGTATCGGGGTATCAATACTTATTGAAATAATCGAAAAGCTTCAAGATACAAAAGGAAAGCTTGCGTACTGTAAGCTTGCGCCCATTGTAGAAAAAACATTTAATATTATGGGCCTTACCAAATACTCTACAATTTACAAAGATGAAGAGGCTGGTCTATCTGACCTATCTGCCTAGGCTAATTGTCGGGAAACACTCAGTATAAAGATAAAATAGATTTCTACCTCAACTCTTTAGACGAGTTGGGAGAAGTCTTAATAAATCAAGAAGGATCTTCAGGTATAACAAAAGGGGTTCTAAGAATTATTCTTGGAACATTAATGGCATCCAAGGGAAGCATTATAACAGTTAAAAGAACCCGCTGCAAAATTCTATCATCGCATGGAATATCAGCTCAGCAGAAAAATCTCAGCCTTAATGCAAATCAAAAAAAGGCACTAACAAGCTTTAAAAATTCAAATATAAATCAAAAAGAGATTAAAGAAATATTTGATCCAAAATCTTCTGATGATTTACCAGTTCATTTTGCTGATCTTAAGGCTGCAATTATGGTTCCATTGTTTCACAAGGATAACTTACTAGGCATTGTTACTTTGGGGAAAAAGTTTGATGGCTCAACCTATCAATCTTTAGATAAAAAAATCCTTGAAATAATTTGCAATCATCTAACGGACTCGCTCTATAATCAAGAGTTAATTGGAAATATAAAAGATAAGCGAATGGAGCTTCGATTGAAGGTCCTTGAGCTTCAAACTCTTTTTGATATTAGCTTATCTCTTAATTCGGTTTTGGATATTAAAGAGCTTTCTACAGAAGTTTTGATACGATCTGTTTCTACACTAAATGCTTCATCTGGTTTTATTTTAGAAACACAAAAAAATAGCCCTATGCTTTCAGTTTTATCATCCTTTAATATGAATGAGGATCTGGTCAAAAGTGCTATTTTTTCAAAATCATCAATTCCGTTTAATTTGATATGGAAAGATAAAAAGTCAATTATTATATCTGATGAAGAGTCAAATCCCTTTTTAAAAAAAACCGGATACAAAGAGTGTATTGTTTCTCCTATAATTGGTAATAGAAATATTTCAGGCTGTATTGTTCTAGGCGATAAGGAGTCTCGCGATGGTGTAATCCCATTTGAAAAAAATGATATCGATATTTTAGAAGCGCTATCTTCACAGGCAGGTATTGCTATGGATAATGCTAAACTTTTTGAGGAAATTAACGCGGCAAAAAGATTTAATGAAAGCATAATGGGTAGTATTGCAACAAGCGTTATAACGATTAATCTACTTGGTGAAATTGATTCAGTTAATAAAGCTGGGGTTGGCCTTTTAAGTAAAAAGACAAACGAGATTGTTGGAGAACACTATTCCTATCTTTTTTCTAAAGATCAGAATTTATGTAAAGCAATAGAGTCAGCTGAAATTGAATTAGAAAGCTTTGCTGAGTTAAATGTTCCACTCATGAGTAAATCTAAAAATACAATAGTTAATTTTTCCGTAGCACCACTTACAGATCAAAAAGGGTCCCACTTAGGAGCAGTAGTAGCTATTGAAGACATAACTGAACAAAGTAAAATTAAAAATACTTTCAAGCGTTATGTATCAAAAAGTGTTGTGGATCAGCTATTGGATGATGATCAAAAACTAAACTTAGGCGGTGAAGAAAGAGATGTCACTGTATTATTTAGTGACATACGCGGATTTACAGCGATGTCAGAAAAAATGAAGCCGAAGGAGGTTGTAAGTACTCTTAATTCATATTTTAGTGAAATGATTGATATTATTTTCAAATATGATGGTACGCTTGATAAGATTGTTGGGGATGAGTTGATGGTTGTTTTTGGAGCACCGATTTCTAGAGATGATGATGCAGAGCGTGCTGTTCAAACTGCAATTGGTATGGTTGAGTCATTGAAAAAATTTAATGACAAAAGAGTAAAAAAGGGCAAGGTTCCAATTAATGCAGGTATTGGAATAAACAAAGGCAAAGTAATATCTGGAAACATTGGCTCAAAGGATCAGATGGATTACACAGTTATTGGTGATACCGTGAATTTAGGAGCAAGGCTCTGTTCGTTTGCAGGACCACTAAAAATTATTGTTTCTAAAAGCGTTAAAGATGAGATAGGGGATAATTACAAAACAAGAAAACTTGAACCAATTAAAGTCAAAGGCAAACGAAAGCCTGTGGAAATATTTAAGGTGTTAACTTAGCTTTTAAGTCTGAAGTTAACAGGGATAGATATCCATACACCCACCGCTCGCTCTCTTTGTTTTGCGGGTCTAAATCTTACATCTCTTATTGCGTCTGAGGCAGCCTCATCAAGACCGGTATTTGGAATACCTTTTAAAATAACGGTGTCTTTTACTCTTCCCTTATCATCCACGAAAACTTGTACGACAACAGTCCCTTCAATACCAGCCTCTTGTGCAATTTCAGGGTATTTTGGCCTAATAGGAGACAATGGTACAGGAGGATCATCATAAGGTATAAATTTTACTTTTGGCCCTTCTGGTGGTGGAGGGGGTGCATCCCAAGCATCAAAATCATCTAGGTTAAATTCGTCTAATGTGACATCATCAGCTACGTCTTCACTTTCTGACTCCACAGGGACCGAAGGTCTGGCTGGAGGAGGCGGTCTGTCAAATTGCTCAGTTTGAGGAATGTCAATTTGTTCTATTACAATTTGAACTTCTTCATCAAGCACCATCTCATTTGTGAAACGTGGAAATAATAAAAATGAAAAAATAGTTAACAATAAACCTGTAAGTCCTGATATACGGAATATAATCGGGTAATTAAATTTTATTGCAGCAGATTGTTCTTTATACATTTTAATCTACAGCAGTCTTAGATGAATAGTTTAACTTCAGAGCATCTGCTTTTCGAAGCTCAGTGTGAATATCGCTAATAAGTCCCATCTTTGAACGTTCATCTGCTTTTAGAGATACTACTAATTGTGGGTCTGAAACTCTTTTTTCATACATAACATGTCGTACGCCATCAGCGGAGTATAATTTATCCTCAATGGATACTAAGCCTTCTTTAGATACCCAAATATGAGATGTATGTCTTTTTGATTTAAGCTTTTCAATGCGCTTTGCTTTTGGGAGAGATATTGGAAGTCCAGAATATTCCCGCAATACGGTTGTTACCATGAAAAAGATTAATAACATGAAAATAATATCTGGCATAGATGCGGTTGGGATTTCTGAATCGAGTTGGGTTTTTCTGTTTATTTTCATTAATCTGACTCCGCAATAGAAATTCTCGTTGCATTCGCCTGCTTAAGCTGATCAATCACTCGGACATAATCCTCGTAGCGTGATGCGCTATGTGCTTTGACAGATATCACAAGTTTATCATTCTGTGCAATCTTTTGACGAACAGTTTTAGATAAGTTTCTGATCTCAACTGCTTCACCTCCCAGTAACACCTTACCTGTTGAATTAATTAAACAATTGAGGATATTTTTTTTATTAATTTCTATCTCTTCACCTTCAGCTGGAAGAACCATTCCCAAACCCTTATCCATATCAATTGTAGTGGTGACCAGAAAGAATATTAATAGAAGAAAAGCAATGTCTGCCATAGATGAAGTGGGTATTTCACCACCCTTGAACCTTCTTTTTTGTTTAGCCATTATTGTTTAGAGTAAAAGGCTACTTGTTTGCGTGCATTGAATCTAAGAGGCGTACGGAATTTTCTTCCATATCAAGTATTAGCTGATCGATTCTTGAGACAAAGAAATTTTGAAAGAATTGAATTATCATCGCAACAATCAAACCAAATGCAGTAGTAAGTAGTGCCTGCGAAATACCACCAGCAACAACCGCGGGGGATATATCGTTAGCAGCCTTAATAGCATCAAATGCTCCAATCATTCCAACAACAGTTCCTGTAAAGCCTATCATAGGAGCAACAGTAATAACTGTATTAAGCCAAATCATATTTTTCTCGAGGAATGCCATCTCTAGAGAACCAGCGTTTTCCATAGCTTTTTCAACTTCTTCAATTCCACGATCATATCTTGATAGCGCAGCATGAAAAACACCAGCAACAGGACCTTTAGTTTCGCTACACAAATCTACAGCATCCTGAACTTTTCCGCTTTTCATAGATGTTGAAACATCATTATAGAGTTTTTTGGAATCGATAGATGACTGTACGAGCGAGTATGCTCTTTCAAAAGCAAACGCAAGACCAAATAAAAGTGAAAACAAAATTGGCCACATAAATGCGCCCCCGTCTATAAAATATTGAACCATTCTTTACCTCCGTAGTTTTAGTTCTAATGTTTTCGAGCAGTTAAGCTAAAATTTTACAATTGATATTCGATGGTATTGTAATAGAGTAATCGCAAAGTTATTTCGATTGTCCGTTGTATTGCAAGAAATTATTAATACTTAATTATAACTGTAGCTTTTTAAAAAAGAGTCCGCCTCGTCAAAATGTTTGATAGATTTCATTAGTTGGTTATCGGCTTTTACACGAACACCCCATAACTCGTCTATACCCCACTTTGCTCCAGCTATTTCAGATTTTAGCATGATTTTAAGATATTGCTTATCGGTCATAGCGCTATCAATTTTTATCGTTTTGTCTTGCTCATTAACGTAAGCTAAAAAGTTGTTTAAAATTTTATCTGATACTTTCCATGAATTTTGAAAATCACTATAGGTATTGTTAACTGTATTTTTTTCATTAAGAAAGTTTGTACTCCAATTGAACATTAACCTATTTGGATGAATCATAATTTCACGAGTGGCGGTTTTTAATTTCATACTGTAGGGTATATAGATATCTGGTGTGACGCCTCCTCCACCATATACAACTCTGCCTCCTCGTGTTTTGAATGGTGGTCTTAATTTTTTCAAAGAATCAATTTTGCTTTCTCTGTCATCTTCATACAGCTCGGCATAGTAGCTATCTTGATTCTGCATATCAAATGGTCGCTGTATTAATCGTCCACTCGGTGTATAATACTGCGCAATAGTAACTCTAATTGCTGATCCGTCAAGGAGTCCAGCTTGACGCTGAACAAGGCCTTTGCCAAAACTTGTTTCACCAGCTACAAGACCTCTATCTAAATCTTGGACTGCTCCCGCAACAATTTCGCTGGCGCTTGCTGACCCTCTGTTTATCAAAACAATTAAAGGGAAACTACTGTTCCCTTTTTCTGGTGAAGAAACAAACGCCTGTGAAGCCTGCTTATTTTTACCCTTTGTATATACTAATGTATCTTTTTTGGTAATAAATATATTTGCCACTTCAGCAGCCTGTTCTAAAATTCCACCGCTGTTGTTTCTAAGGTCCAATACCAAACGCTGCATTCCCTTGTTAAGAAGAATATTTAAAGACTTTTTGACCTCAGGTCCGGACTTTGTTGAAAATCTTGTAAGCCAGATATATCCTGTTTCTTCATCAAGCATAGATGTGGCTCTTACGCTAAACAGCGGTATGTCGTCACGTGTTATGACAACATTAAATGGTTCTGTGCCGTACCTTCCAATTTTTAAGGCCACTTTTGTACCTTTTTTACCTCGCAGCTTTTTGTAAACCTCCTCCCTGTCGATACCTTTTGCGTTTTCACCATCAATGCTTATAATCCAGTCACCTGATAATAGCCCCGCTTTTTCAGATGGGCCGCCCACGACAGGGGAAATCACTGTGATATAATTGTTCAATATATCAAACTCGATTCCAATTCCTTGAAACTCCCCCTTGAATAATTCATCGATATTTTCTTGGTCCTTGGCAGAAATAAATATTGAGTGAGGATCAAGCTGTTCCATAATTCCTTTAAATGCGCCGTCCATTAAAGATTCCATATCTACATCTTCATGGTATAGTTGATTCACATAATATAAAATTTGGTTCATTACTTTGAATTTTTTTTCAATAATAGCATAAGAATTTGACTGGCTGGAATGTAGTTTTTGAGCTAATGGCGCCATTATCATGATAAGCGCAAAGAGCGCAAAGAGCGAAAATTGAATTCGTTTGAAAATCAAGGATTGTTTTTTATAGACCAAAATAAATAACTGTGCGTACGGTAAATCCGCTAATGGATCCTTCGGGTGAATCATTGATTGGAATGTGACCATTTAATCTCCACCTGCCTGCTCCAATAGTACCCCTATTAAATCCTGCGCTCATACGTAAACCCATTCTATCTAAGAACTGCCACTTAACAGCAACATACGGTTGAAAATTAAAAAACAGGCTGCTTATTTCAGTCATAGATTCATTAACGTGGGTAAGCTTTAGTCCTTCATCTCTAATATTGTCAGCATCAGCTTGACCATCAACTAGCACGTAAATAAGCGAGTCACCTGATAAATAGCCGTATTTGCTTTTACCTATATCATCCCACTTAGGAGTTCCTATATGTTGATCGACGGAAAGAGTATAGCTTCCAAGCCCCATTAGTGCTCCAGCCATTACCTCAAGGTCGCGGTAAATTGGAATAACATACTCAGCCGTCATAGCTCCTAGCAAGATATTTAATTTTCCCTTTACTGATAAATTATCATTAAAGGGGTATGCCGTGTCTACACCAGGATCATATCCCACTCCACCACCTACTTCATTTTTATATAGTTGAATATCATAAACGTTGCTTATTTGAGCAGAGCCAATACCTGCATACCCTCCCAATCTCCATGGACCAATCATCTGCGCAAATCCTTCGCCACCGTAAAAAACCAGTGGGCGAGTTTGCAGCTCGTCTACATCAAAACCGATGCTATCTAAAACTGATGACCCAGGAACCTGATTTAGAATCATATACATATTGCCAAAACCAATTCCTCCACCATATGAAGTCTCTGTTGGGTATATGTTTCCCTGTGCAAAAAGAGAATAAAATAAAATTTGGCTAATTATAGATATTTTTTTCATTGATTCAAATAAGCATAAACAATAAGGAGTAAATTTATTCAGTAAGCTTCATAAATCGAAGGATTATTGTTTTATTGCCCTAAATTACTTTATGGGCTTTTTCTTGATATATTCGAGCATCAGAACCTATATTTAGTCTTACTCAAGGTAAGGGTATTTATATTTACAAGATTAGTACATTTAATTTAGCATATATAATCGACGATAGGCACTGCATTGGGCTATAAAAGACTCATAGCGCTTTGTGTTGGCATTTGTACGTTTATTTTTGCGGACAACCTGCATATTATCGGAACGTTTGATTTCAATAATAACGGTAAAAACGAGTTTTTAAAAATCAATGGATTAAATGCTCCTCTTGAACTAATCGAGGTAAATGGCTCAGAAGGACATCAAACAATTTGGTCTTATTCTCCAGAGGGAGATGGTGAAATTGTCGATGCTAAGTTTGCAGATCTGAACAAGGACAAGGTTTTAGAGCTTATTGTCATTCAAAAAAATAGCGGTACGGACAACTGGATTCAGATTTTTGAATGGAATGGTGTAGATTTTACCTTAAACGGTAATCCGTTTTCAAATGGAGACGGAGATAATGACAAGGTGCGCCCTTCAAATTTATCCTATAATAACGGTGTATTTTCTGCGGCAATTTCATCACCCACGAGAAGCGCTAAATCATTTGGCGCGATGATCGAAGACGGAGAATATACGGTCACTAATTCTGAAATTTTATCTGACCCAATAGTAACAAACGGCTATGGCCCCGTTTTCACAGGAATTTTCGAAAATGATCAAGGACCTCTTATTGCGCTTTTAAGTCCTGAGTCTAACGTTCTAAAAGTTGGGGTTTTTTCATTGGATACAGGATCTTCGGTGTCAGATGTATTCAGCTTAAATGGTGCGCGGGTTGTGCTTGGCCCTGACCTACAAGCATTTGACGAAAACAAAGATGGCTATTCTGAGCTTATTGTCCCTTTTGCAACTGGTGAGGTCTTCACGCTTTCTACTTTTGGTGATAGCTTGGTTTTCAAGGAAAGTTCGCTTTCTGAAAGTGGACTTTTTACGCTAAAGCCAGCTAGTGGAGAACAGCAAATAAATGACGTTATTTTAAAAAGAGGTGAAAGAGGTTTAAACGGTAAAAATATGATAGCAGCACCTGGTAGTGAATTTGTATTTTTATTACCAACTGATTCAGTGATGCTTGGTGATACACTTGAATTGTTTATTGCCCCTGATAGTACATCGGATTTCTTTAGATTTGAATGGTCATCTCAGCCACCTGTAGGTATGGAGTTCGATCCAGTGTCTCAAAAAATTTATTGGGCTCCCAACAGAGATCATATCGGAGTTGTAGACCTATCCTATATTATCACTGCACGCACTAAAGAAGAGATTGTTAGCGAATTATCCCAATACGGAAACACACACTTTCTTAAACCAGTCTTATTGGAAAATATGGGCACAAAAATTGTATTTGTCGGTGACACTATTGTGCCGCCCGAGCCCTTTGTTATTCTCCCAAAGCGTTTACATAGGGTAACGATTGCTACAAAAGATATAGACAATGCCGACAGATTTACTTTCGAGGGAGAAACTCCGTTTGGCTCTACTACATTTAATTCTAACAATATTATCACTGTTGGTGTTGATACGGATTTAAGTACTATTAAAAAGGATAAATCCAGTTCTTTTACATTTGAATCCTCAGAAGAAAAACCTGATAGTCTTGTCACGGTTTCTGTAATGCATGACCTTTCATCAAATATTATATATACTTCAATCAAGCCATCTATTGATACGCTTACCCAGTCATTTGATGCTGAGGGTGTAAATCCAGAGATGTACCAGTTACCTGAATATTTCTTTGAAGGTTTCCCTGCGACGATGAGCCTTGAGACAACATCCGACTCCTCTCTGAAATTGCTTGATACAGAACGCGAGAAGTCAGGGGTATTAACCATACAATCCCCCTTATTTTCAAAAAGTCATGATATTGTAATAGAATATTTTGGTGGTCGTCCACATGCTATCAGGGGAGATGTGAATGTTAAAAAGGATGGGTCTCATAAAACACTCACTGAGATAGATTTTGAAGCTGCATTTACTCCAACATTTATAACATCACTGTTAAGTACAGTGAATAGAGACACTCTAGTTTTTCATGTTGATTCTATTCCGGATACACTTAAAGCCAAAACTCAATATAAATCATTTTACTCACCAGTAAAAATTATTGAAAAAGCAGCAGACACCATCATTGAAACTCCTGAGCCTGAAGCACCAGCTCCAGCTGAAGACGTTGAAGAGGTACCCGCTGATTCTATACAATCAACAGAAACCGATATACCTGCTGAAAGTGAAAACAATGAATCTCAGCAACTCATTGAAACTCCTGAACCTGAAGCACCGGCTCCAGTTGAAGATGTTGAAGAGGTACCCGCTGATTCTACTGAATCATGATAAAAAAATTACTATTAACATATACCCTTCTGGTATCATTTTTATTTTCACAAGACCTGAAAGTAGTTCATATGGAAGGAACGTACGATTTAGATGGTGACGGATTAAAAGAATTTGCAACGGTAGAGTCTGGATCGATTGGCGGTAAACAAATTTCTGTCATACGATATTATGAAGTTGATGAAAGCGGGTATCAGGAAGTTAGTTGGGAATTTGAAGCTCCTGACGGTGTTCTGGGAAATTTTGTTGATGTTGAACTTGGTGACCTTGATGGAGATGGGTCGCCAGAGCTTATTACGGTTTCAAACATAACAGATGGTGATGATGATGAGCTTTTACAGCCTGTTGTATTTTATTATTTTTGGGATGGCGCTCAATTTAGCGAAGAACCTGGTGGTGTTTTAAATCTTTCTGATGGCAAAAGTTTTGTTCGGGCTCAAAACTTTACATTAATGGATTACGATGGAGATATGGATCAGGAGCTAGCCGTCTCTCTTGGAAGTCCATTGCGGCAAGTAATTATTCTTGGTATTGACGATGTGGGTGATTGGGTTGAGATTGAAACACTTAAACCAAACGGTATGCGCTCTGGAGCGGGCTCTATTTCCGTAACGGCAGTTGACTGGAACAAGGACGGGTATGATGATTTGATCGCTTCATCTGTTGAGGGCTCTGTATTAAAAACGCAACCTTTTTATAATACAGGAAGTGAGCTTCTTGCAGGTAAGGGCGAAAAGTTGAGCTTACCAGGATTGGACGGATTAATTCCAATCAGCATTTCTACTTTGGACTGGAATAAAGACGGGTATACAGATGTGGTGCTACCCTTTCAAAACGGTGACCTGATTTCAATGACGCTATACGGTGAAATGATAGATATTCAAAAAATGGAAATCGATGGCGGCCCACTATCAAATATAAGAATTACAGACTTCAATCAAGACTCCTATGATGATTTGCTATTAGTATCAGGTGATATGAATGTTCTATCAGTGGTATATGGAGACATTGGCGGAATGAGTGGTCCATCTGAATATTTTACCATTGAAGAGGCTGGAGAAAAGGAGGCGCAAGTATTCACAGCGCTACCTGTGTCGACTCAAGGTATTTATACTGGTACCATAATTGCTGCAGGTTGGGATGGATACGAGTCTACTCTGTTTATGGTAGAAATTGGAAAAGGCCCTGAACCATTTAGACCTGATGATGTCGCAGCAGATATACCCGATGAAACGATAGATGTATATCCTGATATTGCAACTGAAGAAATTATAACAACCGAAGTACCTACCCCGCTAGAAACGATGGCTCAGCCACTTCCAGACGGAATATTACCTAGGCACGTGTTAACAGTTAATCAAGCTTTTGCGTACACACTTCCCGAAGAAGAAAAGAAAGAATTCTACAGCTTCAGATGGCTACAGCCTCCTCCCAGTGGAATGTTTTTTCACTACGACTCAAGATCGATTAGATGGGTACCAGATGAGTCACAATTGGGAGCATATAAGATTGCGTACCATGTCGAAAGAAAGCTTGGCGAGACAGTAACCCCTTCCATTACAAAAGAAGACACGTTATTAACGTACAAGGTTGTGCCTGACCTTGAGGGAGATGATGAACGTCTTTGGATTTATGTGAATGATCCACCTATGATTGTTTCCGAGCCTCAAGGAACAGAATTCGTTGGAGGAGAGTCCTTTGTTTACAAACCGGTTGTTATGGATAGAAACGTAGATAAAAAACTTAAGCTTGAGCTTGAGTCTTCGCCGCAGGGTATGCGAATAGAAAACAACGAATTTATCGTTTGGGATACTGACTCATCACACATTGATATTTATGAAATACGATTAATTGCAAGCGACGGTTTTGATAGATCCGTTCAAAATTTCAGCTTGTTTGCTAGAGCGGGTGTTAAGATTTTATCGGTAGCAGATAAAGAAGCTGAAGTTGATGAAGGATACCGATATAAAGTTGATATTTGGCGACCAGATTTGGAACACATTCTAGATTTTTCTCTTACCCAAGGCCCTGATGGAATGACAATAGATAAAACGGGTTTAGTTAATTGGACTCCATCAACAACTCAAATTGATTCACAGTCATTTACAGTAAAGGTCAATCACGGCGTTGCAGTTGACTCACAAACAGTAACCATTTATGTTAATCATCCTCCAATAATTCGATCTGCACCTCTTAAGATGAATGTTATAAATCTCGGCGAGGAATATCGGTTTGCTCTAGACGTTTTTGATCCAAATAAGGATGATGATCTGATCTTTACAGCGAATGAAATGCCAGATGGTATGCGAATGGATCCATATGAAGGCATGATTGTATGGGAACCCGTAAGAGAAAATATAGATTTCTCCAGGCTTGATTTAACCGTAAGTGATGGAAGAGCCGAAAGAACAATTATTGCTGAATATTATGTGAATGCCCCTATTAACATTGTTTCTATTCCGCAGATGCAAGGCGGTGTTGACGAAGAGTACAATCACCAGGTCATAACATCTGATATGAATAAAGATGCCCTATTGCCATACGATGAGGTAATACCTTTAAAGTCTGCTCAAAATTATAGAATATATTCTATCCAAATAAGCGATGATGTATATATAGAAAATATCGATAGATACCTTATGGACTGGAATAATGCTGAATCTGTTTATCTTACTGAACAAGATGCACTTGATTCACTTTCAATAGAAGTATCGCGTCTTAACTTAAAAAAGTATGTCGATTATGTATTCTACGAGAATGATCGGTTAAACATTATTGTGGAATCAATTGATGACAGAACCGTTCCAATTAAGGATATTTTGTGGGAATTTTTTCAAGGCAACAAAGGTAGACCGCCAAAGGTGGTTGCACGAAAAATGAGCCCAATAAAGTATACTTTGCTTGAGTTTCCTGATGGCATGGAGATAGACGAATACACTGGGGTTATAAAATGGACCCCTACAATCGACCAAGTAGATAAACAAAAGGTTTCTTATATGGTGTCAGATGGATATACAAAAGATGAGCAAGCATATGAAGTCTATGTAAACCATCGACCAGTTATTGTTTCAAGCCCGCCAGTAACTGCACTGGTTGGTGAGGTATTTAAATACAATATTTTAGTTGAGGACAAAAACGAAGACGCAGATTTATTATTTACTCTGACAAAAGGACCTCAGGGCATGCAGATGAGTAAAAAGGGGAAGGTTGTTTGGATACCAAAATCTGCCCAAATCAATGAAAGTAAATTTACCTACGAAGTCTCAGATGGATATTCAAGCGACAAACAAGAAGGAAAAGTTTTTGTAAATATAAACCCTAATATTATTTCAACGCCACGACCCGTTGCCCTTACCGGACACCAATATAAATATCGGGTCGTGGCCGAAGATTTAAATAAAGACAGGATAGCCTACAAAGCAGTGAAGCTGCCGAAGTATTCTACTTTCAGCAAGAAGACTGGTATGCTTGATTGGAAACCCAGACCGAGCCAACGGGGTCCAAATGATATTGTCTTGGTTGCTATGGACGAAAGGGGTGCAATGACCTCTCATGAATTCCAAATTCATGTATTTGAAGACCCCAGTGCAAGACGAATGATTAACGCAGGTTGGCCGCTTATGTTATCGTTTGTTGGGGCTATGTTTGCATGGGGAATGGCCCAGATATAAATATAAGTTTAAGTTTCTTAAGTTAAATAAAATAGGAGGCTACAAGTAGGGGGGCACTATTTGTATGATTTGAATATGGGATATTCACGTAATTTTGCTTTAAACACTGCATTTCTTTTCTTTTTATTTTTGCCTGGACAGGCTATTCACAGTCAAAAATATGATGAAAGAATTGAAAAGCTTTCCCTTGAAATTGAAAGCCAAGTTATTGACTGGCGCCACTGGTTTCATGAAAATGCGGAGCTTAGTAATCGCGAGTTCAAAACTTCAAAAAGGATTGCAACCATTCTTAGAGACATGGGCTATAAGCCCCAAATTAATGTTGCCAAGACTGGTGTTGTTGCGGTCTTGAATGGCAACAAACGTGGTCCTGTAGTTGCATTAAGAGCAGACATCGATGGCCTTCCAATAAAAGAAAGAGTCAACATTCCTTGGGCATCAAAAATGACCGGCGTGTACAATGGTGAAACAGTTCCAGTGATGCATGCCTGCGGACATGATACTCACATTGGTATTCTTTTAGGAGTGGCGAAAATTTTGTTGGATATGAAGGACGAAATACCTGGAAAAGTAAAATTTATTTTTCAACCCGCTGAAGAGGGTGCTCCTGACGGAGAAGAAGGCGGAGCAGAGTTAATGGTAAAAGAAGGCGTTCTAAAAAACCCAAACGTTGATGCAATCTTTGGTCTCCACATCAAATCTGGACTTGAAGTAGGTCAAATTAATATTAAACCCGAAGGGATTATGGCAGCTGTTAATTCATTTAGAATTGATATAAAAGGTAAACAATCGCACGGCTCAAGACCCTGGAACAGTGTTGACCCAATTGTGACCGCCTCGCAGATGGTGAACAATCTTCAAACCATTGTTAGTAGAAATATGGATCTAACAAATGCCCCGGTCGTCGTAACAGTAGGTGCAATACACGGCGGTGTAAGGTCAAATATAATTCCTGAGAGCGTCTACATGCTTGGAACAATTAGAACGTTTGATGTCTCCATGAAAAAACAGGTTCATGAAAGAATCAGAAAGATTGTTCAAACGACCGCAGAAGCGAACAATGCTACCGCCACAATTGATATCAATAATGGATATCCTGTGACCTATAACGAACCTGAATTATATAATGAAATGTTTCCAACGTTTGAGAGAATAGCTGGAAAAGAAAATGTTAACATTATTAAAGCTGTTACAGGCGCTGAAGACTTTTCCTTTTTTCAGCAGAAAGTACCTGGGATTTACTTTTTCATTGGAGGCATACCAAAAGGTTTTGACCCTGCAAAGGTAGCCGATCATCATACACCAGATTTTTATGTGGATGATAGTGGGATGCTACTTGGAATGAAAACCATGACCGCACTCACTCTAGATTATTTACATAAATCACGCTGATTTTTAAAGTTCAATTCTTTAAATTTTTACTAATATTATTATCAATAAAAAGGTATTGTGTCAGAACATAATGACATGAATTAGAAATCATATGAAACAATTAAACAATTTTCTCTTCGTTGTTGTGTTTGCCAACGCGTTTTCTCAGGATATTATAGTTGATAAAAGCAAAACATACAGCTCTTCAAATCAATATGTAAAATTTGATAGATATACTACCCAAAGAATTCGCTTTGCATGACAATTACCCAAACCCATTCAACCCAACTACAACCATTCGCTTTGACCTTCCTAAAGCAACCGATGTATCAATACTTATTTTTAATGTTCTCGGTCAGAAAATTAAAACAATTGATATGTCTCAAATCAATCCAGGATATCATTCAATTGTTTGGAACGCTACAAACGATTATGGATCGCAGGTAGGTGCGGGTATGTATTTTTATCAATTAAGAACCGACGATTTTGTAAAAACAAAAAAAATGATCTTGTTGAAGTAAGCTAGCAGATATAAAAAAAATAAATTTTGTGTATTATAAAAAAATCAGATTATTGCTTCTAATAATTCTTTTGTTTTCAACACAGTCTTTTTCACAAAGCGGTCTTTACATTAGCCCTGGCATTCAAGTTTCATATAGTAATCAATTATCGGTCTCGTATCAATTATCCACTGGTATAATTGGTGATGGATATTCTCTTATTCCAGCAATCACCGTAGGTCAAAGGTATTACTTCGGTAAAAATACTCCGCCGAACATGAAAAGATTTAATTACATTGACGTGCAGATATCCGCTGTCTTTATTGGCGCTGGTGTTGGACAAATTTGGAACAATCAATATGGTAGTTTTAGAAAATATAAATTTTACGGTGGCGCCTTTGCTTTATTATCCTACGATCGTATAAATTTTAATAATGATCTTAACGGAAATAATCACTATGGACTGTTTGGTGTCTTGCCCATACCTGGCTGAGGGATATTAGTTTTAATGTACCAATGTCGTCAATGTAGTAATCGTTGACGAACAGTTAACATTTTATCTGTTATAATGAATACTTTGCAGCTGCAATAAAAAGATCTCTAAACGCAGCTACTGTATTATCTATCGGCTCAGAATAACCACCACCCATTAAAATTAGAATTGGGTTTTTTCTTTTTTGTGCAAAGTCAAATATCATCTTATTTCGCTCATTTAAGCCTTCAATTGTTAAGGATAGTTTCCCGTATCTATCAGTATTTAAAGTATCAACGCCAGCTTGAAAAAAGAGTATATCGCTTTCAACCGAATTCAATGTGTCTAAACTTTTATCCAGAATATTTAAATATGCTTGGTCATCTACACCGGATTCTACTTCAACGTCCGTATTGCTTGATTCTTTTTTAAATGGGAAATTTTGCTTACAGTGAACTGAAAAAGTGTATGCGTTATCATTGTTTTTAAGAATCGATGCCGTTCCATCGCCTTGGTGTACATCAAGATCTATAATTAACACTCTATTATAATTGTAATCTTCTATGGCTTTGATAGCACAAATTGCAATGTCATTAAAAATACAAAAACCTGAACCCCTTTCACTAAATGCGTGATGGGTCCCTCCTGCCATATTTGCTGACACGGGCGCTCCTTTATATATATCATATAATGCTGAAACACTACCACCAGTTAAGAATAAGGTCCGATCGATTATTTTATCGGACCACGGCTTCAGACCAATTTCACGGACCTGTTTTTCAGACAAATCTGAGTTTAAAAATGCATCAACATAGTCTTTAGAATGTGCTCTGTAAACATCATTTATCTCTACTTTATTTGGGGTTTTAATAGCAATGGTATTTGAGAGCTCATTAACTGCTAACGCATCTTTAATTAGATCATAGCGTTCTTTAGGAAAGGTTGATTTTGAATCAATCCCTTTTGTATAAAGCGGGTGATAGTAAATATTCATATAATTAAATGAAGGTTGATTTCTGTAAGGCTTAATTTAAAAAACTATTTAGATAGTCTACGCCCTCATCATCTAGTGAGAATTCAATATTTAATGTGTATACCTCTACCCCATTCAAATTTAATCCGCTTAATCTCACCAAATCCTTTTCCGTAGTAACAATTAACTCAGCGTTATTCTTTTCTAGGGTTTCTTTAAAATTGTCGATATCCGTTTGTTTGAATTCATAATGATCAAAGAATGATATTTTTGAAACCACATCGATACTAGTGCTTTCTAAGGACTTATAAAAACTCCTTGGATCTGCAATTGCAGACACCGCAAGTGCTCTTGTGTTGGGAGCTAGTTCATGGATAGTTGAGTCATTTTTTGAAAAACCACTTAACTTAACTGAGCTATAAAATATAGGTAACTTAGTTTTTTTAGCATGATTCAATACTTTTTTATGTGGCTGCATCTCTTCTGATTTGGTGAAAACAATAATATCTGCTCTCTTTAAATGAGACATTGGTTCTCGCAATAAGCCGTGGGGAATTAACTTATAATCTGATATCGGTGCCTGGGTATTCAACAGTACAACGTCTAGATCCCTTTCTAAAGAACGATGCTGGAAAGCGTCATCTAAGATAATTATGTCTGGTTGGAATTTTTCAATGATATAGGTTGCTCCACGGTACCTGTTTTGATCAACTACAACGGGAACACCATCAAGCTTCTTAGCAATCAGTGTTGGTTCATCTCCAAAATTTCTCCAATCAATATCTTTAGTTATTCCATCTGTTACAAGTTGGGTTCCAGCTGTTTTTCTGCCGTAACCCCTGCTTAGAACAGCAACTTTATATTTTTTATTTTTAAGTAGATTTGAGAGGTAGATCACCGCCGGGGTTTTTCCAGTCCCCCCTGCAGTTAAATTACCTATACTTATTACTGTAGCTGGCACACTTCTTGAAACAAAAAAATTAAGATTATAAAAAATATTTCTCCAAAATATTACGCCCCAATAAAAAATTGTTATTGGGAAGAATAGGAACTTTGCTCGTGTTTCAGTTATCCTTGACCAGGCCGACATTTTCATTTACTTTATTTTCTAGTTCATCAAGCGACCTCTTTAGGCGCATAGAACAATCTTCGTAAGAATCATCTTTGGAGAAATATAGCGGTTCGCCAAACTGTAAATAAGTTTTTGCAAAAGGTTTGGTAAGATAAAATATGTCCCAGTTTTTAAAAGACCAACGGCGCGTTGATTGCCCTGCAACTGGAACAATAACTGCTCCAGTTTTTTGGGCTGCTCTTATTGCTCCTGGTTTTGGAATTTTAGCTGGACCTTGTGGTCCGTCTGGGGTTATTGCAAATACATTATTGTTTGTTCTTAATATCTCAATCATTTCAATATATGCTTTTTTACCTCCGTCTGTTGATGAACCCCTTATTACATTCCAACCTAGTTTTGCTCCAATACGTGCG
Organism: uncultured Fidelibacterota bacterium; assembly: GCA_913049685.1. GTDB lineage: Bacteria > Fidelibacterota > Marinisomatia > Marinisomatales > TCS55 > TMED108. The sequence goes on from CAJWZD010000006.1 coordinate 19,103, forward strand.
ATTATCTCTGCATCGGGGTGGTGGTTTCCCGCCAAACCATAGAAACCTTTTTTTGAAAGACCCATAAAGACTGTTAGTAGTGTATTATGCCAAGATGCAATTATTACAGATTTTCCATTGCTAAGAGCATCTTGATAATAGTGGGCGTTATCTATAGTCCACTTATTTGTATTATAAAAAAACCTAAGGAAAATTGGCCCTAACAATCCTCCAAAGAAAACCAGCAATTTGTTTTTTAGTCTTTTTTCATTTTTTGGGTTAGCCATTTATATTCTGCTCAAGATTGCATCTGCTGTTCTATCATAGACACCTGGAATACCCAAAGACCTTCTCACTTGGCTCATTCCGTCCAACATGTTTTTGCGTTCTACGGTTTCTTTTAATAATGGTAAAAGAGAATCGCAGATGCTGCGTTGATTTGCTTTATATTGCAAAAATTCTGGGACAATAATACGTCCAGCAATTAAATTGACCATAGATATATAAGGTGCTTTATTTACTAAGCTAGATATGAGATAAGACATGGATGACAGTTTATAACAAACTACCTCTGGAGTATCCATTATAGCGCATTCTAGGGAAGCTGTACCTGAAGTTGTTATTGCAGCTTTAGCATACTGCATTGCAGCATATATATCCTCATCTTCTATGAGCACATCATCTGGTACATTTAAGGAAACATTGTCCGCTTTGGTTATTATTACCTTTAAGTTTTCTATGGTCTCCCCTATTTCATTTGCGCATTTGAGATAAAGAGATAAATGGCGATCTACTTCTTGCTGTCTGCTACCGGGAATTATCGCTAACAGAGTATCGTCTTCTTTTAGATTATGTTTTAAGTAGAAATTCTTTTTATCGGTTTTGGGAATTAATCCTTCACTAAAAGGGTGACCTACATAGTTGGTCGGTATATCTCTTTTTTCAAACCATTCTTGTTCAAACGGAAAAATACTTAGTGACTGATCTATATATCTGTGAAAATATTTTTTTCTATTTTCTTTCCAGGCCCATAACTGGGGCATGATAAAATATGATATAGGAATTCCATGGGGGCGACAGTTTTTTGCAAGCCTTAAATTGAATCCTGGATAATCAATTAAAATAATTCTATCAGGTCGAATTAGTTTTATTTTTTCAAGTGACTCACCCATAACATTTATCATGAATGGCAAATGTTTAACTACCTCGGTAAATCCCATTATTGCTAGGTCGTTAACATGGTGCATGACCTCAAGGCCAGATGAAATCATTCTGTCACCACCATGGCCTATGAAAGTAGAATTTGGATATTGTTTTTTAATTGAATCAATCAACTTGGAACCGTGGAGATCGCCCGATTGTTCTCCAGCAACAATGAAAAATCTTGGTGAATCTTTATTCATTATTTTGGTGGCATTATATGATTATAAATAATTAATTCTTATTACAATTAATGTCAAAATAAAAGCGACATTTTGAAGTGTTCTTTTTTCTGTTTTAAGTAATTTAGATAATGGTAGCGGAGTTCTATCATCATCGGTTTTCCATCTAGTAAATCTCGGAAGAATTGCTCGCACATTGTTTTTATACGTTAGGTATTCTGATGCAAATAGTTCATCCAGTTTTTCCTCTTCAAGTGAAATTATAAGGGAGTATTGAATTATAAAAAAAGTCATTGTTGTTAATGCCATTAGTGTGAGGTTCGGTGAACCAGCAATTATTACAATGCCAAGATACATTAACATATTACCTACATAAATAGGGTTTCTGACATAGCCATATGGACCCGCAGTGCAAAGTGAAGGTGCACCAACCTTAGTTGTCCTTGTTTCACCTCCAGCGTATGAGACTGACCACATTCTAATTAACTCACCTACTAAAAGTACTACAAACCCTAAGAGAACATTTTGATTTTCTGGTTGTGCAAAATATATAATGCTAACAGCGATTGGAATTGGCGTGAAGCTCCTATTTTTGAAAAAGAAATTTCTAATATCCATTTATCTAAAACCCTCAAGTATCTTATCATGAATTTTAATTGCTACATCCAGTGCTTGTTTGCCAGCAAAACCATCTACCATAGGTTTTTCTGTTCCAAGAACTGCGTTTAGGTAATTTTTGAGTTCTGCTTTTAAGGCATCGGTTTTTTTCACTTTGGGCTTCTCATAAAAGATCTGTCTATGTTTTCCATCTTTCCCAACTAATGGCGCGGACATTATAGCATCAGGATCATTTTGACTAGCCCCCATAGCTTTATAAACTTCGGATATACCAGCTAAAAAATCAATTGTAACGTACAAATCCTGTTGAAACATTTTAATTTTTCTAACGCGATCTTTGGCAACTCTACTTGATGTAATATTGGCAATTGATCCATTTTCAAACTTGATTCGTGCGTTTGCAATGTCAACCGAATTGGTCATTATTGATATACCATTAGCATAAATTTCTTTAACCGGTGAACTAATGAATGATAGTATTAAATCGATATCATGAATCATCAAATCCAAAACAACTGGTACATCGGTACCACGACTCATAAATGGAGCCATCCTATGGACTTCAATATATTTTGGGTCAATCTCTAAATTAGACAATGCTAATAATGCAGGATTAAATCTTTCTATATGTCCAACCTGAATGATAACGTTATGCTTTTTTGATAACTCAATCAAGTATTCTGCATCTTTAACGCTTGAGGTAATGGGTTTTTCAATAAAAACATGCTTCCCCTTTTTAATACATTGTTCGGCAACATCACGATGGGTTGGGGTGGGCGTAACAATTGATACAGCATCAACGTTTTCCAATAAGATGTCCACAGATTGAAAAATGGATGTGTTTATCTTTTTAGATATTTCTTCTGCTCTTTGCGGGTTCGTGTCAAACACACCAACTAGGTTAGCATTTTTAATATTCGCTAAATGAGAAGCGTGGTGAACACCAAGGTGGCCTACGCCTATAACGCCTATATTTACTTGTTTTGACATGTTAGTTTATTTTTGAACATCATAAAGTTACTTACTATTAACTAAAAATTAGCAAACTTATAAATACTTGCATTTAAATGAGCTTTGAGGCAATTTTATAGCAATTAATCCGAGTGTATCAAAAAAATTAGAGAATAATATCATGAATGATAATTCTAAAATATCTGTGGGTCTTTTAATACCCGCGATTTCGATAATCGCGTTTGCTGCTCTGCTTTTTAGTGAAAATTATATTGCTTCACTTTTTGTAGCGGTTAGCGGTTTAATGATTTGGTTTGCCTATTCTGCTGTCATGAAAGCGAAAATGCCTGATATTACGGGTAACATAGTTATAGTGTTTGGTGGACTGTTATCAACCGCATTCTTTTTGAATTACGGCTTATCAACAAATATATTTGGCGGGTTTGAGATAAACCTTGAGGGTGTAGTAGGTTCTATACTCATACTATTTTTTACAGTTTTGATGGGTGTCTTATATAATAGTAATTCGCATATCCCTGCGCCAAAAGATGCAACCATTCAATTGCCTGTTGATCAGGTTGACAAAACTGAGCAATCTCTTGAATTATCAGATGATGACAGTGATGATCGCGTTTACGACTATGATTATGATTATGATTATGATGAAGATCTAGAGGACTACTACTATGATCAAGAATACGAAGAAGAGGAATACGAAGACTAAGCTAAAACTATAGATAGCTCGCTTTTAATATCAGATATTATTCCGGAAACCCTTTTATCCTTTCCTTTCTTTTCATTTATTACTTTGCATGCATGAAGAACGGTTGTATGGTCCCTTCCACTAAAATGCATTCCAATGCTTGCAAGCGATGATCCCAATATGTCCCTGCAAAGATAGATAGAAATTTGTCTCGCCTCAACTATTTCAGCTCTTCTGCTTTTACCTACAATATCAGATTCATTAATTTTTGTTAAGTTGGACACCTTACGAATAATTTCTTCAACAGTTACTTCGGATGCTGAAATGTGACCTACTCTTTCTTTAATAACTTTTTTTGCAAGGTTATAATCGATCTCCTGGTTAGACAAAGAAGAGTGTGCAAGGAGTCTTATAATTGTGCTCTCTAAATCTCTAATATTATTTTTAATATGACTTCCAATTAGCTCAATTATGTCATAAGGAAGTTTCAGTCCATTCATTTCCGCTTTCTCCATGACTATCGCAACCCGTGTTTCGTAATTTGCGGGCTGAATGTCAACAGCAAGGCCTGAACTAAACCTGGAAAGGAGCCTATCTTGTAAACCTACCATCTCGCCTGGATATCTGTCAGCAGTCAAAACAATTTGCTTACCTGCTTGAAATAGCTCGTTAAATGTGTGAAAAAACTGCTCTTGGGTTTGTTCTTTGCCTTGGAAAAATTGGATGTCATCTATTAACAAAACATCCGCATTACGATATGTTTTCGAGAATTCTACCGTTTTGTTTTTTTGAATGGATGAAATGAAGTCTAGCGTAAATTTTTCACTTGACGCACATACAATATTCTTTTGTGGATCATCATCAAGTATTCCATTTCCAATAGCATGCAGTAAGTGGGTTTTGCCCATCCCTACCCCACCATATATTACTAAAGGATTAAATGATTGGTGACCTGGTTCATTTTTTACATTATTAGCAGCAGCCTTCGCAAATTGATTATGAGAGCCTTCGATAAAAGAAGAGAAAGTATAATTTTCATTCAAGGATCTACGAATTCTCTTTAGGGCGTCGTCATTTTTTGGATTTAGGGTTTCATTGGTGCTTTCTTCCACAACTAATGGGTTTTGTGGTGCTACAGTATATTTAATCGTAAGCTTTTCGGAGTATTCTTTTGTGACAAATTTTTCTATCGTTTCAACATAATGGGTCTGTATCCAATCATAGAAGAATTGATTGGGAAGTTCGAGTAGTAAATTTCCTTCATGAATACCCATCGATTTGATCGGTTCAAACCAGGTAGAATATGCATGGCTCGGTTGACTTTTTTTAAGCTCCCCCTGAACTATTTCCCAAATATCTTTATTTTCTGTCATTTATTTCTTTTCCACAGGTTATCCACAACCATTATGAAATTCAAATTATGTAGTTTTTTTAATGCGATACAATCATCTTTTACTAAAATAGGTTCATTTTTAACAAAAAACCGTATCTGGTGTTTTGATTGGTCTAAAGCCTAAAAATAAGTAATTTCATCGTCTTAATTCGGAGGTAACAATGAAGCGAACATATCAACCAAGCAAAAGAAAGAGAAAGAATAAGCACGGTTTTCGTGAACGCATGTCAAGCGTTGGTGGAAAGCGCGTTCTTTCCAGAAGACGAAAAAAGGGTAGAAAAGTTCTTTCAGCTTAGTTTGTATCGATGTTTTTGAACAGGATTCTAGCAAATTTTTTGATAACCCTTATTAAGGTTTATCGTTTAACCATTTCCCCTTTCATTGGCTCTAACTGCAGATTTGATCCTACGTGTTCACATTATGGTATGGAGTCATTGCGTGCACACGGACCATACAAAGGAACCCTTCTTCTTTTGAAACGATTAGTTAAGTGCCACCCGTTTAATAAGGGTGGCGTAGATCCGGTTGTGAAATAATTTATGGATAGACAGTCTTTACTCGCATTTTTACTGATTGGTATAATCATTGTTTTCTATCCCTGGTATATGAGCTTGGTCTCCCCAGTGGATGTTAATGATCCTGATGAATATGTAGTTAATCAGAGTGAAAATGCTAATATTGAAGACACACCAAAACAACAACAGTCACAGATTATTAGTAACGATAATTCTTCGCCGTCTCAAACTATAAATGTAAAAACCAAACTTTATGATTTAGTAATTAGCAACAAAAACGGTGGCTCACTATTGAGCTACTCTCTTTATAATTACAGTGACCACAGTGATAAGCTAGTTAATCTTATAGATGAACTAAACAGTAATAATTTACTTCTTGGTTTTATTTCTGTTGATGGTGATAAGGTGTTTTTAAATCACAATTGGTCACCCATGACTTCTTCAAAGACAATTTCAGTTGATAGAAGTCAAAAGTCCTTAACCTTCTCTACTAGATATCAGGGTCAAGCCATCGAAAAAAAGTTAACGTTTTATCCTGATTCTTATAATATTGATATTGATATTGTTTTTGATCAGCCCTCTAAATTTATTTCACGCAACCAATATACTTTAGGGTGGGCTGGCGGCTTACCCCCTACTGAAAAGAACATCTCAAATGATTATCAATTCTTTGAAGGTTTTGCATCTCTTGGTGGCGAGCATATGGGCGCAAAGCCGAAGAAAGGGAAACTAACGGAAGAAAGTCAGAAAGGTTCAACGTTGTGGTCTGCAATAAAAACTAAATATTTTATATCTGCAATAGTACCTAATAACCCTGGTACGGCTGCAAGAGTTGAAAGCGAGCTTATAGATAAAAGACCCGTATATAATACGGAGATTACTCAAAACACATCTAGTTCAAATAGTTTTACGCTATACCTTGGTCCACTAGACTACGACAACCTCAAATCATTTGATGTTGACCTTGAAAGCAACGTAGATCTTGGGTGGGCGCTATTTAGACCAATTGGGCAGCTTATTAGCTGGTTGTTAACAAAAATGTATGCAATAATTCCAAACTATGGTGTTGTCGTAATTCTTTTCGCATTTTTAATAAAACTTCTTTTGAATCCGCTTACTGTTAAAACGTTTGAATCTACTCGTAAGATGCAAGCCTTAGCTCCCGAGATAAATAAGATTAAAGAAAAATTTAAAAATGACCCCCAGAAAATGAGCAGGGCTCAAATGGAATTATATAAAAGTTCCGGAGCCAATCCGATGGGTGGATGTTTACCAATGCTTATCCAGATGCCAATTTTAGTTTCTGTTTTTTCCATCTTCAGATCAAAAATTGAATTTAGAGGCGCACCTTTTATTGGTTGGATTGATGATTTAAGTGTGCCTGATACACTAGCAGAGCTGGGTGGTTTTCCTATAAATATTCTTCCAGTCCTAATGGGTTCAACTATGTTTATACAACAAAAGATGATGGCAGCTCCAAATGCTGATGCAAATCAGAAAACAATGATGTATGTGATGAATGTATTCTTTTTATTTCTTTTTTACAGCTTTCCATCAGGTCTAAACCTCTACTATTTCGTCTTTAACCTTCTCTCAATCATTCAACAAAAATATATGATACCTAATCCAGCCGAAGTTGGGTCAGTCGTACCATTAAAAAAATGATGAATGGGGACGCTACATTTGTGGCCCCCGCAACACCTTTCGGAACTAGCGGAATCGCAGTGGTTCGTATCAACGGTCCCCTTGCTCTAACTATATTATCTAAAATGTCTAGAGGCATTAAACCTAAACCTAGAACCGCTACACTTACCAAAATATACAATCAAGATGGTAAACTAATAGACGAGTGCATTGTCACGTTCTTTAAATCACCAGCTTCGTATACAGGAGACGACCTATTAGAAGTCTCCTGTCACGGCAATCCGGTCTTAGTAAATAATATTATACAGACGGTTTGTACAAACGGGGCGCGCTTAGCAGAACCCGGTGAATTTACAAAGAAAGCATTTATTAATGGCAAAATAGACCTTTTGCAGGCAGAAGCAGTTGGGGCCCTAATTAAGTCAAGGTCTGATGCTGCAGCTAAAATAAACAGCCAAACTCTTAATGGAACACTATCCCATAGCTTAAATAATTTAAATAATGAATTAATAAACGTAGCTAGCAAAATTGAGCATGCCATTGACATTGCTGAATCTGAAATTCAGAACTCCTTTTACAAAAGCTGTAATAGTGAAATTAAAACCATAATTCATTCAACAGAGCAGATTTTACTCACCTTTGAGGCAGGAAAAATGCTAAACGATGGAATTCGAGTAGTTATTACAGGTAAACCAAACGTTGGCAAATCAACATTGATAAATTATTTCTCAGGATCAGAAAAAGCTATAGTAAGCGACATACCTGGAACAACACGCGATATTGTAGAGTCTACAATGAATATAGGCGGTGTTCCTGTGCGTTTTATTGATACCGCAGGAATTCATAGTACTGACGACAAAATAGAAAAAATAGGTATAGAGAGAGCTAGTGCTGAAATTGGTTTTGCTGACCTAGTTTTATATATTTTTGATGATCCAAGTCAGGACATATTTCCTGAATTCGGTTGCCCTTTCATATGTATTTTAAACAAATCTGATTTACATAAAAATGTTAGTAAAAACGATTCTATTATACATATATCGGCAAAATCAGGCAAAAACGTTGAGTTTTTACTAGATAAAATCAAAGAAACCATGTCGATTAATGAGGTTTCAACCGACACACCACACCTGACCTCCAACCACCAACAAATTGCTATCAGCAAATCATTAGAATCGCAACAAGCAGCATCTAAGCTCTTAGACCATACGTCACCTGAGATGGAGCTTGTAGCCTATGAACTCAGGGATGCGATCAGTGCAATTGATACACTTCTAGGTAAAACCTCACCAGATGACATATTAAACAATATATTTAAAAACCTTTGTGTTGGGAAATAGTTTCACGTGAAACACAACCTTAGTTTTGATGCTGTAGTTTGTGGTGCTGGTCATGCTGGAGTTGAGGCCGCACTTATGTTAAATAGGTTTAAGATTAAAACCGCCCTGATCACTATTGATCCACAAGCAATAGGTAGAATGTCATGCAACCCTGCTATAGGTGGCCTAGCGAAGGGGCAAATAGTAAAAGAAATTGACGTTCTTGGTGGAATAATGCCAATCGCTACAGATGAGAGCGCATTACAATATAAGATATTAAACAGATCTAAAGGAAAATCGGTTTGGTCTCCGCGGGCGCAAGTTGATAAAAGGGTATATGAAGCTTATGTGTCTTCTAGTGTGGTGAGCGGTGAATACATACAAATTGTTAAGGGTGAGGTTGTTGATTTAAATGTTGTTGGTGGCAAGGTCGTTGGTGTGAAATTGAGGGATAATACCAAAATAAAGTGTTCTGTTGCAGTTCTAACCTGTGGTACTTTTTTAAACGGCTTGCTACACATTGGACAAAAAAAAATAAAAGCAGGTAGAATGGGTGAAAATGCAGCTGAAGGTATAACTGAATCTCTCGAAAATTATGGTTTTAAAACTGGAAGATTAAAAACGGGAACACCCCCAAGGCTCGATTCGTCTTCAATAAACTGGCATAAAATGAAAAACGCTCCTGGTGACAAGCAAGCCATTCCTTTTTCATATAGAACCACTAACTTTAATCCTAAAAATATTCCCTGCCACACAGTATATACAACCAAGAATTGCAAATCAATCATAGAGGATAACATTGATAAAAGTCCAATGTTTTCTGGTGATGTTTCTGGTGTTGGGCCTAGATACTGTCCATCTATTGAGGACAAAGTGCATAGGTTTAATCATCATGATAAACACATGTTATACCTTGAGCCAGAGTGGTCAAAGTCCAATCAGATATATCTTAATGGATTTTCTACAAGCCTTCCTGAATACATTCAGATAAAGGCGTTGAGATCTATAGATGGATTAGAGAATGTTAGGCTTTTGAGACCAGGCTATGCAGTTGAATACGATTTTGTTTTACCTTCTCAACTAAAGTCTACACTCGAAACAAAAAGCGTTTCAGGATTATTTTTAGCAGGCCAAATTAATGGTACATCAGGCTATGAGGAGGCGGCAGCGCAAGGGTTGATGGCGGGTATTAATGCAAAGAAATATATTAAAAAAGAAGATGGTTTTATATTAAAACGCAATCAGGCATATATAGGTGTATTAATTGATGATTTGATTACGAAAGATACAGACGAACCATATAGAATGTTTACGTCGCGAGCTGAATACAGAATACTACTTCGGTTTTCAAACGCACACTCAAGGTTGTTTGAAAAGAGCAAAAACAATAGGCTAATAGATATGGGCCTAATAAATAAAATAAAAGAAATATTAGATACCATAGAATCAATAAACGAAAACCTAACGCAAAAAGTGAGTGGTGAAGAAATTAACAAAATACTCAAGAGAGTTAATGAGACACCAATTGATGACAAACAAAGTTTAAAGGCCATACTAAAAAGGCCAGGTGTCAAAATAAATATTTTGAATGACTTCATAACTTCAAACACAAATAATAAGAAAATAAATAAAAGCATAATAGAAGAGGTGCTAATAGAGGTTGAAGCATTAACAAAATATGAAGGATATATCAAGAGACAAGAACAACATATAGCTAAAATATCAAAGAGTGAACATGTTAAAATTCCAAATAATTTCAACTACAAAACTCTAATGAACATATCAAACGAAGGTAGAGAAAAACTAGCCAGTATTAAACCAGAAAACCTTGGACAGGCAATGAGAATATCAGGAATCACACCGGCAGACATATCGGTTCTATCAATAATGTTGAGCGGTTGATGGTTTCACGTGAAACAATATCAGAAAAAGAGCTCTTAGAGTATATAAGTAAACAAAGCACACTAAAAGACATGTTGGTAGACATGGAATTAGGGTCAATAGGGATAACAACAAATTCAACACATGTTCTTTCGTTGGTTGTTAAGGCAATACATGAAAGAATTGGGGGGTTGCTTGGGGTTGTACACAGTGATGAGACGATGTTCAATAGACACTGGAAACTAAGTCAACACTCTGAGAAAGCGGAAACATACGCATTCACTGAAAACCTAAACAAAAACCATCAGATAGAAGGGTTTAGATCAATAGAAGATGAGACCTTTGAAATCGCAAACAGGGCGCTGGTTCAGAAAAAAAAAGGTGTTTACATATCAACAACAAGGGTTTTAGATAAAAAAATTATAAAGAAACCAGACGCAAAGAATGATATAGATATAAAAATTGGTGTAAGAATAGATAGAGAGGAAATATTTGATAAACTAGAAAATTGGGGTTATACACACTCAGACTGGTGCTCATCAAAAAACACATATGCGTCGCGGGGTGGTATAGTTGACATATTTCCGGCGCTTCACAGACACCCAATAAGGATAGAGCTTGAAGGATTGAGCGTGGTTTCAATGCGAGTTTTCAACACAACAACACAAGAATCGATAAAAAATATTAAAAAAATAAAAATACACCAACCATTAGCGAAAGACAAAGATTCTACCGAGGATATATTGAGAAACTTTTATAGCTCTACAGTTGAAAATATATTATACATAACATCAGAATATAGCGAGAATTCTGTAAAAACGGTAAGATGTTTTGATCTCTTTTGTGAACAACTATCACAAAAAACACTTCCACTACGTTTGATGAATAAAAAAATAAGCGATTATATTAATAAAGATGAGCATGTTTTTGTGTTTAAGGGGGTTAAGGTGGACCAGTCACTAGAAAAACACATTGATCGTTGTGATATAGTTTTTGGTGAAAATGTCAAATGTTTGGCGTTGGGTGCGATCTTTTTTGGCACTCCAGGCACAACACAAAAACACCAAAAAAACACCACCCACGGCACACAACAAAGACCGGTTTCAGGTCTTGATGATATTAAGTGGGGAGATGTGCTTGTCCACCAAGATTACGGCTTGGGTGTTTATCGCGGATTGGAACAGCTTAACACTGGAAAAGAGAACATTAAGATTGAATACCTTGGTGGTGCAAACGTCTTTGTTCCCCTTGATAGGTTTGATAGGGTTCATAAATATATAGGTCCTGGCGGCGGAACGCCCAAACTAACCAAACTGGGAAGTGGTGTGTGGGAAAAACAAAAACTCACCACAAGAAAAAGCGTTGATAAGGTTGTATCTCATTTAATAGAAAACTACAAACAAAAACAAAAACCGCGTGGATTTGTTTATGATGGGGACAGTGAACTAATTCAACAGGTTGTAGATGGTTTTCCATATATTGAAACACCTGACCAATCACAATCAATAGGTGACGTTTATAGTGATATGTCCAAAGATAGGCCGATGGACAGGTTGGTGTATGGGGATGTGGGGTTTGGAAAAACGGAGGTTGCTATAAGAGCGGCAATTATGGCAATAACATCGGGTAAGGGTGTGTTTTTTCTTGCACCAACAACAGTTCTTTCAGACCAACATTATATTACCTGTGTAAATAGGTTGGCACCCGTAGGGGTGAGAGTTGAGCTTTTATCTCGTTTTAGATCAAAAAAAGAACAGGTAAAGATTTTAGAAAATTATAAAAACGGCCAAATTGATATGTTGGTGGGTACCCACAGGTTGTTGAGTGGTGATGTTGATACAAGCAGGTTGGGGTTGTTAATTATTGATGAAGAACATAGGTTTGGAGTAAAACACAAAGAAGCTATAAGGGGGATAAAAAAGGGTGTGGATGTTTTAACGCTTACAGCAACACCTATACCTAGAACCCTTCAACAGTCTTTGGTTGGAATAAGAGACACCTCAAAGATAGAAACACCACCCCAAGACAGGCTTCCCATTAAAACGTATATCAATCGATTTGATTGGGTTGATATAAAAAACAAAATACGGTTCGAAATTAATAGGGGTGGGCAGGTATATTTTGTTCATAACGACGTTGAGAGTATACCCTTTATCGTTCAGCGCCTTTCTAGTGACTTTCCAAACGCAACAATTTCGGGTGCTCATGGTCAAATGGCTAGTGGGCCACTTGAAAAAATCGTGTTAGGGTTTTTTAATAAAAAAGTTGATGTGTTGGTTTGCACAACCATTATTGAGTCTGGTTTGGATGTAAAGAACGCAAACACGATAATAGTTAACAACGCTCAAAATTTTGGACTATCTCAACTATACCAAATAAGGGGCCGTGTGGGAAGGGGAAGTCAACAGGCTTTTTGCTATCTATGTATACCAAAAAAAATTAAGCTTTTACCAGATGCATACCAAAGGTTAAAAACAATGGAATATTATACAAACCTTGGTTCAGGGTATCATGTTGCAACAAAAGACCTAGAGATCCGTGGTGCAGGAAATATTTTTGGTTATGAACAGAGCGGACAGATGCTCAAGGTTGGTTTAGAGCTTTACAATAAAATTTTATCAGAAGCTATATCAAAAGAGGCGGGGGAAAATAAAAAAACAACAAACAGCGTTGTTGTGAATATTGATCGTGATTCGTTAATAAGCTCAAACTATATGCCGTCCACTACAGATAGGTTACGATTCTATCAAGAGCTCGTTGGGGTTAAAAACAAAAACGAATTAAATAGTATAAAAAAAAGGATTGAGGACCAGTTTGGTGTTGTTGATGAATCAATAAGAAACCTTTTTATTGTAGCAGAAATAAGACTGATTTTGTTTAACACACCTGTAGAAAAATGTGTAATTAAGGGTGCAAGTGTGGGGTTTGGTATTAAAACAGATATTAATATTGATGCTGCGGTTTTTATGAAAAGGTTGGTTGTGTTTTCAAAAAAAATAAAAAAAGATTACAGGTTTGAAAGTGTGGGTAAAAACAGTTGGGTTTACTTCGACAACACCAAAGACCGGACATTGGTTGAAACTGTGCGCGGTTTTGTTGGGTTGTTTTCTGGTGTTATGATAGATTAATTTATAATATGAGGTTTCTACCAATAATAATAATTATGGTGTCTTGTGGTTTTTATAAAAACAACAAAAAAAGCAACAACCCTTTGTTTGTGGCGGCGCAAGATGCGGGGTTTTTAAAGGATGAGCGCGTAGCGGCTGATGTTGAAAAGCTTAACAAAAAAATAATTGCGGCAAAATACATAGAAAGTTTAATGGTGGGGCGTGTTTCGGTAAGCGTTTCTGAGATAGCAAAATACTACGAGACAAACAAAACTCAATTTAAAAGACAAGATGACGAAGCGCTAGTTTTAATGTTTGAAGAACAAGATAAAAACGGCGCAATAAAAATAAAAAGTGTGCTCGACAGGAACAATTTTGAAAGCGAGCGGGTATCAGAAATAATACAAAAAAATGAACCTAGACGTGTTTTTTTTAAAAGAAGTTCATTGAAAACAGGGTTGGCAGATCGTGTTTTTAAAACAAAAAGTTCATCTTTTATAATACAAAAAGATCGTGGGTTTGTGGTTTTTTATGTAATAAATGTTTTTAAAAAAGGAACACTAAAAGATCCTGTTGATGTAAATGACGGTATTCAGTCAAGGATTTTGGCAATAAAAAAACTTAAACTTAAAGAACAAATAGTGGATAGTTTGTCAATGATATATGGAACATATTAGAAATAAAATAAAAAAATATTTAATTATATTTACACCTGTTGTTCTTTTTGGGGCCCAAGAGCAGAATCAACAAAAAATAGATGGGGTCGCAGCTGTGGTTGGGGATAAGGTTGTTTTGTCTAGCGATGTTAATCAATCTCTTGCAATGGCCGTTTTTCAACAAAAACTAGACCCAAGAAGAGACGCGGGTATTATTAAAACTCTCAAAGAAAATATTATCAACACAATAGTAAACAGAAAAGTTGTTTTAATTATGGCAGAATTAGACTCTATTGAGGTAGATGAAAAAGAGGTAGATAGAAGTCTTCAACAACAAATCGATAATATTGTACAGCAAGCCGGGGGAGAGGATGCCGCTGAAACCGCACTTGGGCAACCACTGCGAGTTTTTAAAAGAGAATATTGGTACGATGTGAGAGACATGCTTATAACACAAAAATACCAACAAACCTTAATGTCCAAGGTGTCGGTAAATAGATCAGATGTTGAAAGGTTTTATAGTATATATAAAGACAGTATTCCAGATTTTCCAACAACTGCAAAAATTCGACACCTTTTAATAAAAATAGAACCAAACGATGAACAGGTGTTGAAAACCACAAACTTGCTACGCTCAATCAAGAAAAAAATACTAAAGGGTGAGAAAACATTTGAAGAGATGGCTTTACAGTACTCGCAAGATCCGAGCGCGAAAAATGCTGGTGGTTCTCTTGGTTTTATGAAAAGAGGTACGCTTGTTACAGAGTTTGAGTCTGTTGCTTTTAATTTGAAACCTGGTGAAATCAGCGACCCTGTTAAGACACAGTTTGGTTATCATATTATAGAAACACAGGAAATAAGGGGAGATAAAATCAATGCTCGCCACATCCTTCTTACTCCACCCATAACAGAAAAAGATGAATCGTTTGCATATAAAAAAGCTACAACTTTAAAAGACTCCTCTAAATCACTAGACGATTTTCTTGGTTTGGTAAAAACACATTCGGCAGACTTGGAAACAAAAAGCTCGGGTGGGAGCCTTGGTTGGATCAACCCACAAACGTATCCTATCAAAGAGTTTGGTATGGTTTTAGGACAAATCAACAGTGGTGAGTGTGCGGGACCCATACGAACCGAAATTGGATACCACTTGGTTTGGTTAGAGTCTTTAAAGTTGGGTGGCCCAGCAGAGCTAAAAAAACATTGGACGGAAATAGAGACAATGGCGTTAAACCAGAAGCAGGCAAGTTGGTATGAGTTGTGGATAAATAAATCTAAACAGAATGTCTATATATCAATAAACGAATAAGTTTTCCACAAAGCTTTTGCACTGCTTTTTTTTTATAAATTAAAAAAAATAAAAAACCTGTTTGGTGTTGATATCTTCTTTCTTTTCCACCCTAATTCTTGATCTTTCCACATCAAGTTAAACATTAAGTGTTTGGTGTTATTTTTTATCAACAAAACACAGTTAAAAAAAACGACAAACACAAAAGAAGAGTTATACACACTATTATAAATAATAAGTTAAAAGATTTAATTTTTTAATAATTAAATAATAGCAAATTTTAACTTTAAAAGAGCTTGATAAAAAATTCGTTTTTAGTTAAGATTGTATCGCAGATTAAGTAAATAAATAGTATGAAAATCTGTTCTAAATAATATGAAATTTTCTACCTCAAAAAACGAACTTCAAAACACACTTCAGAAACTTTCAAAAGCAACACCAAGTAGATCTACTTTACCTATCCTAAACTCTGTTTTGATTAATGTTTCAGAAGAAGAAACAACAATCAAATCAACCGATCTTGAGATAACGGTAATTGTTAAGTTAGCTGCAAGTATAGAGTCTGTTGGAAGCGTCGCTGCACCACTTCAAATGCTTTCAAATATTACAAACGAGCTCCCCGACGAAATGCGTGTTGAGTTTAATGTTGATGATGAAAACAAGATAAGCATTTCAACAGAATATGGAAATTACGATATAGTTGGGAAACCAGCAGAAGAATTTCCCAATACGCCAACCCTAGAAACAGAAAACACTATTGAGATAGAGGCGGGTGTTTTAAAAGATATTATTAATAAAACCGTATTCGCTGTTAGTAGGGATGACTTAAAACCAGCTCTAACCGGTGTTTTGTTTAAGTTTGTAAATGATACAATTACAGCTGTTGCAACAGATGGGCACAGGCTGGTGAAATATGAAAAAAATAACGAAAAGATGGGTGATTTTGGTGATATTATAGTTCCCAAAAAATTTCTCAACCTAATGGCGGGTGGACTTAACAGTGGATCAATAAAACTATCAGTAGGTGAAACCCACCTTACAACAACCATTGGTGGAGATCAATATTTTACAAGAATAATTGACGAAAACTTTCCAGATTTTGATGGTGTCATTCCAAAAGACAACGATAAAAACCTGGTTGTAGACAAAAAAGCGCTCCTTTCGGCCGTTAAAAGGGTTTCTATTTTTTCAAACAAATCAACACACCAAATAGCACTTAACTTAAACGGTGAAAATGTTTTAGTGTCAACAGAAGACCCAGAACAATCAACCAAGGCAAAAGAAAATATAGTGGGAGACTATAGCGGAGAAGATGTTGTTGTTGGTTATAATGCGACGTACCTAAAAGACGTTTTGTCTCATGTTGATGATGAACAAGTTGTTGTTCAACTTAAATCACCTATTAGCGCCGCCCTTTTTCTACCAAACAAACAAAAGGATAACACGAATTTAACCATGTTATTAATGCCAATACGATTAAACGATTAGGTTGGTTTTTTTAAAAACCAAGCCAGCACCAACCTGCTTCAAATTAATGCCGATTCAAAAAATCGAAATGATTAATTTTAGAAACCACCAAAAAAAAGTGGTCACTTTTTCTCCTGGTATAAATTTACTGTGGGGGGAAAACGGGTCTGGAAAAACATCTATTTTAGAGGCTGTATATATTTTAAGTAGCGGTAAAAGCTTTAAAACAAACAGATTAACCGAAACAATTAATAATAAAAAAAAAGAAACAATCATAAACGGGGTTTTTGGTGGTAAAACGACAACATTCTATCAGCCGGCAGGCGGTCAAAAAAAAATAAAAATAAACAATGTTATTAAAAAAACAAAAGACCTGATTGGAAAAAACCCAACAGTCTTAGTGTCGCCCGAAGAAGAAAAAATAACAAAAGGCCCACACACAGAAAGAAGAAAATATTTTAATAGGCTTTTTTCTACAGTTTCACAAACATACCTTACTAATTTAATAAAATATACAAACGCCGTTAAAAACAGAAACCATCTTCTAAAACAAAACAAACAACCGTTTGAGGTTAAGGTGTGGGATGCCCCTGTAGCAAAATATGGATCATTGTTGTGGTTGGAAAAAAAACACCTTCAACATTCGTTTAACCGGGAGGTGTTTTTGGTTTGTGAGAAATATAACAACAACATCAATATAGACATATCAACAACAACCCCAAAAAACCCAACAGAGAAAGACTTGTTTGAAAAACTAAACCTTAACATTCAAAAAGACAGGCTTTTACGAAGAACACTGGTTGGACCCCACACCGATCAATACACAATAGTTTTTAAAAATAAACCGCTGAGGGAGTATGGGTCCCAAGGAGAACACAAACTTTCTTTTGTTCTTTTAAAGGTTGCTGAGCATGGATTTATTAAAAAAGAGGCCAATAAAAACCCAACCCTTCTTTTAGATGATTTATTTGCAAAACTAGACAATGATCGTGGTAATGCTATTTTTGATTTAATTAGAAAGTCGGGCCAAACAATTATAACAAACACGGATTTGGTTGGTGTAGAAGCACATGGTATAAACACCAACAACCCAAACAATAAAACAATACACCTTTTGAGAAGTTGGAAAAACTAAACACATCAATACAAAGTTTTTTAGAAAACTACGGTTTAAAAAAAGGCGTTAAACAAAACTCCGCCATACTTTATTGGGAAGAGGTTGTTGGGGATAAAATATCAAAAAACACAAAACCGCAAAGCGTAGAACATGGTACATTAACAGTTTCGGTTTCAAACCCCGCTTGGCGACAAGAGTTGGTTTTTAAAAAAGAAGAAATAATTGAACAATTAAATAAAAAAATTGGTGAAAACACAATAAAGGAGCTTCGGTTTATATGAGCGAATCACAAGCAAACAAAAACTATAGCGCAGAAAACATTAAGGTTTTAGAGGGTTTAGAGGCGGTTAGAAAAAGACCCGCGATGTATATTGGTGATGTTGGTAAAAGGGGTTTACACCATTTAATATATGAGGTTGTTGATAATTCGATTGATGAGGCGCTTGCTGGGTTTTGCTCAAAAATAACCGTAGTTTTTAATAAAGATGGTTCCGTTACTGTCGAGGACAACGGTAGGGGTATTCCTGTGGATATTCACAAAGAAGAAAAAAAGCCAGCCCTTGAGGTTGTTATGACCGTACTTCATGCTGGTGGAAAATTCGACAAAGGTTCGTATAAGGTTTCTGGTGGATTACATGGGGTTGGTGTTTCTGTTGTAAACGCGCTTTCAGAGTGGTTGTGGGTTGAGGTAAAAAGGGATGGCAAAATCCACAGACAGGAATATAAAATTGGCGACCCTCAAACCGATCTTAAAACCACCGGTTCAGCTAAGAAAACCGGTACAAAGGTATGTTTTTACCCAGACACCACAATATTTAAAACAACAACCTTTGAGTATGACATTATAAGCGAAAGGCTTCGTGAGCTGGCTTATCTTAATAGTGGTCTTGAGATTATACTTAAAGACGAGAGGTATGAAGATGGGCAAACAGACTCGTTTAAATTTAAAGGGGGTTTGAGTGATTTTGTTAAATATCTTGATGAAAACAACAACCCACTCCACAATAAAGTTATAACAGTCAAAAATGAAACCGGGGAGGTTCCTGTTGAGGTTGCGTTAAGATATGGAAATACTTACAATGACAATATTTTAACATTTGTAAACAATATAAACACGATAGAGGGTGGAACACATTTGTCGGGGTTTAGGTCTGCATTAACACGATCAATGAACAACCATGCGTCTAAAAACAATCTTATTAAATCAAAAAAGAATGAAAAAATAAACCTGACAGGTGAGGATTTCAGAGAGGGTTTAACCGCGATTATCAGTGTTAAGGTTGCAGAGCCACAATTTGAGGGGCAAACAAAAACGAAGCTTGGAAATGGTGATGTAAAAGGAATTGTTGATAAAGCGGTTTACGAGGGTATTTTAGATTTTTTAGAACAAAACCCCTCTATCGGCAGAAGGATAATTGAAAAGGCGCTGTTAGCCGCGCGAAGTAGGTCTGCTGCAAGAAAAGCGCGCGAATTAATTCGAAGAAAAAGCGCATTAGGTGGATCTTCTTTACCTGGAAAGCTATCCGATTGCTCGAATCGCGACCCTGTTTTTTGTGAACTATACCTCGTTGAGGGTGATTCAGCTGGGGGTTCCGCAAAGCAAGGAAGGGACCGCAGAACACAAGCTATTCTACCTTTAAGGGGAAAGGTTATTAATTCAGAAAAAGCGCGCGTTGATAAACTATTATCAAACAATGAAGTTCAGTCTATGATAACCGCCTTGGGTGCTGGTTTTGGTGGATCTGACGATGAGTCTGGTGAAAAATCACCAGGTGATTTTGATCTCGAAAAACTTCGTTATCATAAAATAATTATAATGACAGACGCAGATGTTGATGGTTCGCATATTCGCACCCTTCTTTTAACGTTTTTTTATAGGAAAATGAAAGAGGTGATTGATGGTGGGTATTTATACCTAGCCCTTCCCCCATTATATCGCGTGTCACAAGGCAAAAAAGAATCATATGCTTATGATGACAATGAGAGAGATTTGTTAATTGAGAGGATGAAAAAAGACAATAAAAACACAAAGGTTGGTATACAAAGATATAAGGGTCTTGGTGAGATGAACCCAGGTCAACTTTGGGAAACCACCATGGATCCAGAAAAAAGAACCCTAATGAAGGTTACTGTTGAGAGCGCAGCTGAGGCCGCAGAAACATTTCAAAACCTTATGGGTAGCGACGTTGAGGCACGACGTAGCTTTATAGAAAAAAACGCGAAATTCGTCGTAAACCTAGACGTATAAAATTGGAGTTATAAATGACAGATTTTAATAGAGATAATACATTGCCCCGCGACATTGTTGATGAGATGAAAGAAAGTTACCTCAACTACTCAATGTCTGTTATTGTATCAAGGGCGCTACCAGATGTTAGGGATGGGTTAAAACCGGTTCATAGAAGAATTTTATATGGAATGAGTGAGTTGGGTTCAAGTTGGAATAGGCCTTATAAAAAATCCGCAAGAATAGTTGGGGATGTTCTAGGTAAATACCATCCCCACGGTGATAGTTCTGTATATGATGCCTTGGTTAGAATGGCTCAAGATTTTTCCATGCGATATGAGCTAGTTGATGGACAGGGAAATTTTGGATCTATAGATGGTGATAATGCGGCTGCTATGCGTTATACAGAATCCAGAATGACAAAACTGTCAAGCGAAATGCTAAAAGATCTTGATAAAGACACTGTTGATTGGGATTTAAACTTTGACGAGACACTGAAAGAGCCTAGCGTTCTACCTTCTGCGGTTCCTACGCTCCTAGTGAACGGTTCCGAGGGTATTGCGGTTGGGATGGCTACAAAAATCCCACCACACAACTTGTCGGAAATAATTGATGGCCTTATAGCTTTAATAGATGACGAGTCTATTGAAACCGAAGATTTAATGAGCCATATTAAAGGACCAGACTTTCCAACCGCTGGTTTAATCTTAGGAATGGATGGTTTAAAAGAGGCGTACTCCACAGGTAGGGGTAAAATCAAAATGAGAGCACGTGCTCACATAGAAACCAACAAAAAAGGTAGAAACAGTATTGTGGTTACAGAAGTTCCCTATCAAACAAACAAGGCGTCTTTGGTGGAAAAAATAGCGGACCTGGTTCGTGATAAAAAAGTCGTTGGGATAAGTGACCTTAGAGATGAATCCGATAAAGATGGTATTCGTGTAGTGATTGAAACCAAAAGAGATGCGGTTCCCGAGGTTATTTTAAACCAACTTTATAAACACACACAACTACAAGACACCTTTGGAATTATTTTACTAGCTCTGGTTGATGGTATTCCAAAAATAATGCCACTTAAAACCGTCCTAAATCACTTTATTGAGTTTCGTCATGAGGTTGTAGTAAAGCGTACCGAGTTTGAACTTAAAGAGGCTGAAGCTAGAGCCCATATTTTAGAGGGCTTAAAAATCGCCCTGGATAATATTGATGATATAATCAAAATTATCCGTGGTAGCAAAGACCCCGCACAAGCAAAAGAAGGTTTGATGAACGGTTTTAACTTGTCTGAGCTTCAATCGCAAGCAATCTTAGATATGAGACTACAAAAATTAACCGGCCTTGAGGTTGATAAGGTTGTAGCAGAATACAAAGAATTAATTCAGATTATTTCAAATCTAAAAAGTGTTTTGGAAAATAAATCTAAACGCATGGAAATAATTAAAACTGAACTACAAGATATTAAAAATCTCTATGGAGATGAAAGGCGTACTGAGATCGTACCTGTTGATACCGATTTTTCAATGGAGGATATGATTGCTGAAGAAGAGGTTGTTTTAACAATAACCCACCAAGGTTATATTAAAAGAACTGCTTTAAATACCTATAGATCCCAAAGAAGAGGTGGTAGGGGTGTACAAGGTGCAATGAGCAAGGATGAGGATTTTGTTGAGCATTTATTCATCGCAAACACACATAACTACATGTTGTTCTTTACTGATACCGGTAAATGTTATTGGTTAAAAGTATATGATATACCACAAGCTGGTAGAGCATCACGTGGAAGAGCTATTGTAAACCTAATTGGGTGTAACCCTGAAGAAAAAGTTGAGGCGTTTGTAAGTGTTAAGGATTTTGATGATGATCATTATATTGTAATGGCTACACAAAATGGCATTATTAAAAAAACCGTTTTATCAGCATATGGTAAACCAAGAAAAGGTGGTATATATGCAATTGAAATACGTGACGGAGACAAGCTTATCCAAGCTAGAGTTTCAAATGGAGAAAATGACATCTTACTAGGAACACATGAAGGAAAATCAATTCGTTTCTCAGAAAATGATGTTAGGGCTAGTGGTAGAAAAACAATGGGTGTGAAAGGTATTTCGTTAAGCTCAGATGTCGATTACGTTGTCGGAATGTTGCTTGTAAAACGAGAAGGGACAATCCTCGTTGCAACAGAAAAGGGATATGGAAAGAGAACCGAGGTTCTTCAATACCGGACGCAAACACGTGCAGGCAAAGGTGTACTCACCATGAGGTGTACTGATAAAACCGGTAAAATGGTAAACATAATGGAGGTTGTTGATTCAGACGACTTGATAGTTATCACAGATTCGGGTGTACTTATGCGTCAACCGGTAAAAGATATAAGAGCAATAGGTAGAGTAACACAAGGTGTGAGGTTGGTTAAACTTGACGATGGAACCAATATATCATCAATCACTCGCGTTATAAGTGAAGACACTGCGACACCAAAAGAAGAAGATAAGCAAATATCTATAGATACGCCTGAAAGCGAAACACCGCCAAAAACAGACTAATGGGACTTAAAAGCAGTTTAGACGAAATACTGAAGAATATAGAGCGCGCAAAGCGAAATAGTTTTACAAAGAAAGATGTGATACTTGTTGCTGCCACAAAAACACGGTCTTTTGATCAAATTAACGAAGTTTATTCTTTAGGCATTAGGCATATTGGTGAAAACAGGATACAGGAAGCAGAAGGTAAGTTCGAGTCGTTTGAAAAAATGCCTAAAATAACCCGCAGATTTATAGGTCACTTACAGTCAAACAAGATTAATAAATTTACCAAACTCTTTGATACAATTGACTCTATAGATTCTTTTAAGCTTGCAAATAAAATTAACACAAGGATTGAAAAACATAAGTTAACTGGTTTAATTGAGGTTAACACTAGTGGGGATAAAAATAAAAATGGTTTTAAACCTGAGCTCTCTGACGAATTAATTCAATGTTTGTATCTAAATAATCTAAATATTAACGGACTTATGACATTGGGCCCGTTTTCCCAGGACCCAGGTGAAACACGAAAAGCATTTGTGAGACTAAGAAAGTTCCTTGATAGGGTTAATACGGAGATAGGATCAGAAAAACTAACACACCTTTCTATGGGTATGAGCGGAGATTACACAATAGCGATCGAAGAAGGAAGCACTATGGTTCGAGTAGGAACTTCTCTTTTTGGAAAAAGATAATGAAAACATGTTTTTATTTTTGCTCCTATAAAATATTTCAACCACTTAACATTGATGGGAAGCCTCTAAATTTTTATAATCATAAAGGCATAAAAAAAGAAAACTCCATATATTTATTCCCCGAAGAAAACTCTCCAAAAACGATCAACCCTGAAAACTTTTTTAATATAAAAAAAGAAGTACAACTTACCGATTTAGTGGTTATTGATCGAATTTACTCTAAAGCCGATTTGATTAATGTGGATGACCACATAAATAGAACAGGCTTAAGTTATCTTAGAGGAAAAACCCCATATAAAAATCTACCCACCTTTCCTGACATATCTAATATTTATAACAAGAAAAACGGTAAAACACTAATGAGTATTGGCGACAAAAACTCTTTTAATATTAATCTAGAAAAAAATGTAATTTTATCATCATGGATTGCCGCAATTTCTCCAGTTTGGCACTACGTGGGGGTTAAGGTCACCGGTTTGGGTATAAGTAAAAACCTTAAACATGTTAAAAGAATAACCGAATTTTTAAAATGAACATCATTGAAGAGTTAAAAAGAAGAAAAGTATTTAGAGTGTTAGCCTCTTATGCGGTGGTTGTTTTTGTGATTATGCAATTGGTCGAGATTTTGTTTCCCATCTTCAACCTACCCCAATGGACACAACAATTTATTGTTATACTTTTATTGATTGGCTTTCCTATTGCCGCAATCTTCAGTTGGATTTTTGATAGAACTCCCGATGGTTTTATTAAAACAAAAAAAACAAAACTAAGTAAATCAACTCTAAAAAACGATAAACCATTTTACCTTCAAAAAAGAAATATCATCTTACTCGCCGGAGTGTTATTTGGAGTTATTCTAGGGACTTTTGGACAAAATATTCTACCTAAATCAGAAGGGATTAACTATAAATCTATTGCGGTTTTGCCATTTGAAAATCTAAGCAAAGATGGAGAAGATGAATATTTTGCGGATGGAATGACAGAAGACATATTGACAGAACTGTCAAAAATAAAAGACCTTCTCGTAATCTCTAGAACCACAATAATGAAATATAAAGGGACAAAAAAAACTATCAAAGAGATTGGTAAGGAGTTGGGGGTGGCTAATATTCTTGAAGGTAGTATAAGGTTATCTGGAAATAGGGTTAGAATAACTGGTCAGCTTATAAACGCCTTAAACGACCAACACTTATGGGCTGAAAAATACGATAGAGATATAGAGGATATTTTTTCAGTTCAAGATGAAGTGGCAAACGCTATCGCAAATGCTTTGCGTATAGAGTTGTCTGATGAAGAAGCTAGAATGATTTCTACAACACAAACTGAATCAATTGAAGCCTACGATTATTACATCAAAGGAAGAACCTTGTCTTATTTTTATGAAGCACAAAAAAATGTAGAGGCAATAGAGTATTATAAAAAAGCCATTGAAATTGACCCACAATACTCCCTCCCTTATGCAGGTATTTCCAGAGTTAGGATGAGCCAGTTTACTTTTCAGTTTATGGATCAAGACTTCTCTTCCTTTGCTCTAAAAGAGGCGGAAGAGTTTGCTAAAAAAGCTGTATTGCTTGGCCCCAATGAAGCTGAGACAAATTTTGCTCTTGGTTTCTTTTACAACGCCACACAGCAGTTTGATCTAGCATTTACTTCTTTCAATAAAGCAATTATGCTAAACCCAAGCCATGCGCACGCTCACGATGAAATCGGGGATGTATACTTATACAACTATGGGGATTTTAACAGCGCTATAAGATGGTACGATAAAGCCCTACAAAGAGACAGAGAGCTTGTACCCGCTAAATGGTTTAAGGCAGAAATCTTTTTAAGAAGCGGTCAAGTAAACGAAGCTTTAAAAAACGTTAACGAGGCAATAATAGATCACCCCAACGTAACTCAATTCTACGGCATTAAACATGCTGCTTTAATGGCGCAGGGCAAAAATAAAGAGGCGTACGATTTCATAGTAGATAAAGACAATTTATATACCAAAGAAGGACGGTCACTAATCTTCTTTCAAATGCTAGGGATTTCCTTGTTGAGCCTGGACAAGATAAAAGAGTTTGATCAATTAATTAAAAAAATATCCCAACAAAAATACTCAAATCTTACCCATCAGCAAAAATATCTATCTTTATTAAAGCTTTATAAAGAGAAAAACTATAAAGCAGTTATTATTGGGTTTGAGTCGCTAAACAAATCCACCATACTGACAAATAATAGTGGCACTCGCAGAGTTCTGTCTGATGTATTCTACTACTGGAGAGCACTTTCTTTTATAAAACTTGGTCAATACCAAAATGCGCTTAAAGAAACTTTTAGGTTCCGACCTGTTAACAATCAAGCATCAGTTGGTTATATTTTAGATCACTCTTGGCCGAAGAAAGATTACATACGAGGTATGGCATATGAAGGCTTGGGTGATAAACTGAATGCCAGGAGAAGTTATGAGGATTTCTTACGCGTCTGGAAAAACGCTGATAATACATTATCTGAAATTGTAGACGCAAAACAAAGACTTGAAAAACTAAGGTAATTATAAATGAGACTTCTTTTTCTATTAATATTAATATTTAATTTTGCAGCGTGCACAAAAAGTGTTTCCGCAATAGCTCATATTAAAGGTGTTGGTTCCAGTCAAATAAACGGTGTTGCAACCTTTGTTGAAGAAAATGGGTTTGTAAAGCTTGTTGTTGAAATAAGACAAGCCGACACTGATACAGTAGCGATACACATACATGAAATTGGTGATTGCGAGTCAAGCGATGGCTCAAGTGCAGGCGGGCACTGGAATCCTACCAACGAAAAACACGGGAAATGGGGAGCACCGCCTTTTCATAGTGGAGATATAGGTAATATGGAGATTAGTAATAATGGCAAAGGATCAATGGTGATGAAAGACCATTTTAAAAGGTGGTCAATAACAAATCCTGGAAATACAAATATTATTGGTAGAGCGATTATCATTCATTCCGGAGTAGACGATTACTCATCTCAACCATCCGGAGCAGCTGGACCAAGAATAGGTTGTGGGGTCATCGGTTAATATTGAAACCATTAGACCCTAAAGTTTTTGGTTTAAGTTCGCGAACATCACTTATGGAAGATAAGAAAAAAATCGCAATTGTTGTTGATCGTAAATCGCGAATCATCATGAAAGATGGTAGGAGAATTTTAGAACAGGCTTCAACGATAATGAAAACAGATTTAAGGCCTGTTGTCTTATTAGCCTCTGCACCTATTTGTGGAAAGACAAAAAAATTCTTAACTGAGAATAGTATTTCAATCAAATCATTAAAGTAGTACATATTTAATTTTCACAATTATTGAACTAAAGCTGAACATATGTATATAATAAAAGTCGTAATTTCTAAATCCTATTTAATAAGTAAAAATGTATAAAGACACAGACCCACAGGAAACTAGAGAATGGATAGAGTCCATTGAGGATGCTCTTGAAGAGCACGGATACGAACGAACACAATTCCTTTTACAATCACTAATCTCTTATGCACAAACAAAGGGGTCCCGATTACCATTCAATACAAATACACCTTATATTAATACCATTCTACCTGAAGACCAGGTTGATTACCCTGGAGACTTAGCATTGGAAAACAGCATTACTTCTATCTTAAGATGGAATGCGATGGCAATGGTAACGCGTGCAAACTCAAAAGTTTCAGGGATAGGGGGTCACATATCCACCTATGCTTCTGCTGCAACATTATACGAAGTAGCGTTTAATCACTTTTTTAAAGGAGTCGATCATCCGAAGGGTCAAGACCTTATCTTTTTTCAAGGACATGCTTCACCAGGTATTTATGCACGCGCATTCCTAGAGGGACGACTATCTCAAAAAAAGTTAGATAACTTTAGACAAGAGCTATCCAATGGTGGCGGTTTATCTTCTTATCCCCATCCATATTTAATGCCAGATTTTTGGCAATTCGCTACTGTATCAATGGGTCTCGGACCAATCATGGGAATTTATCAAGCCAGATTCATGAGGTATATGATAGATCGAGGATTCATTAAGGACACTGGAAGAAAGGTTTTTGTCTACACTGGTGACGGCGAGATGGATGAGCCTGAATCACTCGGTGCTCTTACGCTTGCCTCAAGAGAAAACCTGGACAACCTAATTTTTGTTGTAAACTGTAACCTTCAAAGATTAGATGGTCCAGTTCGTGGAAATTCAAAAGTAATACAAGAGCTTGAAGGTGCATTTAGAGGTGCAGGTTGGAATGTTATTAAAGTTATATGGGGATCGGAATGGGATGAGCTTTTCCAAAAAGATATCAACGGCAAGCTCCTAGGTAGGTTAAACGACTTGGTTGATGGAGATTTATTGAAATATACTGTTGAAGGCGGCGCTTATTTTAGAAAAGAGTTCTTTGGAAAAGATAGTGAGCTAGTTGAAATGGTTAAAGATTTTTCTGATGAGGACCTGGAAGGTATGCTTGCAGGCGGTCATGACCCTTTAAAGATGTATTCAGCATATAATGAAGCGATGAATTGTAAAGGAAAGCCTACTGCGATACTAGCTAGAACAATTAAGGGTTATGGCTTAGGTGATGCTGGAGAAGGTAGAAATATCACCCACAATCAAAAAAAATTAAACAAGGACCAGTTATTATATTTTCGTGATAGGTTTGAAATTCCCCTAAGTGATTCTGATGCTGAAAGCGCTGAATTCTACCAATTTTCCAAAAATTCAAAAGAACACAAATATATCAAAAATCACAGAGATCTGTTGGGTGGCTCTGTACCGACAAGAACCGATAAATCAAAAAAACTTACTATACCAGACATTAACATTTTTGATGAACTTCTGAACGGTACCGGAGACCGTGAAGTTTCAACAACAATGGCATATGTAAGGCTTCTTACTCTGTTAACAAAAGACAAATCTATAGGAAACCACATCGTTCCAATCATACCCGATGAAGCCAGAACTTTTGGTATGGATCCACTTTTTAGACAGCTTGGTATTTATGCTCATAAGGGGCAATTATATGACCCGGTCGATTCTGACCAGTTCCTTTATTATAAGGAGGCAAAAAATGGACAGATTCTTGAAGAAGGTATAAACGAAGCAGGCGCGATGTCGTCCTTTTGTGCCGCAGCAACTAGTTATAGTAACCACGGTATTAAAATGGTACCGTTTTATATTTACTATTCAATGTTTGGTTTCCAAAGAGTTTGGGACCTTATCTGGGCGTCTGGTGATATGAGGTCACGTGGATTTCTTTTGGGTGGTACTGCAGGCCGAACCACTTTAAATGGAGAAGGGCTTCAGCACCAGGACGGACACAGCCACCTTGCTGCCGCAGCAACTCCTAACATCAAAGCGTATGATGTCGCATATGGTTATGAGATTGCTACAATTGTCCATCAGGGATTAAAAGAAATGTGCGAGCAAGACAAGGATGTGGTTTATTATTTGACCTTAGAAAATGAAAACTATCGACATCCCACTATTCCTAAAGGTGTATCGGAAGGCATATTAAAAGGCCTATACAAAATACAAGACCATACAAAACCCAATGTTCGTCTGTTTGGAAGCGGTCCCCTTATGGGAGAAGCTCAAAAAGCAGCTGGATTGTTAAAGGAAGATTGGGGTATAGATTCTGAAATATGGAATGTAACAAGTTTTAGTGAACTGAGAAAAGATGCCGAAGAGGTTAAAAGATGGAACTTGATGCATGAAGAAGGTGATCAAAGAAAATCATATTTAGAGGATTGCATAGATAAAACGAGTATTCCAACCGTTGCAGTTTCTGATTATATAAAGCTCGTAACCGAACAAATTGGACCATATATGCCCGGCGATTATTATGCACTTGGAACAGATGGTTTTGGTCGAAGCGACACAAGAAAGAGCTTGCGTCATTTCTTTGAAGTAGATAGATATTATATTACTTTATGTGCACTTCGTGCATTGGTTAAGGATAAAAAATTAGATAAATCCATACCTGATAAAGCCATAAAAAAGTATAATATTGATATAAATAAACCAAATCCATTGAGTGTTTAAATGTCAAAGAAGTTAAAAGATATTATTTTGCCAGATCTTGGTGAAGGTATTGACGGAGCTGAGGTCAGTGAAATATCTGTGTCCACTGGAGATATTGTTAAAGAGGGCGATACGATTGTTGTTTTGGAGTCAGATAAAGCCTCAATGGAAATACCCTCAGATTTTGATGGTGAAATAAAAGAAGTGTCAATCGCCACCGGAGAAGAGGTTCACATTGGCCAACTTCTGGCAAAAATCGAATGTGAAGAAGTGGTTAAAAAAGATTTGCAGCTTGATACTGAGCCAGAAATTACCAACCAAGAGGATTCTCCAAAAGAAGATAGGCAGCCCTCTAAAGCATCAAAAACTCCTGTAGCAAAAGCACACCATTCTAATGATAATGTTTTTGCATCACCCGGAGTGCGAAGGTTGGCGCGTGAACTTGACATCAGCCTTTCTCATATTGCAGGTACTGGGCAAAAAGGTCGAATTACTAAAGACGACCTTAATAATCACATTAAATCTCAAATAGCTAGCCAACGTGGTACTGCAGTTTCAATAAACAAAGAAATTGATTTTTCTAAATGGGGAAAGATTGAAGAAATCAAGCTAAGCAAAATAAAAAAGATAACAGGACAACGCTTACAACAAGCATGGCAAAGCATACCCCATGTTACTCAGTTTGACAAAGCTGATATTACAAAACTTGATCAAACCAGGCGTACGATGAATAATGATTTACCAGAAGGTAAAACAAAAGTTACATTTTTGCCTTTTTTAATGAAAGCAGCCGTTGAAACTTTAAAAACAATGCCTGATTTTAATAGCTCAATGAACCATTCGGCTGAAACATTAATAATAAAAAAATATTTTAATATTGGGATTGCTGTAGATACTCCTACAGGATTAGTCGTGCCAGTAATACGAAATGTTGATCAAAAGAGCATTGATGAGCTCTCTTTAGAATTGGTTGAAATAAGTCAAAAAGCGAGATCTAAAAAACTTACACCAGAAGATATGAATGGGGGTACTTTCACTATATCAAGTTTAGGAGGTATCGGGGGTACGTATTTTACACCGATAATCAATCCTCCTGAAGTTGCAATACTCGGTGTGTCCAAAAGTAGGTGGGAGAAAATATATAATCACACAGAGAAAAGTTCTTCAGCTGCGTATGTAATGCCTTTTTCTTTGTCTTTTGATCATCGTATTATTGATGGTGCAGCAGCAGCAAAATTTACAGGCGATTTTGGTAAGTCTGTAGAAACCCTATCCTTTTTAGAGAATAGCAAATGAGTAAAAATAAACATGCAGAATTATTGGTTATAGGAGCAGGTCCGGGTGGGTATGCTGCTGCCTTCAGAGCAGCTGACCTTGGTAAAAAAGTAGTATTGGTAGATAGAGATAAGGTGATGGGTGGCGTATGTTTAAATAGAGGGTGCATACCATCAAAAGCCCTTTTACACATAACGAAAGTTATGGATGAGGCCGACTCGCTTTCTAAAATGGGTGTGACATATGGTAAACCTAAGATTGACATTGATGCCATTAGAACCCATAAAGACAAAATTGTCTCCCAATTAAACAATGGAATTGCCTCTATGGCAAAAGCAAGAAAGGTTGAATTTGTACAAGGTAGTGCAGCTTTTGAATCTGAATCATCTGTTGAAGTAAAGACTGGGAACGAAGCTCAATCAATTTCTTTTGACCAATGTATCATTGCTGCTGGATCCTCTTCGGCAATGTTACCCGGGGTTCCAAAAGATAATAAAAATATTTTGACATCAAAAACTGCGCTCGATTTAGAAAATATTCCTAAAACAATGCTAATAATAGGTGGTGGTGTTATAGGTGTTGAGCTGGGTCAAGTGTATGCTACTCTAGGGTCAAAAGTTTCTCTTGTTGAATTTTTACCAAATATAATACCAGGTGCTGATCAAGATATTGTAAAACCATTAGAACGAAAATTAAAGAAGCAGTTTGATTCCATAATGCTTGGCTCAAAAGTGGTTGAAATCAGTGAAAAGAAAAATGGATTACTTTCAGTCAAGATAGAAAAAGGCTCTAATACAGATGTATTTGATTATGAAAAAATATTGGTTGCTGTAGGAAGAAAACCTAACACAAGCTACTTAAATTTAAAGGCAACTAGTATTGCCGTAAACAAACAAGGTTTCATTGATGTTGATAATTATCAGAGAACCAGTGTGTCAAATATATTTGCTATTGGAGACATTTCTGATAATCCAATGTTGGCGCACAAAGCTACGCATCAGGGAAAGGTTGCAGCAGAGGTAGCATGTGGTGAGCCATCAATATTTGACCCCAAAGCAATACCCAGCGTTGTCTACACAGATCCAGAAGTGGCTTGGTGCGGTTTAACAGAAACACAAGCAAAAGAAGACAATACTCCATACTCAAAAGCTGAGTTTCCTTGGGCTGCAAGTGGTCGCGCAATAGCTGTTGGAGCAAATCAAGGCAAAACTAAAATTCTATTTGATGATGAATCCAAAACAGTTTTAGGCGTCGGAATCGTTGGTCCTTCCGCTGGTGATATTATATCAGAAGGAATGCTTGCTATTGAAATGGGTTCAGACGCGGAAGATATATCGTTGACCGTCCATCCCCACCCTACACTTGGTGAAACATTCGCGTTAACTGCTGAAGTATTCGATGGAACTATAACTGATTTATATATACCAAAGAAATAAGCATTGAATAGTCAATTTGAACTTATTAAATCCTCAGGGGGCATTGACGAATACCGGCTAAAGTCAAATGGCCTAAGAGTTTTAATGTTACAAGATTTATCTACACCTGTAGCAACTTTTATGGTTACATACCACGTTGGTTCTAGAAATGAGGCTATAGGATATACTGGATCAACGCATCTACTAGAACATCTTATGTTCAAAGGCTCACGCAACTACAACAAAGAAAATGGGACTGCAATTTGGGACGAGCTCCAAAGTATTGGAGCTCAAATCAATGCTACGACATGGAATGACAGAACCAATTATTTTGAGGTTGTGCCAAGTGAACACATCGAAAAGGCAATCTCTATTGAAGCCGATAGAATGAGGTTCTCATTCTTGCGGGATGAAGATAGGCAACCAGAAATGACTGTGGT
Source organism: uncultured Fidelibacterota bacterium (assembly GCA_913049685.1). GTDB lineage: Bacteria > Fidelibacterota > Marinisomatia > Marinisomatales > TCS55 > TMED108. The sequence goes on from CAJWZD010000006.1 coordinate 51,716, forward strand.
GCGCAATGAATATGAACGAGGTGAAAACAGTCCCTTTGACGTATTGGATAAAAATATCTGGGCTACGGCCTACCAGGCCCACCCTTATCATCATTCAACTATTGGCTGGAGATCTGATATTGAAAATGTTTCAACAGAAAGATTAAAAGAGTTTTATGATGTTTATTATTGGCCCAATAATGCTACCGCTACTATTATTGGAGATTTCCAAAAAGACACTACCCTATCATTAATAGCTAAGTATTTCGGTGAACATAAAAAAAGTGATCACGAAATACCTAAGGTTTATACAGAAGAACCACTGCAAGAAGGACCAAGAAGAATCGTTGTAAAACGATCGGGTCAATCAGGAATCACTGCTGTAGCACACAAAACCCCGCCCGGTCTTGATGTTGATATGTATGTATTCCAAGTGCTTGGAAAAATATTGTGCGATGGCAAATCAAGTAGACTATACAAAAAAATTGTTGATCAAGGATTAGCTACATCGCTTTTCATGTACGATTTTCCATTCAAAGATAACGGGTTGTTCATTACATACGCTTTTTTAACCCCAGATACAGATAACCAAAAAGTGGAAGACATTATTTTAAAGGAATACAACGATATAATTTCAAATGGTGTTGAAGATAGTGAGATTATGCGGGCAGTTGCTCAAATTCGAGCAAGCGTAGCATTTAGCAGAGATGGCTCTTATGCTGTCGCTAGTGCGTTAAATGAGGCAATAGCAATTGGTGACTGGCAGTTTTATACATCATATGTTGAAAAAATCGAGCTTGTGTCGGCCAAAGATATTAAGAGAGTAGCATCTAAATATTTAACGGAAGATCAGAGTACCGTTGGATGGTTTATTCCTAAAAACAAGACCAAATGAAATTTAAAAAATTAGTTACTAAAGAAGAACCTATTAAAGGTTTAACTAGTTACGTTATACCCACTAAAGTAAAAGATGTTGTAACTATTTCAGGTAGTATGTTAGGAGGAATCCTTTACTCAGATAAAGAAAACCCCAAAATTTCTTCGCTTGTTTCTGCAATGTTAGATAAGGGCACCCAAAAAAACTCAAAATATGAATTAAGCAATAAACTCGAATCAATTGGTGCCGAGATAAGCTTTATTTCATCAAACAGGCACATAAACTTTACAGCCCATTGCTTAAAGCCAGATTTAGAGCTCGTTGTTGAGCTTATCTCAGAACAATTAAGGTCTCCTATCTTTCCTGATGATGAGTTAGACCTATTAAAAAAGAGAATGATTGGAAATTTGGAGATATCTAAGGACAATACTAAAAAGCAATCCTATATTAATTTTATAAGAAAAGTATATCCAAATAACCATTATAATTATAGATCTACTATTGAAGAATCTATACAGTCAATTAGCTTGGTAACTGAAAAGGATTTAAAGTCCTTTCATGAAAAGACTTTTGGACTTGGATCCTTGAACATTGCAGCAGCAGGTGACATTTCTAACATTCAATTTCAGGATTTTATTAAAAAGTACTTTGACAGTTGGAATGACCAAAACATCAATTCATTAGATAGCGCGATTCCTGCAAATAATAGAACACAAGCTATTGAAAATAAGAATATAGATGATAAAACTAGCTCCGACGTTTACATAGGTCAATCTGTAGACGTAACAGAAGATAGCGATGATTATCGAAACTTAATGATGGGTATATATATACTGGGTGGTAATTTTTCTGCAAGACTAATGCAGAGCGTTAGAGATGAAGAAGGTTTAACTTATGGAATTGGTTCAACGATTACAGGTTGCGGTTATGGTACAACTGGACATTGGTACACATGGGGAACCTTTTCTCCAAATCTTGTCGAAAAGGGTATAAGATCTACACTGAGCGTAATAGATAAGTGGTTTGCAAAAGGAGTTACTGAGCGTGAGCTCGCTGCAAAAAAAACAACTCTAAATGGATCGTTTCAAGTTTCGCTTGATACTACAAGTGGACTAATAGATAAGATATTGACAAATGCTGAAAAAGGGCGAAATATTTCATATTTAGATAACTACACTAATAAAATTAATGTTCTAAATAAAGATGAAATAAACAGAGCTATAAAAACATATCTTGATCCAAAAAAATTCATAACATCAATAGCTGGTACTAAAATTTGAAAGTAAAGCTCATATGCGCTACAACAACAGATGGGTATATAGCTCGCCATTCAACAGAAATAACAACGTGGACAAAAGATCTGCCACTGTTTAAACAACAAACAATGAATAAAACAGTAATTATGGGTTCAAATACTTACAACACATTAGAAAGTGAATTAAGGGGGAGAAATGTTGTAGTGGTTACAAGAAAAGATAACCCAAAAACTATAATTCAAGACATTGCAAAAAAAGAATCAGAATGTTTTATAGCCGGCGGCGGTAGAACAAATTCCCGATTTGCAGCTTACATTACGGATGTATACTTAACACCACATCCAATACTATTTGGAAAAGGAATCCGTTTGTTTTATGATAAAACAATCAAAGCCAAAACCAAATTAGTTAAAGCTATTCCAGTTCCTAAGACTGATGGACTATTCCAGTATCATTTCATTGTTATAAAATAGTCGGAAATCGGAATATTTATTATTATTGTCGTTAATTATTCGGAATATAAGAAATTATACTATATATGCTGAATTATTGGTCATGATTGATGATTTACGATTTTATATAACTAGAAATATTTAAGATCATGGTACGGAATTGTAATTATTAATTAATTATAGAAAATATATAAAATAAATAATAATTATGATATGCATCTAAGCTATTATTACGTTAAAACATTTTAAATTAATAATAGCAAAACATAAAACCATAACTTATAAGTACCATATTCAGCATCTTGCGTAATAAATATAATTTGTTTGTTGTTGTAGTTAACGTTTGATTTCTATATCAAATTAGTTAATAATAATATAACAATTAGAAATTATGATATTTACTATACATAAACTTTTAATATATTTCTTTTAATCCTGGATGCACATTATGCTTATTTATTTTTCTTAAGCTTAATATTGATTGATTTGTAAATTTTCTAAAAGTATCACTATAACTCTATTCTCAAACGTATATAGCGATCAGTGTCGAAATCTACATCTTTAGTCCTTGTTAACATAGATTATGGGCCTTGAATCTTTTAAATGTCAGAATTATTGAAAATAATAACTGAGATTATTTATGAAAGTTATATTTTTGTTAAATTATTAATAAAAAATAGTAATTAATAGATATTATGTATAATAATTAGTATTAATTTATAATTGAAATACGAATATTACTAAGAGCGCTTTGCTTTAACAATTGCAGCTTTTATTTTACCTCGTAGGACTTTGTTTTCTAGGGTATTTATTTCTTCGATGTTACCTTTTATCCCATCTGCAACCAACCTTTCAATTAAATCAGCTTCAGATTCGGTGTTCCCTTTTTCTTTTGTTGAATTATTAAGTTCCGTCTTAACGGGATTATCAATGTTATTTGAAGAAATATTTGTTTCTGGCATAGCAGGTCTTTCTGCCGTGCCTTTGTTGATCTTCATAATTAATGATTTTGATTTTGCTCGTAGTACTTTATCTGTTAATTCGTTTAGTGGTGCCTCATTACCATCGAGCGCTTGATTCACTACAGTTGCAATAATATCATCTTTAGATAATTTTGCTGGTTTTGCTGTAGATTTATTTTGATCAGCAGGTTCATTAGAAGCTGGGCTAGCACCTACTTCTGGCATAGCAGGTCTTTCTGCCGTGCCTTTGTTTATTTTAATTAATAACGCTTTTGCCTTAGCTCGTGCGTAAACATCAGCGGTAGATTTTATAATGTTATTGTCACCATCTAGGGTTTTATTAACTAAATAAGCAGCCATTAAATTTCGATCTTCAAAGAGACTATCGGATGTATCAGCTTTGTCTGTGCTTTGATCAGAAACTTTTTGTTCAGTTATATCTAACTCAGGTATTAAATAACCAAGATTGTCTAAAATTTTGGATTTTTTACTATCAAAACCCCATACACTTAAAAAGGAGAACGGACCCGTACTTTTACGAGTAAGGGATAAGGAAGTACCTTCTGAGTGAGACTGCAAATTAAAAGTAACAAATTCTTTGTGAAGAGGATTGTACTGAAGTACCATTTCAAGTTTTTTATTTGGAACCGCAGATGCAATCATGCCTTTTCCAAGTGGATAAGGACCACGATTTTTTATACTTAGGAGTGACCCAGGAGCAAAATTAAACTGATCAAATGAATATTTATGCACATATCTATCAGACTCAACTACTGGTAATATCCTCGTTATACCAGTAAACCAATAGTTATAACTTGATAAATTAGATACAGCCTGCCAAACTGTTTCAATAGAAGCAGAATAATTATGACGAATAAATGTTTCAGATTCAAAGGGAGATAAATACGTAGAAACTTCACTTGTAGTAGTTTGATCTCTTGCCGTATCTAAAACGAACAAAAACGTAACAACTAAAAATGCAACTATAGATAGAATTAAAACCATTTATAAAATCCTTTATAAGGATGTTAAATTTAATATTAGCAATAATAATAACGAAGATAATGATTGGAGGAACTTTGAAATCAATAAGCACCCAGGAATTGAATGATTTATTTAGTAAAAAATCAGATTTTACACTGTTAGATGTAAGAGAGAATGAAGAGATTGCAATAGCAAAAATTCAATCAAGTACCCATATACCAATGGGTCAAATAGTTGATAGAATAGATGAGATTGACAAGAATAAACCAGTAATTGTAATGTGTCATAGCGGTGGGAGATCTGCTCGTGTTTGTGGCTATTTAGAAGACAATGGTTATGATGCTACTAATTTAAGTGGTGGTATAAATTCATGGTCAATTAATATTGACCCATCAGTTCCTCAATACTAGTGTCTAAAACAACGGGAACCTGTAAATAGCATAGTAATACCAAACTCATTACAAGCATCTATTACTTCAGAATCCTTGACAGACCCACCAGGCTGAACAATTGTTTTTATTCCAGCCAGTGCAATTTTATCAATACTGTCTCTAAATGGGAAGAAGGCATCTGAAAGCAAAACAGCACCATCAAGATTCCCATTAAGTTTGCTTAGAGCAATATCAACAGAATCGACTCGACTTACTTGACCTGCTCCAACTGAAAGCGTTGCGCAATCTTTAGCAATTAGTATAGCATTAGATTTAATATATTTTAAAACAGACCAACCAAAGCAAACAGTATTTATAACTGAGTCATCAACAGTTGATTGAGTAACCGTCTTTAATAAATCCGGAGTTAAAATGATTTCATCTTCTTGTTGAAGCAATAATCCCCCATGTATGTTTCTAACAGAAGTATCTGATTTAAAATCATTAAAATTGTGTATCTCAACAACACGGAGATTTTTTTTATTTTTAAATATATCAAGAGCACGCTCACTAAATGACGGTGCTATGATAATTTCTATAAAAAATTTCTTTAAGTAGTTGGCTATGAATTCCGTACACTCTCTATTCAGAGCAATAATACCCCCAAACGCAGAAAGCTTATCAGCCTCGATTGCATCTTTAAATGCACTATCGATATTATAATTAATAGCTGCACCACATGGATTAGCATGCTTTATCACTACACAACCAGGATCATCGAACTCAGTTAAACATGACACTGCAGCATCTCCATCCATTATATTATTGTATGACAACTGCTTACCCTGATGAATACGAGAATTTAGAATTCCATATGACGAATCATCTATATAAACTGAAGATTGTTGTTGGGGATTTTCTCCATAACGCAAATCTTGAAATTTAGTATAGGATAAATTAAGCCTTTCAGGTAGCGCACCCCGTGATAGATACCTATCAATGTTTGATTCGTATTGAGCGGTTATTGAAAACGCTTTTCTGGACATCTCAGCTCTAAACTCATACGATAAACTCCCGCTTTCATTTAATTGCTCAACTAATAAAGAGTAATCTTTTGGATCTACAACAACACACGACCAACCAACATTCTTAGCTGCAGACCTAATCATTGTCGGCCCACCAATATCTATATTTTCAAGTGCATTTGACAATGAGCAGTTGTCCTGCTGAACAGCCTGTGCAAATGGATACAGGTTGCACACAACAAGGTCTATCATTTGAATATTGTTTTGATTGATCTCTTCACTGTGGATATCACGCAATCCCAATATCCCACCCGCAACTTTTGGATTGAGTGTTTTGACTCGACCATCCATCATTTCTGGAAAACCCGTAAAATCATTAAGGTCTGTAATAGGTATATTACATTTTTTTAGTGCTTCAGATGTGCCCCCGGTTGAAATTACTTCGCAATTATTCTCAATTAATGATTTTGCAAGCTGATCAATATTCGTTTTATCATATACAGATATTAGAGCTCGCCTTATCACTATAGGTTTTTTATTAATCTCAATATTATCAAGCATAGTTTTTAGTCTCAATTAAGTGTAGAGCCTCAATAAATGCCTGACCCTCAAGATGTTGAACCCTATTTTTTAGGGATTCAACTGTATCTCCAGGTTGAACTTTACATTTCTTTTGAATTAAAATAGGGCCAGAATCTACATCGGCAGTTACATAGTGGATGGTGCAACCAGTTTCACTATCATTATTACTAAGAACATCTCTATGTACATTATTATTAATACCACCTGCATATTTTGGCAACAAGGAAGGGTGGACATTTAATATTTTATTATCCCATTTTTTACAGAATGATTTGGAAAGAATTTTCATAAAACCAATTAATAGAATAATATCCACATTATTATCTAAAAATGTTTCATTAAGTAGATCGCCGTACTTTTCTCTATTGAGAGAATGGTCTGATAAAAACACTCTTTTAATATTATTTTTTTCTGCCCGTTTAAGGATATACGCTCTTTCTTTATTTGATACCACTAGTTTGATGGTTGCATTAAGTCTTCCATCATTAATAGCACTAACAATAGCATCTAAATCAGTACCACGTGTAGATCCTAAAACACCCAATTTCAACATCGCAGTTTATCCATTCGAATTGTTTTTTTATCAATAACCTCTTTGGTTCCTATATCTGATCTATGGAATAGTGGCCCTTTTACATTGGATATATTTTTTTCAACATATTCCTCTGCTTCATAGATGGAGTTTGCAACATGAATGAATGCAAGTGTACGACTTCCAGTTTCTATTAATACATCATTCCTTAAATCTACTGAGGCGTAATAAACACATTCTGCATCTGAAACATTATCAATGCTTACTTCTTCATTTTTAATGGGATCTTCTGGGTATCCAGTAGGAACAGCATATTTGCAAACTGTCGCCTTTTTGTAGAATTCAATATTACATTTATCTAGATTTCCTGCTATCATGCTTTCACATACATCTATAAGATCAGTTTTAAGCAATGAAAGAACATTCATTGCTTCGGGATCACCAAATCGAGCGTTATATTCTATTAGTTTAACTCCGTCCTTTACCGCAATAAATCCACCATAAAGAATTCCTTTATAGTCTAGACCTGTTTTTGATTTGAGCGCTTTTAATGTTAGTTTATTTATATTTTTTGCATCTTCTATGTCAGCGTTTTTTAAAAAAGGTAGAGAGTGGTTAGAATCTGTATATGTTCCCATCCCACCTGTATTGGGGCCAACATCACCATCAAATGCCCTTTTATGGTCTTGTACAATTGGCATATGTTTAATATTTTTTCCATCACAAAAACTCATTAGCGAAAATTCTTCACCAATAAATTTTTCTTCTATTAAAAAACTACCACCTCCACTAACTATATCTTTACAAAAAGAGAGCCCATCTGATATAGAATGTATATGCTCACCAAAAACCTTCACTCCTTTACCGCCTGCAAGCCCATCATACTTTATTACAAAATCCTCTCCAAGCTCATTAATATAGTCCTCTACTCCGTTCATATTTGAAAAGGAGCAATATTTTGGACCACCTGGAATATTGAATTCTTTTTGAAGGTTTCTGGTAAAAGTTTTTGAGGACTCAATCATAGCTAATTCTTTTCTTGGTCCAATAACATCAACCCCTGCTTTCAACAACGCATCAGCAATACCCATTTCAAGCGGGTTTTCTGGTCCTATTATTACAATTGTTATATTGTGTTCCTTAGCATAGTTGACTACAAAATCTGAATCGTTATAATCACCTATGGAGTAATGGTGGCAGAGTTTAAAAATACCAGGGTTGTGTCCACTACCAATACAAAAGAGCTTTTTTTCATATTTTGACTTGGAAAGGGATTTTGTGATAGCGTGCTCCCTTGCTCCAGAACCCAAAACCATTATGTTATAAGTCATAAAAAAAAAGATTATCCATTTCTATTGGAATCATCTCTGCTTTGTTCTAAGGACTCAAGATATTTATGGGAAACATCTCCTGTGCAATATTTCCCAGAGAAAACTGAGTCTTCAAATTTATTTATCTTAGTGTTCCCTTTATGCGTTGAAAGGGTAAGATCTTCCAGGCTTTGATAGATAAGCTCATCTGCACCAATATACTTTTGAATCTGCTTAACAGATTTGTTATGAGCTATTAACTCCTTAGTTGCAGGCATATCTATTCCATAAACATTTTGAAACCTTACTGGAGGTGATGCAGAAGCAAAGAATACTTTCTTTGCCCCACAATTTCTAACCATCTGTATAATCTTCTTTGAGGTATGTCCTCGGACAATAGAGTCATCAACAAGCAAAACATTTTTTCCTTTAAACTCAATTTCAATCGGATTGAGCTTTTGGGCTACAGACTTTTTTCTTGTTGATTGTCCTGGCATAATAAAAGTTCGACCTATATACCTATTTTTCATAAATCCTTCGCGGTATTTTGCTCCAACTTTATAAGCAACTTGCATTGCCGAAGTTCTGCTTGTGTCTGGAACAGGAATAACAACATCGATTTCTAAGGACTTATATTCACGAAGAATTCGTTCTCCTAGATAATCTCCCATCCTTAGTCTTGACTTATGAACAGAGATAGAGTCTATTGTTGAATCAGGCCTAGAAAAATAAACGTATTCAAACAAACAAGGTGAATGATCTGAATTTTTAATAATCTGTTTTTTTGATAGATCTCCTAATTCATCAATTACTATTGCTTGACCGGGCTTAACATCCTGTAAATATTTATAACCGAGTGCAGTAAGCGCGCTACTTTCAGATGCAAACATAAAGTCATTTTTTCTTTGGCCAAGAACAATTGGACGAATGCCGTGTTTATCTCGAAAGGCTACAATGCCAACACCTGCAATTATCATTACAACGGCAAATCCGCCTGAGACAGAACCATAAACGTTTTCAAGCGCCTTAAAAATATGGACTTTGCTAATTTTTCTAAATTTAATCTTTGATAGCTCATAAGCAATAAGGTTCAATAGCACTTCTGAATCTGAATCGGTATTAAACTGGCAAAAGTGTGTTTTAATTAGTTTTGATTTGATTTCGTTGCTATTAATTAATGTTCCATTGTGTGCTAGAGAAATACTAATTGGATTAGCCGTATAAAACGGCTGAGACTCAATAACATCATCGCAGCCCGCCGTTGGATAACGCACATGACCAATTCCAATATTCCCACTTAGCTTGACTAGATGTTCTTTTTTAAACACCTCGCTAACAAGTCCTAAGTTTTTATGCATAAAGATTTTAGATTTATTACAAGTTGAAATACCTGAAGCATCTTGACCGCGGTGCTGTACCTGTATTAAGCCATCATAAATATCAGTAGAAACATCCTTACCGTTAGATTTATAAATACCTATAATTCCACACATTTATTTCAATCTCGCTAGTTTTGTGGCTAATCCATAATAATTATGGGGGGTTAGTGATAAAAGAGTCTCCTTGTCACCCTTAGCTATATCAAGACTTTTTATAAACCTACTCAAAGTTTTCTGATTGATATTATGCCCCCTAGTCAACTCTTTAAGTTTTTCATACGCATCGTCTTTACCATTTTTACGAAGTACGGTTTGAATCGCCTCAGCAAGTACCTCCCAGTGGTTGTCTAGCTCAATTTTCATTTGTGTTATGTCAACCTGTATTCTCCTTAAGCCATTCAAAATGTTTTTAATAGCTAAAAGGGAATGTCCTAAAGCAACTCCTTGATTTCGTAAAACGGTAGAGTCACTGAGATCTCTTTGCATTCTGGATACAGGAAGCTTAGTAGCGAGGTGATTTAGTAGTGCATTTGAAATTCCAAGATTGCCTTCAGCATTTTCAAATTGAATTGGATTTATTTTATGAGGCATAGCTGATGAACCAACTTCACCTTTAATTTTTTTCTGAATTAGTACACCTCGAGAAATATAATACCAAAAGTCTTTACAGAGGTCAGTGAGGATTGAATTTGTACGAACAAGCTGGTGGTAGCTCTCCGCAATGGAATCGTGAGGTTCAATCTGTGTCGTTATAATATTAGGGTCAAGTTTCAGCGATTTAATATAATTTTTTGCAAATAACAACCAGTTAACATTAGGATACACAACAGTATGCGTAGACCACGTGCCTGTTGCACCACCAAATTTACCTAAAAACCTATGATTGTTAATACCAACTATCTGCCTTTCGATTCTTTTCGCAAATACTTTAATCTCTTTACCAAAAGTTGTTGGGGTAGCAGCTTGTCCATGTGTCATAGAAAGCATAGCTGAATTGCTATATTTTCTAGATAATAAGTTTAATTCAACCTGTAATGATTTTAGTTGGGGTATATATATTTTGCTAAGTGCATCTCTCCACATCAATGTATACGAAAGATTATTAACATCCTCCGAAGTAAGCGCAAAATGAATCCAAGGATGAATTGATTTATTAACTTTATCTCTAATGTAGTATTCTACGGCTTTGACATCGTGGTTGGTTTGACGTTCAATCTTTTTAATTTTATCTGCAGAAACACTATTAAAGTTTAAATAAATCTTTCGATAGGTTGCTTCCTGCTTTTTTGTGAATTTAGGTAAACCATCAAAATTTTTCTCTTTAGAAAGCGAAATTAAATATTCAATTTCAATCATTACTCGGTAGCGCATCAAAGCCTTTTCGCTAAAATATGGCAGCAGTTCTTCTACATAAGAGGAATATCGACCATCAAGTGGTGAAATTGAATCTTTCACACGAAACCTATTCTTTATTTTTCAATCATACACCAAATATTCGCTTTACAGCCAATGCACAGTTTCCTGGATCAATAACCGTTAAAACAGGGGTATTGCTTGGCATTTGAAGTGTAGAATGAATATTTACTAACATGTCAGCTTTGTCAGAAAATGGAGGACAACCTAAAGTTGGAAATTCTGAGTTAGCTGCAACAAAACCGGAAAGAGCATTTGATCTACCTGCAATAGTAATGTAAACAACATCTTTCTCCTCTTTGTTGTTGTTTAAAATTTCCAATACCTTTAAAGGTTGTTTATGTGCAGATGCTGCAAACTGCTCCCACGAAATTCCAAATTCATCTAATTTGTCAGTTATCTTTTTTGCGTGAGGCTCATCAAAAGTTGAGCCCATTATTAAAACGGCTTTCATATTAATTCCTTTAAGTTGTTATTAATCCTCTCGTTTACTGGAGTATCATCTGGAAACGGAAAATTATTACCTGTTATGGTTTCATACAGATATATATAGCGTTTAGAAAGCTCTACCACTAGTTCTTCAGGGGCATTGGGCAACTCTTCATCATTATATGGGTCACAATTATCAACAAACCATAATCTTAAAAACTCTTTGTCAATATTTTGAGGTTCGTTTCCGCTTTCAATTCTTTCTTGATATGTATCAGCTAACCAATATCTGCTAGAATCTGGAGTGTGAATCTCATCAATCAAAACAATATTACCATCAATATCCTTACCCATTTCATACTTAGTATCCACTAGGATTAATCCATTTTTGAGTGCTGTCCTCTGTCCAAACTCAAATAACTCCATCGCTTTGTTGCTACAATAATCCCAATCCTTTTGCGTCATCCACCCCTCGCTCACAATTTCATTCGGGGCTATTGGCCTGTCGTGGTCTTCTTCTTTAGTTGTGGGTGTAATCATATTCTTATCAAGCTTCTGATTTTTTTTGAGCCCTTCTGGTAATTGATTTCCACAATACTCTCTATCCCCATTATTGTAAACTGTCCACAGTGAAGTGCTGGTGCTACCAGTGATAAATCCTCTCACAACAAACTCAATGGGAAATACTTCACATTTTTTTGCTAAAGTTACATTTGGGTCCGGAATGCTAATTACTTGATTTTGAATAATGTCACGCGTTTTTTCAAACCACCATGCACTAGTCAAGTTCAATACCTGTCCTTTAAATGGTATAGATGCAAGCACACGATCAAATGCACTTTGGCGATCAGTTGTAATTAAGGCAAGCTTATCGCCTAAATCATATTGATCTCTAACTTTGCCGGTTTTTTTAGATCCAGTATCAATTTTTGTATTAGTTAAGGTGTTATTAATCGATTTAGATATCGACTCAGTATATTTATTAGTTGATTCTATAGTATTCATAGCAATTTGGATTATAAAAAATGTTAGTTGTTAAAATTGGCTCAATTTCATTCGGTAAATTACTGCTTTTATAATTCACATTCCATATTACTCCGCGCTTTATGAAAGAAATCTCATTTAGATTAAAACGATTTGTAAGAGATTCATGTTTTGCTCTACCAAAAACATCATCTTTTTGTCTTACGAGAATAGAAAAATCATGACCTTGGTTTTTATCAACGATAAATTCTTTGTTTGAATTAAACAGCTCTCCCGAACTCTTTATTTCATCCAGAACTCTTTCTTGATCACTTTCTATATTAATTTCCCAATGAACACAGCGACTAACTTCTACATCAAAGCCTCTTCTACGCAAGGCATTGTTTACAGATTTTGCTTCATTATCTGTTATTATTAAACCAATTACCCATTCAACAGATTTATTATTAAGATTAAGCTCTTGCGGTGACATGACCTTGGGCGTGTAGGTTAAAGATGCGTTTATAGGTGATTCTTTTTTATCAATAAAGTCGTTCATTGATTCAAATATTTGATCTCCATTAGTAGTTCGTTCAGGGTGAGGCATTATTGCCATAACGTTCCCTTCTCTATTAGAGACTGCTGCAATATTATTTTGAGACCCGTTTGGATTCGTGGGGAATTCATCAACTATATTCCCATTTTCATCTGAATATTGAAAAGTTACCTGCCCATTATTTTGTAGTTCAATCAACAATTCATCAGGTATGACAAACCTTCCTTCCGCATGCGCAAAGGGAATTTTCATTGTTGCATTTTTTTTAAACTTTCTTGTAAATGCGCAACGATTTGGATTTGTTATCATCTTTAAATTTGACCATGCGTTGTAGTAACCAACGCCAATCACTTTGTCATTTACAATCCGCTTGTTATCAGTTAACGCAATTCCAGGAAGATCATTTTTTAAACCAGGAACAAGCCCGCTCTCAACCAATATTTGAGCACCATTGCAAATACCAAGCACTGGCTTACCTTTACTTGACTCAATTTTAATTTGTTCTATGATTGGGTCGAGAGCTGCAATGACCCCAGCGCGTGATCTATCTTCATAGGAAAAACCACCAACAATTATATAACCATCCATAGTTTTTAAAAGATCATTTGTACAATTCCAAAGCAATTCAATTGCGTTCATACCAGCACGTCTACACGCCATGAAAGTTTCTCTTTCCGTATTGGACCCCGGAAATTGAACTATACCAATTTTATGCAATTATCACCTCCTTGTTACCTGAGACGACCTCTCCGATTTTATAAACTTTCGATAAAGGAGCAATCTGATCTATGACATGACTTTCCAATTCAGGATCAACAATTAAAACCATTCCGACACCCATATTAAAAGCTCTAAACATTTCATCATCATCGATAGAACCTATCGATTGCATCACTTTGAAAATTGGTAAAATTGGCCATGAATCATGATCGATTTTTGCGGCACATAAATCAGGAAGAATGCGCGGAATGTTTTCTATCAGACCACCCCCAGTTATATGCGCAATACCTTTTATCTCAATATCACTTTTCACAAGATTATTAATGTGATTTGTATAGTTGATATGTGGTTCAAGTAATGTTAAACCAACCGGTTTTTCAAGTTTCGGAATTTCATCTCTTACGTCATATTTCCCGATATCGAAAAATAATTTGCGCGCTAGTGAATATCCATTCGTATGAAGTCCATTAGATGGAATTGCTAAAATACTATCGTGATTCTTTATTTTGCTTCCATCAATAATTTTTTCTTTATCAACGACCCCCGTTATAACTCCTACTAAGTCATGCTCACCTGGGAGATATGTGTCAGGCATTTCAGCGGTTTCACCGCCAACAAGTGAAACACCTGTATCTCTACATGCAATGACCATACCACTAACAATTTGATCAATAACATCTGGGTCAAGCTTATCATTTGCTATATAATCTAAAAACGTTATGGGCTTGGCTCCCATTACTAATATATCATTAGCGGCTGCACTCAATAAATCGATACCAATTGTATCATATTTTTTCATTTTCCTAGCAATAATCGTTTTGGTTCCTACGCCATCAATACTTTGCACCATTATTGGTTCGTTGTATTCTGTCAGTAATTTTTTAAGACTATAAAGAGAACCAAATCCTCCTATGCCCGTCAAAACATTTTCTGAAAATGTGGAGCCAACCTTCTTTTTTATCTTATCAACCGCTTGATTCCCGGCATCAATATCAACCCCAGCTGATTTGTAATTTATTTTTTTCATAGTGAAATTTTCATAGTTTACTACTAAGTCCGTTTTCCCATGATTCTTTTGCCTGATTTATACCAACGTTTAATATATTGTTCACAATTATATTATCACCGCCAGTTTTCCCAATGTTGAAAAAGTTTATATTGTATTTTGAAAAGATATCCATAACACTCTCAAGATTTGCGGTAATTATTTCCATAATAAATCCTCCAGTTTCAGAAAACAGGATTTCATCAGATCTTAAATTTTCATTTAAGCTTACTTTGCAGCCAATATTATTTTTAAATGACATTTCGGACAGTGCAACTGCTAATCCACCATCAGAAATATCATGACACGACAATACCAGTTCTTTGTCAATACAATCGGTAAGAGCATATATCTGATTTTTTACTTCTTCTAAATCAGGCTTTGGCAGGTTAGAATCATATTTGTTTTTCATATGATAATAGGCAGAGCCACCCATTTCACTTTTTCTTTTTCCAATTAAAATCAAATTTGAATTCGAAAGTTGTATTGACATAGTAATTGCTTTTTTCACGTTCTCTAATTTTCCTAAGCAACTAACAATCGGGCTTGCAGGGATCGAGCCATTTTTTGATTCATTATAAAAACTTACATTTCCTGCTATTATTGGTGTAGGATGGCCTGGGTGTTGTTTAAGACTGATAGCGCTGCACGCATCAGATATACCACGAACACTTTGAACAAATTCCCACATTTGATTTTCTTTTTCTGGATTGCCAAAACATAAACAATCTGTTAATGCATGTGGAGTTGCACCAACAGCTGCAATATTTCTCATTGATTCAACAACAGCATTTACGCCAGCCCAGTATGGATCAATAGAACCATACAAAGGGTTGTGATCAGTAGACAGCGCTATTCCAGTCAATCTGATTTCTGGTGGGAAATCCTCAGAATTAAAAGGAGCCATAATCCCGCTGTCTCCTTGACCTGGCTCTAAAACAACTCTTCCTTGAACCTGTTTGTCGTATTGATCGTATATAGACTTTCTGCTTGCCAAGTTTTCATGGGAAAGAAGACTGATTAAGTCAGCATTATAATTATTTAATTCCTGAGGCTTAGTGCTCTCAATAGTTTTACCCGAAGAGCTGAATGGTCTCTCATACAAAAATCCTTTAGTAACTTGATCTGCTTTAGCATCAACGATTATCTCATTGTTATAATGAACAATGTATTGACCGTCAGATCTTATTTTTCCAATTACCGATGCCATTGCACCATCACTTACTTCTGGTAAATTGTATTTTATATTATAATGCTCAACTATCATTTTAGTCATATCTGGAGGGCAGACCCACATGAATCGTTCTTGGGTTTCACTGCATAAATATACTGAGGAATGTAACCCATCCATACTAGTATGAACTTTATCAAGCCATACTTCAGATCCATAACCTGAAGCTTCAGCAAGCTCAACACTTGCGCAAGCCACTCCACCAGCACCAAGGTCTTTGAAACCAACCCTATCTATACATCCCATTTTTTTAATATCATCAAAAAGCGCATATGATGATTTCAACAAATGTCTTTCTAAAAATGCATTAGGCTCTTGAACAGCCCCTTTGTTCTGATCTTTCTTTCCTTCTTCAAGCTCTAGTGATGCAAAGCTTGCACCACCAAAACCGCTGTTATCAGTTGGTTTGCCGATAAGAATTAAGTCATATCCATCAGCATTTTTTGGTGCATACGAATGAATAATATTTTCTTCTTTGACGATACCCAATGTTACGAGCGTAACTAAACAGTTCTCGTTATATCCCTTGTGATAGTAAACATCTCCACCAATATTTGGTATACCTAAAGGATTTCCATATCCAGCAACACCAGATACAACTCCATCATGAATCCACTTTGTTTTATTGTTATTTATTTCACCAAATCTAAATGAATCTGTACAGGCAATCACCTCAGCACCCATACACATGACATCACGAACATTTCCACCAACTCCTGTAGCAGCACCTTCAAAAGGTACGATCTGTGAAGGATGGTTATGGCTTTCATGGCTCATTACGACACACCATCTTTTACCTTGGTTGTCTGTAGCTACTGCAACAACGCCTGCATCTTCTTTTGCGCCTAGTACAACATCTGGACTTTCTGTTACAAACTGCCCTAAGTGTATTCGACTGCTTTTATAGCTACAGTGCTCCGAGCCTTGAATTGAAAATAATACTAATTCCGCGATCGATGGAGCACGTTCTAGCATTTCATTTTGGATTTTGAGAACCTCTTCAGGAGTGAGAGCTATGTTTAACTGCGATAATTTTTCTTTGATACTATCCGTATCCAAATTTTTAAAATCAACTACCTCTTTAGTGAAGCTCATATGTGAATTGTTATTTTGTCACCATGTTGAATAACAACTACCGGATAATAGTTTCGTGGCGCTGTGGTCCTACAGACACAATCGTAACCCTACAATCGATACGTTTTTCAATAAAAGAAATATAGTCTTTTATTTCTTGCGGTAGTTTATCAAAACCTTTATCCCAAATATTCTCAGGAATTTCCCCCCAGCCTTTTAGTTTTTCATACACAGGTTTTGCATTTCTGTAGTCTGTCAGACTTGCAGGTATTTCATAAATTTCATCACCACCAACTTCATATGCATTGCAAACAAGAAGTTCACCAATGTTATTAAGAACATCGAGTTTGGTTAGCGCAATTTCAGTCAGCCCATTTACACGAACAGCTTGGCGAACCTGTACTAAGTCTAACCACCCAATGCGTCTAGGTCTTCCAGTTGTGGTTCCATATTCTCCTCCATTTTCTCGAATATGGTCTCCTGTTTCATCTTCTAGTTCAGTTGGAAGAGGGCTTTCACCAACCCTGCTTAAATATGCCTTTACTACCCCTATTGTTCTGTTTACTGATTTAAAACTTACACCCGTACCTATTGATATATGACCTGCCGCAGTGTTGGAAGAAGTTGTATATGGATATATTCCATGATCAACATCGAGACTCATGCCTTGAGCACCTTCAAACAAAATATTCTTGCCATCTTTATAGGCTTTAAACAATTCAACAGAAACATCTGATATATAAGGTTTTAGAATTTTGCCATAATCAATGTACGTCTTAAAAATTTCTTCTATAGTATGATTAAGTGATTGACCCAATGCATTTTCAATTAAACCTTTATTAAAATCAAACCCTTTGTCCAGCTTTTCAAGAAAAACATCAGGCTCAATTAAATCAATCATCCTAATGCCGTTACGATACATTTTATCAGCATACACTGGAGCAATTCCGCGGTTTGTACTACCTGCCGCTAAGCCTTTTTGGTGGTCAGAAAGGGCGCTATCTAAGGCGATGTGATAAGGCATTATGACATGCGCTCTATCACTAACAATAAGTCTTGGGTTAATGCCTTTTTCTTTAAGGTATTCTATCTCATTAATTAATGCTTTTGGGTCAACAACTACACCATTACCAATAACACTCAGGGGGTCACCATAGATAACACCTGAAGGAATAAGATGAAGCTTGAATACTTTTCCGTCAACAATAACAGTATGTCCTGCATTATTACCACCATGAAAACGAACTACATAATCAGCTTTACCTGCAAAGAAATCAGTTATTTTGCCCTTACCTTCATCTCCCCATTGAGCACCAACAATTGTAGTTATTTTAGATTGAACGGATTTCACGTAAGGTACTGCTGGCTGGCCTCTAATATGCGGAAAGAAAACATCAAATAAATTATATTTGTTACGAATTTTACAATCAATTCACGTAACTATAAAAGAGTGAATTTTATTTTTTTAAAACTTTTGATAAATAAACTGCATTTCCACTTTTGAAGCTATTATAAATCTTTGAATTTTTAGCACCGGCAAAATCTGTAAATGCTGATCGTAAAAACTTAGGAACGTGGTTGTTTATCATTTTCATCTTAACATCATGTATATCATCAAGCGCGTCTATAACTTCTGGTGTAATAGTCTTATTGTGAATACATGTAAGTTTGGATTTTTCAAATGCAAACCCTGTTTCTTCAACCATGTCTTTTGCTCGAAGATCGACCCAACCAAAATACCCCCCAGGCTTAAGTACTCGCGATACTTCATTTAAAAATCTTTCCATGTTTCCATAACAATGAGAGGATTCAACATTTATTACCGCATCAAAAGTATTATCTTTAAATGGCAAGTTTTCGGCATCTCCCAATTTGAAAAACAAATTATCAACATTACCATGAAGTTCATTTGAAAGTTTAATTGCTGACTTTGAATAATCAAGTCCAGTAATAGATTTTGGATGATGGTATCTCGATACAAAAGAAGACCCACCCCCTCTTCCTGACCCTACCTCTAAAATTTCGCCATCTTTAATAGGTAATTGGGATGCAATATAATCATAAAGCTGGATAAACATTCTGCTACTTTCATCTTCGGAAGTAAGATTTAACGTTTTTTGATTTTTATATTTATATCCATAGTTCATAAA